>NZ_JAZQNU010000075.1:0-27138 GCF_045627485.1 Pedobacter sp. | reverse complement strand
CCCAGATTTCTTCAGCATTATCAGGAGTCAGTGGTTCAGGGATACCAAAATATCTGGAAAGTTCAAGGCAGTTCCAGTGATATAAGGGATTGCCAAATGCTTTGGAGATAACCTCTGCCCAGCAAAGAAACTTCTCTTTTGGGGAAGCATCGCCAGTTATATATTTTTCATCAATGCCATAGGCGCGAAGTAAACGCCACTTATAGTGATCTCCAGAAAACCAGATGTCACTTATGTTAGTAAAAACTACATCTTTGGCGATGTCTTCAGGATTTATGTGACAGTGGTAATCGATTATTGGGAGATCTTTTGCAAAGCTGTTATATAAATCTTTTGAGATATCACACTGCAAAAGAAAGTCATCATTAATAAAAGGAACCATTATTTATACTCCTATTTAAATATTTATTATAAGATAACGCAATTTTCTATTGAACACAAGAAGAAATATGCTAGAATACTAGTAGAAGAAATTATATTTTCTATTACGGAGGATATTTCGGTGAATATTAGTGAGAAGATTATTGAGACAGGTATAGTTCCAGTAGTTGTACTTGATAAAAGTGAGGATGCAGTTCCACTTGCAAAAGCATTGCTTGCTGGCGGTATCAACTTCATGGAGATTACATTAAGAACATCCTGTGCTCTTGATTCAATTAAAAGTGTTAGTCAGAATGTTGAAGGCATGATTGTTGGTGCTGGTACAGTTATTAATAAAGATCAGGCAAAGGCAGCAGTAGAAGCAGGTGCAAAATTTATCGTATCACCTGGACTTGATGAAGAGACAGTAATCTGGTGTAACGAGAATAATATTACCTGCTGTCCAGGATGTGTAACACCAACAGAGATTATGACAGCCCTGGAAGAAGGGGTAAGCGTGTTAAAGTTTTTCCCGGCTTCTGTTTATGGAGGTGTGAAAGCAATGAAGGCTATGGCAGGACCTTTTCCGGAAGTGCGTTTTATTCCGACCGGATGTTGGCTATGTTGTACAAACAGTGCCAGTAGGAAGTTCAAACATTATTAATGTAGCATTGGTTTCTGATGGTATGGACCTTACCGAAGTTGTTGTAACAGGCTATGGTAACATTCAGCGTAAGAGCTTTACGGGCGCTTCATCAACAGTTACAGCAGAGCAAATTGCAAACAAACCGGTACAAAGTTTTGGACAAGGGTTAGTTGGTCAGGCTACTGGTGTAAGTATTGTTCAACCTAACGGATTACTAAATAACCCTCCTGTAATTCGTGTTAGGGGATTAAGTTCATTGTCGCTTTCTTCCTTTCCATTAGTTGTAGTAGATGGTATTCCGGTTTCTACAAACAATACTTCTGCAAATTCAGCGGCTAACAACCCACTTGGAGATATTAATCCAGAAGATATCGAGAGCATCGACATTTTAAAAGATGCCGCATCAACTGCGATATATGGTTCCAGAGGTGCAGCTGGTGTATTAATTATCAACACTAAAAAAGGTAAAAGAGGGGAGGCTCGTTTTAATTATGACGGATGGGCAGGTATAAGCAACGCAGTAAGACTTCCGGATGTGATGAATGCAGAAGAATACATTGCATACAAAAATCAAGCAATTAAAAATCTGAAATCAGTTAATCCAAACTCTTCAGTAGCAACCGGTGCAGATGGAAATAGTTTTTTTCCAAATTTGCGAGGTGATGGTACTGCCGTAGATACAGACTGGAATGATGTGGTTTATCGCCAGGCGTTAACCCAGAATCACAATATCAGTTTAAGTAGCGCAACTGAGAAAACCTCCTACTTTCTATCTGGAGGACTTTCAGATCAGCAAGGATTTTTGAAAGGAAATAATTTTAAAAGATATACTGGTCGCGCAAATGTTACGCATCAGGCTACTAGTTATTTAAAATTAAATTTGAACATGGCATACAGCAATGCTTTTAATCAAAGTCCAAATAGTGGTTCTACTGATGGAGGCGCATTTGCTGCTTCAGGATTAGGAAGGTTAGCATTTGCTTTATCGCCAAATCTAAGGCCATATAATGATGATGGGTCATATAGCTTAAATCCAACCGGTGGTACGATTGGAAATGGGTCGAACTTGGTTTCTTCTACCTGGTCCAATCCGGCTGTTTTAATCGAAAGAGATAGAAATACTTCAGAAACCACACGATTAATAGCCAATTTAGGAGCTGAACTAACACTAGCAGAAGGTTTGACTTTAAAATCTTCATTCTCATGGGACCGTGGAAACACAGAAAACTACAGATTCTGGAATCCTTTGTCGGGTGACGGATTTAGTACTACGGGAAGTGCCTATAATAACAACAATCGTAGAAACAATCGCAATTTTATCAATACGATAAATTATAATAAAGTAATTGGTGGCGTTCATAATCTATCTTTGATTGCAGGTAATGAAGCCCAAAGTACCACGGTTCATGATTGGGGAGCAGTACGTACAAACTTATCTGATCCTTTCTATACTCAGTTTCAAGGTCAATTTATTAACAACACTGCTGGCGGTAATGGTATAGTGGCCACCGCTTTGGAGTCTTATTTAGCAATAGCCAACTACAACTACGACAATAAATACTTCATCAGTGGAAATTTCAGAAGAGATGGGAACTCAGGTTTTTCTGAGCAAAAAAGATGGGGTAATTTTGGTGGCGGTTCATTAGGATGGGAAGTGACGAGGGAAGGCTTTTTTGCTAACTCTTCTCTAAGTTCAGTAATTAGTAATTTCCGGATCAGAGGTAGCTATGGGATGGTTGGTAATGCTGCAGTTGGCGCATATAATTACTTTTCAACCTATGATCCAACATTGTACGGTGCCGATGGTACAGGCTTTGTTTTCAACAGAGCTGGAAACGTTGATCTTGGATGGGAAACCAGTAAGCAAACAGACGTAGGGATTAACATTGGTTTCTTAGCTAATCGATTCTCTTTGGAAGCAGACTATTTTAATAAAAATATTGACGGGCTTATTTTAGCGGTTCCTCAAGCCCCTTCAAAAGGTATCCCTGGTGGAACTATCCGTTCTAACGTTGGAAGCATGTACAATAAGGGTTTTGAATTCGCTTTGCATGCAAGTATCTTCCGTGACACGGAATTCAAATGGACAACTTCGTTGAATTTCACTACTATTGAAAATATGGTCGAAGCGCTAGACCCTCAGGTTGAGCAAATTTTAACCAGTACAGCTGATTTAGAGCAAACTAGCATTACAAAAGCAGGGTACTCTGCAGCTCAAATTTATGGTGTAAAAACAAATGGAATAAACCCAGTTAACGGCCAGCGTATATTTGTTGATAGAGAGGGCCGGGAAATTCAGTACCTGCACCAAAGTGCTGGAAACGGTTATACTTACGTTGACAATGGCGCACCAGCACCATCTCCTGCAAGTCAACAGCAAATATTAGGTAACACTTTGCCTACCTGGTATGGTGGATTTAATAATACCATGAGCTATAAAAACTTTGATCTTGCATTTAACTTCACTTTTTCTGGTGGAAATTACATTTACAACGGATCTCGTGCAGGTTTACTAGATCAAAGATTTTGGAATAACCTCAAGGATGTAGTTACTGATGCATGGTCGCCGACAAATACAACAGGAACCCTTCCTTTTCCAGTATTTTCTGATAACGTATCCAATGGATCTTCCTTCCTGATTTCAGAGAATATAGAAAAAGGAGATTTCCTAAGACTACAAACAGCTACCTTAGGATATAGATTTCCTAAAACAATATTCGGTACGTCGGGCATCTCTGGCTTGCGAGTATATGGTCAAGTGAACAATGCGTTCCTGATCACCGGATATACTGGTGTTGACCCTGAGATTTCTTCTAACGGAAATTCGAATTTAGCCAGTGGTATTGAGCGGAATAGTATTCCTCAAGGAAGAGTATTCACATTCGGAATTAGTTTAAGCTTATAATTAAATACAAAATGAAAATTTTTCATAAAATAACATACAGATTTCCGGCAGTAAGAGTTGCTGCCGCTGCAATCATGCTTACAGTACTCGCTTCTTCTTGTAAAAAAGATTTTCTGGTTGAAGCTCCAGAGCTGGAATTGCCACAGGAAGAGGCTTATACTACGCCTCAGCGTGTTGATAAAGTAATTACAGGATTATATTCATCGGCAAAAAGTGGATCTCTTTTCGGAGGTCGTTATCAAGTTTATAATGACATTCGCGCAGAAGAGTACATACTGAGAGACCCGAACAATGTTACAGGGGCCGACGTTTATCAGGCAACGAATGATGCGACTAACTCTTACATATCAAGTTTTTGGTCAGTAGGATACTCAACAATCAACCGTGCTAATTTAGCAATTGATGGTTTAACTCAAAATGTTGCCGGATTAGCTCCCGCCGTTATCGATCCGGCATTAGGGGAAGCAAAATTTATTAGAGCCCTTGTTTATTTCCAACTGGTTCAAATATTCGCAAAACCTTACGTATTAAACGGAGGAACTTCAAGGGGTCTTCCATTGAGGTTAATTCCTGAAACGACGCTTGCAAATAATTCTTTGGCCTCAAGTACAGTGGCAGAGGTCTATGCTCAAATCCTTAAAGATCTTGACGAAGCTGAGGCCCAATTACCAGCCACCTACACTACTGCTTTAGCAAAAACAACAAGAGCGCATAAAAACACTGCAATTGCGCTAAAAACACGTGTTTATTTAACAATGGCAAACTATGCCAAAGTGAAAGAAGAAGGCAATAAAATTGTTCCTCAGGCAGCACCATTCTCGACAACAGTTGGTGCTGGACATGCTTTAGCGGGTAACGTTACTACTGTATTTGTAACCCCTTATACCGTATCGGAATCAATATTCTCCTTCCCGATGGCTGCAACGAATGCTCCTGGAACTCAAAATCAATTGGCTTACTATTATAACAGTTTCTCAGGTGCGAATTTAATTTATCCATTAAATAAAAATGCTCCTGGAATTTATGCAGATCCAATTTGGCCTGCGACTGATGCCCGTAAAGTAGGATTTACAGCTTTATTTACAGGTTCTGGTTTGACTGCTCAACCCGTGCTGAAGAAATACAATACACCATCACCGTGGACGGATTTCGTACCGATGATCAGGTATGCTGAAGTTTTACTGAATGTTGCTGAAGCTGAAGCCGCAGCTGGCGGTAATGCTGTTCGCGCAAGAGCACTTCTTGATGCTGTACGCAGACGTTCAGATGCTACCTACAATTTTGGAGTTCTTGCTGGTGCTGCATTGACGGAGACCATCTTAAAAGAACGTAGAATCGAACTACTTGGAGAGGGTCATAGATATAATGACCTTGCAAGGTTGAATAGAGCATTACCTGCTATAGGTGCTGCCGGACTAACTATTGCTGTAAGCGATCCTCGTTATACATTCCCTATACCAATTAACGAAAGAAATACTAATCCATTGGTGGGAGAGTAATCTACCTAATCATAAAATATGGGGGCGGAAATTAATCATTTCGCCCCCATTCTTTTTTCATATGGTTACAAAACAGGTTCACTTTGCTTGTTTCCGCGTTTCATGAAGGTATTTTATTTTGAATTATTCTAAATAATGTTTGCAAATCTAAATAACATTAGTACTTTTGCAGCTATTAAGAATAAATCTAAATAATTAATGAAGTTCTTCTCTACTTTCTGCGTTCTAAATTTAATGCTCCTAAATTTTGCCTTTTCACAAAATCAGCAAGTAAAAGGTCGGGTTATCAACGAAAAAGGCGAAGCCTTATCCTCAGTAAATATCACCCTTTCAGCGTCATCGGCATCGGCCAGAACAGATGAAAATGGTAAATTCAGTCTGAACAATATACCACAAGGAAAATATATCATTAAGGCGAGGTTGGTTGGCTATCAGCCACAAACTGCTGAAATAGAGATTGCTGCAGAAGCTAAAGAAGTTTACTTAACCCTCCAAACGGAGTTAAACGGCTTATCTGAGGTGCAGGTATTTGGCACCGCCAATAAACCAACAGAAAAATTAGACGCGATAACCAGGTTGCCACTAAAAGCAAGTGAGCAGATTCAAAGTATCTCTGTCATATCGAACAAACTCATTGAGCAACAAGGTGCCTTAAGTGTAATTGAAGGTGTACGTAATGTTCCTGGAGTTTACACTTATGCAACCTATGGTGGGGTAAAAGAAAGTATATCATCACGTGGTTTCAGGGGGATTCCAGTCTTGAAAAATGGTGTGCGGGTAATGACAGATTTCCGCGGACAAGGTTTTTCGACTGATATGCAAGGTGTGGAGAGTATTCAGGTTTTGAAAGGTGCAAGTGCCATAACCATGGGGGCTTCAACCGATCTTGGTGGGCCGGGTGGAATTGTTAACGTGGTTACGAAAACACCAAAATTTGAAAACACCGGCCAGGTGAGCTTCCGCGCAGGGAGCTGGGGTTTAGTTAGACCAACATTTGATGTTCAAGGTTTGGTTAATGAGTCTAAAACACTGGCGGTACGTTTAAACGGTGCTTATGAAAATGGCGGGAAATTCCGTGATTTCATGGGCAACGAATCTTTTTACATTAATCCATCAGTGGAATGGCGCCCTAGTGAGCGAAGTACTTTAACCTTAGAAATGGATTACCTGAAAGAACAACAAGGTATTGATGTAGGTACTGTTAACTTATCGGTAGGTAACAAGCAGAACCAGATTTATGATCTTCCAACTGAGCGATTTTTAGGTTTTGAATCAGATAAAACAGACACTAAACATAGTACTTATACCGCGCGTTTTAAGCAGGACTTGAGCAATCAGATCTATTTGCGTGCTGCGATTTTTCATTCTAATTATGATAATGATGGAATTAAAAGTGGATTGGCTGCTGCAAAAGGGCCAGGTATAAATAAAGATCAGGTAAATATTTACAACCGTTCAATTGCCCATAACTCGACAAGACAAGATAAAAACACCGTTTTTCAATTGGATTTAGTGGGCCAGAAAGTTAAAACAGGAAGTTTATTACATACTTTTCAGGTAGGTGCAGATTACCGCTATATGGATCTATATCAGCCAACTTATAATACCATAGCGGTTGATCAGATCAATGTATTAGATCCGTCTACGGTAACTAATATTCTTCCTACAGGCTTAAATCCTTTTTCAATAACAAATGAAACCCAGTCGTACGACTACCGTTTTGGGGTTACCATACAAGATGTGATCCAAGTTACAGATTGGGCAAGGGCATATGGTGGTATTCGCTATAGTACCAATAAAACCAAAGACGATGGTGTGGAAAGTGTGACTTCAAGTTTCTGGAATCCGATGGCAGGGGTAATGTTTACCTTAAAACCAGGTTTCAATGTATTTGGGTCTTACACTAACAGTACCAACCCTCGGTCAGCATCAGTAGTGGATATCAATGGCGAGGCGCTTGGTTCTGAGCGTATTGACCAGATTGAGGCCGGCATAAAATCTGAATGGTTTAATGACCGTTTGCGTTTCAACCTTACTTTTTATAAAATCAACAATAGTGACATGAACCTTGAGGTTTTCAATGTTGATGAGAATGGTATTGTACAGCCTACCGGTTATTATGCAAAAGGTGGTAATGACGAACGTAAAGGAGTTGAAGTAGAGTTGACAGGTAAGATACTGCCTAACCTGGAGGTTGTTGCCGGGTATGCTTATATCGACGCACAATATAAAGATCACTCGACCTTTATTCCAGGTTCAGCACCAAACAATACACCAAAACACACGTACAACCTATATGCAAATTACACGTTTCAAAACAATGTTTTAGATGGATTAAATATTGGCGCAGGTGTTTATCACCTGGGTGAGCGTCCTTACAATGACTGGACGCAGGATGGTGTGCAATACCACGCTATTGACCCGAATACAGCGCCATGGTATAATAAAGCATATACTATTGTGAATGCACAGGTAGCTTATCCACTGACAAAGCATATTGGTCTGCGGTTATTAGTAAATAACGTATTCGATAAAGTAGGGTATGACGCATATCGTACCAACTTCATTGACAGGGTAGCACCACGCAATATCTCTGGGGTACTTACTTATAAGTTCTAATACTAACTGTTTTTATTGGTTAAAATCCCGGCTAGCCGGGATTTTTTTGTTTACAGCTATTTCAGGCCATAAGGTAACAGAACATTTAGCCCGTTTTTAATGTTTATGACGAGAGGTAATTTACAAGCCTCAATACAATGTATACAGGATGGAGGTAAACTTAGAAATTATTGGTTGTGGCGATGCTTTTGGCAGTGGTGGAAATAACCACACCTGTTTTTACTTAAGAACTGACAGGTTACAAATATTAATAGACTGTGGCGCAACATCAGGCCCGGCCCTAAAAAAACACCACATTGATATTTCTTCGCTTGATTATGTACTGGTATCGCACCTTCATGGCGATCATTTCGGTGGTTTGCCCTTTCTGTTATTGGATAGTCTGCAAACGCCAAGGGTTAAACCATTGCAAATTGTTGGTCCGCCAGGCATTAAAGAACGTACCCGCCAACTCTTTGATCTTTTATATCCAGGGTCTGCAAAAAACCTGGACGAGGAAATGTTTATTTATACAACATACACCTCGGAGCAGGTATTAAAAACTGACTGTTTTAGCCTGGAGGTATTTCCGGTTATTCATACCGAACAAGCCATGCCGCATGGTTTGAAGCTTACACTACAAGGTAAAGTTGTTAGTTACTCGGGCGATACCTCCTGGTGCGACAACCTGATCGCAATAGCCAAAAATGCTGATCTTTTTATTTGTGAATGTACTTTTTATAACCATGAAGGCAAAGGACATCTGAATTACCATACCATTATGCAGCACCGGCCGGAATTGGATTGTGAAATGCTGCTTCTCACTCATCTGGATCAGGAAATGCTGGATGCGGCCGACAAAGTTGAAGTGCCCTGTGCCTACGATGGAATGAAATTAACTATTTAATCATATTAACTTATAGAATGAAGCTACAGCGACTCGTGAATGTATTTTTTTTATTTGCCCTGGTGGTGGGGATCCTATATATTGCCCGCGAATTCTTAATCCCTTTAGCGCTTGCCGGTGTGCTGAGCATGTTGTTTGTTTCAATGTGTAATTGGTGTGAAAAGAAAGGCATGCACCGTGGTGTATCAGCGTTTTTATCTGTGTTAGCCCTATACACCTTCGTGGCACTGGTACTATTTTTTCTTTCCTGGCAGCTTAAAGATTTTGCCTCGCAGATGGGCAATATGCAGGCTAAATTGGTTGGATTTATAGACCATATCAGGGATTGGATCAACTCAACATTAGGGATATCACACAAACAACAGAAAGAAGTGATTAAACAAAGTCAAAGTAGCGGAAGCGGAGAAATGCTATTTGGTTTTGCTGCAGGAGTTACGGGAGTACTGGTTAACACTGTTCTGGTTACTGTATACTTATTTTTACTGTTATATTATCGCTCCCATCTGAAAAGAGCATTGATTAAAATGGTTCCGCAAGGAGAAGAAAGTAATACCGGTTCTATTGTAAACCAATCTGTGCAAGTGTCCAGGCAATATTTAGGGGGCATGGCCATGATGATTGGCATGCTCTGGGTAATGTATGGGGTTGGTTTTAGTATTGTAGGTGTTAATAGTGCCATTTTCTTTGCGGTACTGTGTGGCTTGCTTGAAATTGTTCCCTTTATAGGTAACCTCACCGGTACCGGTATCACGCTGCTCGCGGTGACTACACAGGGCGGCGATAGTAAAATGATCATTGGTGTAGTGGTTACCTACTTGGTGGTGCAATTTATTCAGACCTATGTGCTGGAGCCTGTTGTGGTAGGTAAGCAAGTTAACATCAATCCACTATTTACTATTATCGCTATTGTTATTGGAGAAATGATCTGGGGCATAGCAGGCATGGTTCTGGCCATTCCGATTCTGGGTATGCTAAAGATCTTTTTAGATCACGTACCATCCTTAAAGCCTTATGGATTTTTGATAGGTGGCGATTAATGAATTTGCGTATCTTGGATATTCAATAGTACCTCTTTATGAAGACCAATAATCGAAAAAAATCTGTTGTATGTTTTGGGGAGGTGTTGTGGGACAATCTGCCAGATGGCCGGAAACCGGGTGGTGCGCCAATGAACGTTGCTTATCATTTGCACCAGCTAGGGGTCGACAGTCAGTTAATCAGTCGCGTAGGAAAAGATTCCTCAGGCGAAGATTTGATTGGCTTTATGAAAGAGATTAGCTTGCCTGTTAATGGAATACAGATTGACGAAGTGTACGATACCAGTGTGGTGCAGGCGACTGTAGATCCGGAGACGCAGGAGGTGAGTTATGAAATTGTTTTTCCTGTAGCCTGGGACTTCATCAACTGGTTGCCTGAATTTGAACCATTGCTCGATGAGGCTGATGCTTTTGTATTCGGATCCTTAAGTGCGCGTAATACCGTTTCGCGAGAAACGTTGTATAAAATGTTGGAATATGGCAGTTACCATATTTTCGATGTAAACCTCCGCGCTCCTCATTTTGAAACTGATGTAATCGACCACCTGCTAAAGAAAGCAAACATGGTGAAGCTTAACAGTAGTGAGTTAATGCAGATTGCCGGTTGGTATAACGGTAATTGCCGAACGGAAATAGACGCCATTGATACGCTGTTTAACCGATTTAAAATGGAGGAAATGGTCATTACCAAAGGAAGTAAAGGTGCCACTTATTATACACCTAATTACCGATATGACTATCCGGCTTATCCTGCCATAGTAGCTGACACCATAGGTAGTGGCGATTCATTTCTAGCCGCCTTTTTAGCCATGAAACTAAGTAATGATTCAATAGAAGCTACACTTGACTATGCAGTAGCAATGGGCGCGTTTATCACTGCAAAACCTGGTGCCTGTCCGCCATATTCTAAATACGACTTTAGCCGTTATATCTGGAAAAAGAAATTGAATATCGAGTAACAAATTATATCTGTATAGGTTTGAAGGTCTATCTTAAAAACATTCATCGTTTTTACGCAAAAAAAAAATGTAGATTTGTTTTAACTGACTGACCAAACATAAATCAAACTATTAAATAGCCTTGCGCCTCCATTTAGTTGTTATACTCATTTTTTTCTTTTCGGCTGCAGGGGTTTATGGCCAGCCGAACCAGATTCAATTTTCTAAAATTGACCTTTCTGATGGCCTTTCACATAATCAGGTAAATGCAATCATGAAAGATGCCAAAGGGTTTATGTGGTTTGGTACTTTCTCTGGTTTAAATCGCTATGATGGCTATGGTATCAAAGTTTTCAAACACGACCCCCGTGATAGCACTTCCATTAGCAACGATTTTATCACAGATATTTTTGAACTGCCTAATCACCACTTGTATATTGAAACGCGCAGTGGGCCAAATGTATATAATGGGCTTAATGAAACCTTTGCCCGCAACCCAAAAAGCTACTTTAAAGGATTAAACATCGCGGCTAAAACGATCAGAGATATCTTAAAGGATAATGAAGGGAATTTTTGGTTCAATGCCGTTGATGAAGGGGTTTTTAAATATGAAGTAGCTACAGCAAAAACCATCCATTTTAGATGTGATGGAAAAGCGGGTGCTGCGTCTCTGGCTAAAGCACCTGTCTCGGCTATACAAAAAGGGCCAAAAGGCGATATTTGGGTAATCCACCAGGATAAAACCATTGAGCGGCTTGACCAGCGAACCGGGAAGGTACAGCAACGTTTATTGGTGTTCAAGAAAGCGAGTTTGACGGAATACCAGGATTTTAGATTGTTTCTTGATCAAGAGGGTGATTTTTGGATCTATACCTTAAACAACCAAACCGGTATTGACTATTATTCACCAGCTACTGCGACAAAGCGGTTTATTGATAAAGGAGTGATGCGCCTGAACAATAACCTGATCAACGGAATTCAACAGGATAATAATGGTTTAATATGGATAGCTACCGACCATGGTGGTGTAAACCTATTAAATAAACGTGATTTTAGTATCAGGTACCTCATTAACCGGGAAAACGATCAGAAGAGCATTGGGCAAAACAGCATTACAAGCATCTATAAAGACTCGTCGGGAATTATTTGGATTGGAACTTTCAAGAAAGGAATTAGTTATTATCACGAAAAAATCTTGAAGTTTCCTCTTTATCGTCACCAGGGCATAATCCCGAATGGTTTAACTTACGATGACATTAACCGTTTTGTTGAAGACGACCAGGGTAACCTATGGATTGGCACCAACGGAGGAGGGCTATTCTATTTTAACCGAAAAACTGGTAAGTTTAAGCGGTACAGGCATGATGCAAGTAACCCTAATAGCATTAGCAACGATATCATAGTTAGTCTTTATATCGATAAGCAAAAAAAATTGTGGATTGGTACTTATTTTGGAGGGCTGGATAGTTTTGATGGTAAAAATTTCAGGCATTATAAACACCAGCAAGGGAATGCTAAAAGTTTAGCCGACGACCGGGTTTGGGACATTCTGGAAGACAGTAAAGGTAGATTTTGGGTAGCTACCTTAAGTGGAGGTCTGGACCGTCTGGATCGGGAGACTGGTGAATTTCATCACTATAAAGCGAATGCCCCTAATAGCGTGAAATCTAACTTTCTATCCTGCTTGATTGAAGACAGCGATGGTAATCTCTGGATTGGTAGTGCTGACGGGATCGACGTGCTACAGCCGAATGGCAAGTTTTTACATTATGAAAATAGGCCTGGCCAAAACAACAGCCTGATAAATAACATTGTCTATGACCTGATGCAAGACAGCCATGGATTTATCTGGGCGGCTACACGTGATGGCCTGAGCAGGTTTGACCCCAGGAGCAGGCAATTCAGGAATTTTGATGCGAAAGATGGCCTTACTGAAAAGACAACGCTAAAAATAATTGAAGATAAACAGCGAAATTTATGGGTGAGCACGGCAAATGGTCTTTTTAACATTAGGGTGAATAAACCAGCATCCGGTGATTTTACCTATTTTTTCAGGAAATTTGATGAACAGGATGGCTTGCAGGGAAATGCATTTAATGCGAATGCTGCCTATAAAACCAGGGCTGGTGAGCTATTATTTGGCGGGTCAAATGGATTCAATATTTTCAGACCTGAAAACATTAACAAGGATGACAGTAAACCGCAAATCGTTCTATCAGATTTGCAGCTGGCAAATAAAACGGTAGGTGTGGGGGCTCTGGTTGACAACCAGGTGCTTTTGAAGAATGCGCTTCATTTTACGGATACTTTGGTGCTAAAATATAGTCAGAATGGTTTTGCACTGGAGTTTGCTGCGCTTAACTTTTTTAGTCCGCAAAAGATCAGGTATAAGTACAAGTTGGAGGGTTTTGACCAGCAATGGCAGGAGCTTCAGGAAAATAACCGCCGGGCAACATACACCAATATAGACCCGGGATCGTATGTGTTTAAGGTGGTTTCTACCGATGCATCAGGGAATTGGTTGGATAATGAAACCAGTTTAAAAGTGACCATATTACCACCTTTCTGGAAAACCAAGGTTGCCTACCTTGTTTATATCCTTTGCATTGGAAGTACGTTGTTCCTGCTGAGACGCACAGGAATTAGAAAGGCAAGAAATAAGTTTTTGCTGGAACAGGAACGGCAACAAGCGAAGCGGATGCATGAATTGGATTTGCTTAAAATTAGGTTTCTAACAAATGTGAGTCATGAGTTTAGAACCCCTTTGTCGTTAATTATAACCCCTTTGGAGAAACTGATTAAAGATGCCGCCTCAAGTGAGAAAGCCCAGCTTCAGATGATTCAAAGAAATGGACGAAGGTTATTGAACCTGGTTAACCAGCTGCTGGATTTTAGACGGATGGAGGAGCATGAGGTAAAGCTTCAACTTAAGCAGGATGATATTGTGGCTTTCATTAAGGAGTTGTGTTACTCCTTTACTGATGTGGCAGACAAGAACAACATCAGGCTGAGTTTTTCTACAGACCGCAAAAGTATGATTACTTCGTTTGATCCAGACAAACTTGAGCGGATCATATTTAATTTATTGTCTAACGCGTTTAAGTTTACCCCTGCAGGTGGAAAGGTTACCTTGATGCTTCATGCACGCACTGTTGATCAGAATCAGACGGAATTAAAGATCATGGTTCAGGATACAGGTATCGGCATGGAAAAGGATAAACATGAGCTTATTTTTGAAAGGTTTTTCCAGAATGAAATACCAGACTCTATGGTAAATCAAGGCAGTGGAATTGGCTTATCCATTACCAAAGAATTTGTAAAAATGCATGGTGGCACAATTACCGTTGATAGTGAGGTAAACAAAGGAAGCACTTTTACCGTTACGTTTTTGTTTCCGGAGCAGGTGGTGCTGCCTGAAGAAGTAGTGATATCTCAGCCTTTGATTGAACAGCAGAAGCACAACCACCAAGAAATGGCAGTGGACGTGAAAAGCAAAAAGCCAGTATTGGTATTAGTAGAAGATAACGATGACTTCAGATTTTACTTAAAAGATAACCTGAAGGAGTTTTATCAGATTGTGGAGGCGGTTAACGGTAAGGATGGATGGCAGAAAATACTGGGTTGCCATCCTGACCTGATTGTGAGTGATGTGAGTATGCCTGAGATGAAGGGCACTGACTTATGTAAAAAAATCAAGTCGGATAAACGTACGGCACATCTTCCAGTAATCCTACTAACTGCGTTGACCACAGAAGCCCAACAGCTAAATGGTTTAGAAACCGGTGCCAACGACTATATGACAAAGCCCTTTAATTTTGGAATTTTACAGTCCAAAATTAGGAATCTCCTGCAACAACAAGCTTTATCAAAGAAGACCTATCAAAAACAGGTAGAATTTAAACCAGCGGAAACCGCAGTAGAATCGGTGGATGATAAATTTATAAGGCAACTTTCTTTACATATTGAAAAGAACTTGGGTGACGCTTCCTATACGGTCGATCAGTTAAGTGCAGATCTTCATATGAGCCGGGTAGGGCTTTATAAAAAGATACTCCCACTTACTGGAAAAACACCACTTGAATATATCCGTTTGTATCGTTTACAGAAATCAAAACCCTTATTGCTAAAGTCGCAGATGACTGTTGCAGAGGTGGCTTATACAGTGGGGTTCAGCAATCCTAAACACTTCAGTAAATATTTCAAACAGGAATTTGACGTGCTGCCTTCGGTATATGCCGCGTCCAATTCGTTAAAAACAATCTCTTAAGGTACAAAAGGCTGCGTTGTTAACATATCGATACCTAATTGTTATCATATGCGTACCCTCTGTCAGACACATTCCTGATACTTTAGAGCTAATAAAACCAAGTATAAACAGTATCATAAGTATGTGTAAAATCAGGGTCAAATCCGTAATCCTTATTGGCAGTATTTTCTTTTGTCTTCAAGTGAACGGACAACAAAAAGAGGTCTATCAACAAACTTCTACAGGAGTTGAAATTTCAGTACCGAACGCCATTACCGGTGTTAAAAAAATCCGTCTTCAACCGGTAAGCGATAAAATCATTCATGTAACTTCAATATCAGGAAAAGATTTTCCAGCAGAAAAAAGTTTGATGTCTGTAAAGCCATCGGCTACAGATGTTAAATTTTCTGTAAAAGCTGAAAACGATGTGGTGGTATTAAGTACACCCGCACTTAAAGTTCAGGTGTCTACAACAACAGGGTTGATTACTTACCTGGATCAAAACAACCAGTTATTGCTGGCGCAAAGTAAAAATGTAGCCCCAGCATTATTGCCTAAAGTTTATAACGGAGAACCATCATACCAGGTTGCACAATTATTTGATGCCCAGGATAATGAAGCCTATTATGGTTTAGGCCAGCACCAGCAAGGCCTGGTTAATTACCGGGGTCGTCGTGTAGACCTTGTACAGTATAATACTGAAATTGCTGTTCCATTTGTAATTTCCAACAAGGGATACGGCATTTTGTGGGATAATTATTCTATTACCCGCGCTGGAGATATGCGTGAATATGATGATTTAAACGCCTTACGTCTATTTTCTAAAGATGGCAACGAAGGGTGGTTAACGGCTAGTTTTGCATTAAAATCTGCGCCGAAGAAAGTTTTGTTTACCCGTCCGGTGTCTGAAATTTCTCAGAACTGGCTAAGCGACCAGCATAAATTTCCTGCTGGGGTAGCTATGGCCGACGCCTTAGTTACGTATGAAGGTGATGTGGAAAGTGACCTAAGTGGTTTGTATCAATTACAATTAAAATATGCCGGTTATATTAAGGTATGGTTAGATGGTAAACTGGTTGCAGAATATTGGCGCCAGGCCTGGAATCCAGGATCTGCAATTGTGGATTTGCAATTGGCAAAAAACAAAAAAGTTAAGTTCAAGATGGAATGGTTGCCAGATGGCACTGAATCTTATATAGGCTTAACGGTATTAACCCCGGCTCCGGAGGAATTGAAAAACACCTTTGCTTTACAATCTGAGTCTGGTGCTGCGGTTGATTATTACTTTATTGCCGGGTTAAATGCTGATCAGGTTATTTCTGGATACCGTACAGTGACTGGAAAAGCCGTATTAATGCCTAAATGGGCAATGGGTTTTTGGCAAAGCCGTGAACGGTATAAAACCGAAGAAGATATTCTGAGTACCGTTAAGGAGTTCCGTGATCGTAAAATTGCTTTGGATAACATCGTATTAGACTGGTCGTATTGGAAAGAACCAGAGTGGGGAAGTCAGGAGTTTGATCCTGCGCGTTTTCCTAATCCGGATAACATGATCAAGACTGTGCATAAACAAAATGTGAACATTATGATTTCGGTATGGCCGAAGTTTAACAAAGGTTTTGACATTTATGATGAATTTGATAAAAAGAACTTTTTATACAAGAGAAATATAGCGGAGGGTCGTCGTGATTGGATAGGAAAAGGTTATGAAAACACCTTTTATGATGCTTTTAATCCCGAAGCCAGGAAATCCCTATGGAGCCTGATGAATAAAAGGTTGTACAGTAAAGGTATTGATGCTTGGTGGATGGATGCGACAGAACCAGATATGCATTCCAATATTTCAGTACAACACCGTAAAGATTTAATGAACCCTACTTATGCGGGTTCATCAACCACCTATTTTAATGCTTTTCCATTAGTAAATGCCAAAGGCATTTATGAAGGTCAGCGTGAGGTAAAACCAAACGACCGTGTGTTTATTCTAACCCGTTCTGCCTATGCAGGTTTACAACGTTATGCTGCGGCTGCCTGGAGCGGAGATATTGCTTCCCGCTGGGAAGATATGAAATCACAGATCGGTGCCGGTGTAAATTTCTCGCTTTCCGGGATGCCGTACTGGACGATGGATATCGGTGGTTTTTCTGTGGAGAAGCGCTATGAGCAAGCACAGGGAGCAGATTTAGAAGAGTGGCGTGAATTGAATGCACGTTGGTACCAGTTTGGAACATTCGTTCCTTTGTTTAGGGTGCATGGTCAGTACCCGTTCAGAGAGATCTATAATGTTGCACCTGCGGATCACCCTGCTTATAAAAGCATGGTTTACTACAACCAGTTGAGGTACCGCCTCATGCCATATATTTACTCATTAGCCGGACAAACGTATCAGAATGATTATACCATAATGCGTGGCCTAATGATGGATTTCCCTCAGGATTTAAAAGCATCTAATTTAAATGATGCCTTTATGTTTGGTCCTTCTCTATTGATTAACCCAGTATACACTTACAAAGACAGGGACCGTAAGGTTTACCTGCCATCGGGCCAAGGTTGGTTTGATCTATATGCTGGTACCTATTATAAAGGTGGTCAGGAAATAAAAGCTGACGCCCCATACGAAAAGATGCCTGTTTATGTAAAAGAAGGAACTATATTGCCAACCGGTCCATCTTTGCAATATACTTCTGAAAAAGCCGCTGATCCCATTACATTATTTGTGTATACAGGGAAAGACGCTTCTTTTTCTTTGTATGAGGATGAAGGAACAAACTATAATTACGAAAAAGGGGCATTTGCCACGATCGATTTTAATTATAACGAAGCGGCAAAATCATTAACGATTGAAGCCCGAAAAGGAACCTTTAAAGGAATGTTGCAAAACAGGACAATTAGGGTTGTGGTGATTTCGGCCAACAAGGCTAAATCACTGGATTTTGATCAAAAGGCAGATCACGAAATAAAATATTCAGGTAAACAAACAATAATTAAATTATAACCAAATAAAAACCCAAATAAATGAATCAATTATTTACAACATTATGATGAACGGCATGAAACAGAAATCGGGGATAAAAAGAGAAAGCGTTTTTCTGCTGCTATTTCTTTGTTTACTAATGGTAAGTCCCGCGTTATACGCACAAGAAAAGCAGATAAGCGGAAAGGTAACAGGTATTGCAGATGGCTTGCCGATACCGGGTGCTATGATAAAAGTAAAAGGTAAGGCTGGTGGAACTGGAACCAACAATGACGGTGCATATTCAATTAGTGCACAAGTTGGAGATGTGTTGCAGGTGAGTTCTATTGGCTATAATCCTAAAGAAGTAACTGTAGGACAAAGCAACGTTATAAATGTTAGCCTTGCGGAATCAACGAACGATTTAGAAGAAGTGATGGTTGTTGGTTACGGTGTGCAACAGAAGAAACTCATAACAGGTGCTACCGTACAGGTAAAAGGAGAAACTTTGCAAAGACAAAGCACAACCAATGCTTTACAAGGGCTTCAGGGGCAAACACCAGGTGTACAAATTGCATCTACTTCTGGTCAGCCAGGAGAGGGGATGAAAGTAACCATCCGTGGTTTAGGTACAATTGGTAACTCAGGCCCGCTTTACGTAGTGGATGGAGTTTTAACAAACGATATAACCTATTTGAACTCTGCTGATATTGAATCAATAGATATTTTGAAAGATGCGGCATCTGCAGCGATTTATGGATCGCAGGCTGCAAATGGTGTAGTGTTGGTAACTACTAGAACGGGTAAAAAAGGTCAATCGGCACAGATCACATTTGATGCCTACGCAGGTGTGCAAAATGTACCTAAGAAAATAGACATGTTGAATTCTTCTCAATATGCCTCTATTATGAACGAAGCTGCCATTAACGGTGGTAAACAGCCTGTGTTTAGCAATGCTGATATCGCTGCTTTAGGTGAAGGAACGAACTGGATGGATGAGATGTTTGTTAAGAATGCCTTGACCCAAAACTATTCTTTTGGTGCATCAGGTGCATCTGAGGCTTCGGTATTTTCGACTGGAATGTCTTACACTGGCCAGGAAGGTATAGTTGGTGGTAAAGCACTTTCTAACTACGAGCGTTATAGTTTTAGAATTAACAGTGAACACAATTTTTACAAAGACATCATCAGGATTGGTCAGCATTTAACTTATACTGATATTAAAAACAATGGTATTGGTGTTGGTAACCAGTATAACAACTCTTTACGTGCGGCATTTAATGTTAGTCCGTTTGTGCCAATGTATGACGAAGAAGGAAATTTCTTCGACAATAGTAACTCTACCTGGAATAATGGCGAGGCAAACCCATATGCACAAATGGTTTATAATAACCAGAATACAAGAAATAGCCAACGTCTATTGGGTGATGTATATTTAGTGGTACAACCTATTAAAAACTTAACGTTCCGTACAAGTTTAGGAATGGATTATAGTGCAGGCGAAAGTCGCTCTTTTACTCCGATATATCAGCTTTCAGCTTATGCATATAGCATTACCACAAGGGCTAGTCAGTCGATGAACAAAGGGAAATCATTAATTTGGGATAATTTATTAACCTATAAATTTGATGTTAAGAACGATCATTCCTTCGAAGTGATGGCAGGTAGTTCTGCTTACCAGTCGGATGGTTCTTCGCTATATGGAAGTAATACAAATTTGATTTTTGAAGATTTAGATCATGCCTGGTTGAGCAACGCAACTGGTAAAACGGTAGCTGGTATTTCAATTACCGGCGCGCCATATGATGCGGATCGCAGGATGTCGTATTTTGGTAGGGTAAACTACAACTATAAGCAAAAATATTTGTTGAACGCTACCTTTAGAGCGGATGGATCATCAAGATTTGCTGCGCAAAACCGTTGGGGATATTTCCCTTCTGTGTCTGCGGGATGGGTGGTAACCAGTGAAGACTTTATGGAAAGCCAAAAAGGGTGGTTAGATTTCTTGAAAATCAGAGCAAGCTGGGGACAAGTAGGAAATCAGAATATTGCCGCTTTCCAATACCTGGCACCAATTAAATTAAATAATACAAACTACAACTTTGGTGAAGAAGGAATTTTGATTCCTGGAGCTTATCCAAGCAGAATCAGTAATCCTGAATTGAAATGGGAAACTTCTGAACAGGCTAACGCTGGTTTTGATGCAAACTTTTTAAATGGAAAGTTTGCGGTAAACTTCGACTGGTATAAAAAAACAACCAAAGACTGGTTAATCTCTGCACCAATTTTAGCAACAGCAGGAGCTGATGCCCCATTTATTAATGGAGGTAATGTTAAAAACAGCGGTATCGAGCTGGCTTTAACTTTCAAAAACAACATTGGCGCTTTTAATTATTCAATTGGCGTAAACGGTGCTTACAATAAAAATGAGGTTGGAAATATTCCCACAGCAGATGGTATTGTACATGGTTTAGCGAATCAGTTATTTGATAATGCATTAGAATTTTACCGTGCTCAAAGTGGCTTTCCTATCGGTTATTTCTGGGGTTTAAAAACCGCAGGTATTTTCCAGAATGAGGCTGAAGTAGCAAGCTACAGGGCTGGTAACAAAATTATCCAACCTACAGCAATGCCTGGAGATGTGAGGTATGTGGATCAAAATGGTGATGGGATAATTGACAACTTAGATAGAACAATGATTGGAAATCCTAATCCTGATTACACATTCGGTATCACATTGTCAGCTGATTATAAAGGCTTTGATGTTTCTGTGGTAGCTTCTGGCGTTGCAGGAAACGACATTGTACAATCTTATAGAAATCAAGCCAATCAATTTGGAAATCATACTGCCAGAATTTTAGACAGGTGGCATGGAGAGGGTACTTCTAATACTATACCTCGTGTTACAGAAGATAACAGAAACTGGACAAATTTCTCTGACTTATATATACAAAAGGGTGATTATTTAAGAATTAGTAATGTTACCGTGGGTTATGATTTAGGAAGAGCAATCAAGAAGAGCTATTTAAAACAAGTGAGGTTATATGCAGCGGCCTTAAACCTTTATACGTTCACAAAATATGATGGCATGGATCCGGAAATTGGTTACGGGTCAGAAGGGTTTTCATCTGGAGTGGATGTAGGTTATTACCCAAGACCAAGAACATTTATGTTCGGCGCAAATATTAGATTTTAATTATCCTGATTTTAAATATTATGAAAGCTATTAAAATATGTACCCTAGCAGTTCTCCTTTTATCATTAGGGGCTTGCAAAAAAAGTTTTCTGGATACCGAACCTATTACCACGGTAACAGATGTGAATTTCTATAAGACACCAAAGGATGCTTATACTGCATTGGTTGGATGTTACGACGGCCTGCAAGTAGTATGGTCTGAAGGTATTGCACTACCAGTTGCGGCAGAAGTGATGTCTGACAACGCTTTTGGTGGGGCGGGAAACTCTGATGGGTTTAACTACCAGATGATTGATGAATTTGATAAGGCACGTTCCCCGTCTGACCAGAATTTGTATGAACGTAACTGGATTTTGTATTACAAAGCACTTTACCGTTGTAACATGCTGATCAGTAAAATGGATCAGATTGAATGGGGTAATAATGCAACCCTAAGAAACAGCTATGAATCTGAGGCACGTTTTCTTCGTGCTTATCTGTTATTTGATATGGTACGTCTATGGGGAAATATTCCTTTGCTAACTGAGCCTTCGGCAGAGAATCTTCCACAATCGAATCCTGACGAAGTATATAAAGTAATTGCCGGGGATTTAAAATTTGCTGCTGATAACATGCCAGCAACCGGTTATGCAGCTCAACCTGTTGGAGAGCGTGGACGAGTAACTAAATATGCAGCAGAAGCTTTATTAGGAAGAGTATTTTTATTTTACACAGGCTATTATGCTAAAGGTGACCTGGTAGGTTTAGTTTCCAAAAATGAAGCCTTAACTTACATGGAAGATGTAATTTCGAATGGTGGTTACGGCCTGGTTGAAGATTTTGCGAAACTTTGGCCTGCAGCCTCCGTTGGCGATTATGCCGGAGAGGATAATAAGGAAACTGTGTTTGCTATTAAATATACTTACACCAGTGATTATAATGGCAATACCGATGGTAACCATTGGATGGTAATGGTTAGTATGAGAGAGCAGGCCATTTTCCCGTATGGTAACGGATGGGGCGGACAAACCGTGAGTCCGAAATTATGGAATGCCTATTCTGCTACAGATACGCGTAAATCGGCTTCCATTATCTCTATAGTGGACGAAAAATTACCTTTTACCAATCAGGGTAAAACAAGAGAGTATACAGGATACTGGGGTAAAAAATACAGTGTAATGATTGGTGAGGACGGAAAGCCATTGCCGGAAAGTTTTGGCAACCCTAATTTCCAGATTGCTCAGTTCCAGGATTATGTTTCTATTCGTTATGCGGATGTGTTGTTAATGGCTGCAGAACTGGGTAGTGCAAATGCACAAAGCTATTTTGACATGGTAAGACAACGTGCGTATAAAGATGCTTTTACACCATTACCTGTTACTCCAGACAACATCATGAAAGAAAGACGCTTGGAGCTTGCTTTAGAGGGTATCCGTTATTATGACTTGCTACGTCAGGGAGTTGACAAAGCTGCACAACAGATTGCGGAAACAACCACGGTATTAAATGGTGGTGCACCTACTCAAAAGTCCATTGTAGCGGCTAACGTGATCGCAACAAAAGGTTTGCAACAAATACCTTATACACAGATTAATTTATCTAATGGCACGCTGGTTCAAAACCCAGGCTGGTAGTTATTCATCAATTTAATTTTAATAAAATGAAACGATATAGAAAAATCCTTGCGCTGCTTATGCTGCCATTGTTGATGATCGCTTGTAAAAAAGACGAACACAGCATGGGTGAGGTGCTCGACAAAGCAGATATTAATTTTACGGTAACGCAGGATCTGCAAGCCGACCCGGGTGGTAATACGGTAATCTTGAAAAACAATACCCCGGGTACCCTACCAATGTGGGATTATGGAACTGGTACGTCTAACAGAATGACGGATACTGTGAAGTTTGCTTTCGCTGGGGATTATACCATCAAGTTTGCGGTGTCTACTGGCGGCATGATTGTTAATATGGATTCAGTGGTTGTTAAAGTAACATCAGACAATTTACAATATGTAAACGATCCTTTGTGGACAGCACTTTCTGGTGGCGTTGGTAAGGAGAAAGAATGGATATTGGATACAGACGGTATTTTCTTTGCTGGTCCATTATCTTTTTATGGGGTAAACAATGGCTGGTTAGCAGAAAACGGTGGTTGTTATGGTACTGATTGCTGGAACTGGGGTCCTGGTACATCAGATATTTATCCAGGAATGATGGCGCAAGGCGATTATGGCGTCATGACTTTCGGCTTGAAAGGTACTGCTGCTTTTAAAGCAGTAAAACCAATGGAAGGTGGAATTACTCAAAATGGTACTTACTATTTAAATACAACAACAAAAAAACTAACGGTAAACAATGGCTCCATTTTACGTGGTTACAAACCCGCAAAAAATGGAATTACTGGTATCAGTAACTGGACTAACTATACCGTTCTTTCTCTTGATGAAAATACCATGCAATTGGGTGTGATCAGAGATAAAGATGTAGATGGCGAAGGACAGGCAATGATTGTTTATAATTTCATTACGAAAGCTTTCAAAGAAAGTTATGTACCACCGGTAACCGGACCAGACGAAGGTTTCAATCCTACTTTTAAAGCAGGAGAATTAGTTGCCATGTTAACAGGGACCTCATCAGGCAGGTTATGGAAATTGGATGCTACAGGTAACCCGATTGACTGGATTGGTAAAGGTAAGGGATGGACTAAAGGGCATGCTGATTCTAGAGACTGGGGCTGGAGCGACAGCTGGGATGCTGCAGCAGCGAATTCATGGATTTTGTTTAATAAAATTGGTGGACAAAACTATACACGCAATCAAAATGGGGTAATCACAACGGGTACATTTACAGTTAACGAAGCGACCAACGAAGTTACTTTAGTAGGTAACTTGTTGATACAAAATCCAGGTAACTGGATGTCTCCAGCGAAAAACACGTTCAAAGTGGTGAAAGCATTCCCTGGAAAAGTGGAAAGCAAAGGTATTTGGTTTGGTGTTGATTATAATGCAGAAAAAGACGAGTGGTTTGCCTTCCACTACGTATTGTAATCATTAACACAAATAAGTTCATTAACATCTATATACATTGAAAAAGCGCTTTTTAACCTTAGTCTACATCTTCTGTTTTTTTTCGACCGCCATCATGGCACAGAACAAACCTAGAGAAGAAGCAGACTTTAATAAAGGCTGGAAGTTTTACCTGGGCGATATCGCCCAGGCATCGACCACTTCTTTTACCGATCAAAACTGGCGAACGTTAGATTTGCCACATGACTGGGGAATTGAGGGGGCCTTTAGTAAAGACCATCCGGCCACTGTTGGTGGAGGCGCTTTGCCAGGTGGCATTGGTTGGTACCGTAAAACATTTACGGTGCCAGCCAATGCAAAAGGCAAAAATATAGCCATCGATTTTGACGGTGTTTACAAAAACAGTGAAGTATGGATCAACGGGCATTTCCTGGGCAAAAGGCCTAACGGTTATGTTGCCTTTAGGTACGACCTTTCGCCATACCTAAAATATGGGGGTAAAAATATCATTGCCGTTCGTGTTGACAATTCTAAACAGCCTAATGCGAGATGGTATACAGGTTCTGGTATTTACAGGGATGTAAAACTGATTACAACGAATACCATACATGTTGAACAGTGGGGTACCTTTGTTACCACCCCGGTGGTAAGTAAAACTGCTGCGACGGTTAACATGGAGATTAGTATTAAATCGCCTGATAAGAAAACACAACAGGCGCTGGTTAAAACGCTGATTTTCGATAAAGAAAAAAACTTGGTTGCAAGCGCGACTGAGCCTGTTAAACTTACCGGAACTACCAAAATAAGTAAGCGTATTGAAGTGGCCAACCCTAGATTATGGTCAGATAAACAGCCTTATTTGTATATCGTAGAAACGCAGATTCTGGTTAACAAAGTATTGATTGATTCATACCACACAACCTTAGGTATTAGGAGTTTTAATTTTGATGCGGATCAAGGTTTTGTTTTGAATGGTGAACCCTTAAAGATCAGGGGGGTATGTAACCACCACGACATGGGTGCTCTGGGAACTGCTTTTAACGTCCGTGCTGCGGAAAGGCAATTGGAGATTCTAAAAGCGATGGGTGCTAATGCCCTTCGTACCGCACACAATCCTCCGGCTGCTGCCCTGCTGGAGCTCTGTGATAAAATGGGGTTCATTGTAATGAATGAAGCTTTTGACATGTGGGCGAAGAAGAAGTCTGATTTTGACTACCACCTGGACTGGGATAAATGGCACAAAAAGGATTTGGAGGATCAAATTTTACGTGACCGCAACCATCCATCTGTTTTTATCTGGAGCGTAGGAAATGAGATTCAGGAGCAATGGGGTACCGGAGCGGATACGGTAGGTCGTGTAATCACAAGAGAACTTGCCGCTATTGTTAAAAAACTAGATACTACTCGTCCGATTACGACAGCAAATAATGATATAAATGTATACAACAACCTGATTAAATCTGGTGCACTGGATATTATCGGTTATAATTACAACCACGATAAATGGAAAGATTTCCATAAGACGTATCCTGGAAAAAAGTTGATTGCAACAGAAACAACTTCAGCTTTACAAACCCGTGGCCATTATGATAATCCTGCAGATAGCATCCGTATCTGGCCTACGGCATGGGATAAGCCTTTGCTGACAGGTAATGCTGATTTCAGCTGTTCTGCTTACGACAATTGTTATACACCATGGGGTTCATCGCATGAGCAAACACTAATTGCTTCAGAGTACAATCCTGTGGTATCGGGTATTTTTGTGTGGACCGGTTTCGACTATTTGGGTGAGCCTACGCCATATGAATGGCCAGCCAGAAGTTCATATTTTGGAATAGTGGATCTAGCAGGTTTCCCGAAAGATGTTTACCATCTGTATAAGAGTGTGTGGACTGATGAAGCTGTTTTACATGTTTTTCCACATTGGAATTGGAAGGCAGGACAGACAGTAGATGTTTTGGCTTATTATAGTCAGGCAGATGAAGTAGAACTGTACCTTAATGGTACTTCTTTAGGTAAAAAATCTAAACAGGGCCAGGATATGAAAGTGAGCTGGAAAGTGAAATTTGCACCTGGTGAATTGAAAGCTGTTTCCCGAAAAAACGGAAAAGTAGTGTTAGAGAAAGATATTTATACCGCCGGGCCAGCAGCTAAATTGGTATTGTCTGCAGATCGTAGTAAGCTGTCAGCTGATGGAAAGGATTTATCGTTTATTACGGTAAAAGTGATGGATAATGACGGAAACTTAGTTCCGGATGCTGGTCATTTAATCGATTTTAAAGTGGAAGGTGATGCGGTACTTGCTGCGGTTGATAACGGAAGTCCGATAAGTCACGAGTCATTTAAAGCAAGTCACCGTAAAGCTTTTAATGGTTTGGCACTTGCTATCATCAAGAGTGGAATGAAGACTTCAACTGTGAAAGTTACCGCAAGTAGCAAAGGATTAGCTTCTGGGGAGCTCTCGCTTGAGGTTAAGTAAGGATAGTTTAGTCGCATAAAAAAGCGGCTGTCTCCATGGAGGCAGCCGCTTTTTGTGTTTAAGGTATTTGTTATTGAATGATATCGATAACTACCGTTCTGTTATAAAAACGTTCTTCAGGAAGACTGTTTTCGAATGGTGCGCGACCTAAGTCTTCGCCATAACCACTGGTATCAAATTTAACATTGTCTGAGCGGTCATGATGAAGGAAGAAGCAAAAGTAAATAGCGTAAGAAAGCATTACTGGACTCGAACGATCAATGAAAATCAGCCTGCCTGTCTATTTTCGCGCGTATTGGATGGCTTTCTAAGTCGGATCGTAGCCATGTCGTTCTGTGAGCCAAGGAGTTGTCCCTCTCTATTGTCTTCC
>NZ_JAZQNU010000074.1:0-13772 GCF_045627485.1 Pedobacter sp. | reverse complement strand
ACAGATCCAAATTACGACGGTGTGAACGTTTATGGTGATGAGATTAGTCAGAATATGATTAATGTGAGCCAGAATGTAGCCTCTCAAACTATTGCTGGTATTCTGGCCGCTACGGGTGGAACAATAAATATTCGGGATGTTTTGGACAATGCCTTTAGGTTAGTGCCTGGCATACCTACTGCTGCACAACAGGCGGCATTTTTAGGTAATTTACCAGCAGCTTTACGTCCGACAGTACAAAATTACCTTCCATTTTATTTTGGCTTAAAAGCTAACCTTATACCCGATCAGTTTGTGTCAAGGACGGGATATGCCGAACGGGACCTGGTTGATTATGATACTAAATCATTAAAAACATCTACAACACTAAATTACCGGTTTTCTAATACCTTGGAAGCGATCGCACAGGTGAACTGGGGAACGGGAACATCTGTTTATACCGGAACAGACCGCTATTCGCTGCGTAACTTCAGTATCGGTCAATATAAACTGGAACTAAAGGGACAGGATTTCTTTGTGAGAGCATATACCACGCAGGAACGATCAGGAGAAGCTTATAACGCTACAATTTTGGGAACTTTTATCAATGAAGCCTGGAAGCCATCAACCACCTGGTTTCCACAATATATTGCCAATTACCTGGGCGCCCGCGTTGCGGGACAGCCTGATGAGGCCGCTCAGGTTTTTGCACGCTCACAAGCTGATATTGGAAGATTATTGCCAGGATCTGTCGGATTTGAAACCGCAAAAGAAGTGATTACCTCTAAACCTATTGGTCCCCAAAACGGCGCAAAATTTAACGACAAAACAAATCTATACCATTATGAAGGCATGTACAATTTCAGTAATGCCTTTAACAATGTTGTTGAATTCCAGATAGGTGGTTCCTATAGAAATTACTTTCTTCACTCAGACGGAACAATTTTCGATGATGCAACCCGCGACATTGTCATTGATGAATATGGTGCTTTCGCACAATTAGGGAAACGTATGTTTGCTGATAAGTTTAAACTAACGGTTGCAGGTCGCTACGATAAAAGTGAAAATTTTGAAGGACGCTTTACGCCAAGAGTAACTGGGGTACTTACTGTAGCACCCAACAATAACGTCAGGGTGTCGTACCAAACCGGATACCGGAATCCTACAACTCAAGATCAGTACATAGATTTAGCTGTAGGAGGCGGTTCTACCCGTTTAATTGGTGGTTTGCCAGAGTTGGTAGATAAATATGGGCTGTTAAGCAACAGGCCAGTTACAAGTGCGAGTTACCGTGCATTTTTAGCATCTGCCGCCGCAGGTACTCCCAATCCGGCTTTACTGGAAGTATATAACCTCAATCCTGGAGGCATTAAGCCAGAGAGTGTCCAGTCGTTCGAATTAGGCTATAAAGGATTGTTAGGTTCCAGGTTATTAATTGACACTTATGTCTATTATAGCATTTATAAGGACTTTATTGGTGGAGTTGATTTATATCAAAATCCCATACCTAATACCACGGCTAATCCACCAACTATAACCACCAAATACAGTGTACCCATTAATCTTGCTGACCAACTGAAATTATATGGCGCTGCGTTCGGTTTAGATTACCTGTTTGGTAAGTTTAATGCAAGTGGTAATATTTCCTGGAATAAAATTGGTGATCTGCCAGCAAGCTTTATCAATAGTTTTAATACACCAGAATTCAGGTATAACCTGGGGTTAGGTAGTAAAGAGATTATCCGGAACTTTGGCTTCAATATACAGTATCGCTGGCAGGAGAAGTTTATGTGGAATTCCACCTTCGCTAGTGGCGAAGTTCCTTCATATAGTACATTTGATGCCCAGGTTAACCTGAAAATTCCATCAGTTAATTCAGTTTTTAAGTTAGGTGGCAGCAACCTGCTTAATAAATATTATATCACTTCATTTGGAAATCCACAGGTGGGTGCCATTTACTATATTTCTTTAGCATTTAATCCTTAGAGTAAAAACATCAGTATATCATATTCACAGCGTGATTTTTGTCTATTATCTTCGTATCCTTTGCTATTTCTATTATATTTAACACATTAGCTGTTATTATTATTATCTATAAAATTTCATGGAAGAAGAAAACGAAAAAGACTTAATAGGACAGGATAACATTCAGGAAATAATAGAAGATACCATCCAGCATTTAAATAATCCGGTTAACATTCTAAAACCGATTGTAAAACGATATTTATCTGCAGTAACCAAAGTCAATAAGGAAGGGAATAAGTTTTATTTTTCTGACGGAGAGGCGCGAGTCGAAATTCGTGTGGTAAGCGATGAAATCTTTAGAGTAAGATTAGCGCCTAATGGTGTGTTTTTAGATGACTTTTCGTATGCGGTGCCGGTAGTGGACCAAAAAGTAAGCACTTTTAATCTTGCCGAACAAGAAGATAGTTATACCATCTCAACAAACACCATCACCTGCAATATCAGGAAGAAAGATTTTCTTATTTCTTTTATTGACAATAATTCACAAATGGTGATGAGCGAGGATGAATCGCCTATGCATTGGGAAGAGAATAAAGACTTTGGTGGATACCATGTGTTTGCAACAAAAAGGTGTATGCCCGATGAGAATTTCTTCGGTTTAGGTGATAAATCGGGTAATTTAAACTTGCGTGGAAGGCATTTCCAGAATTGGAATACTGATGCTTATTCTTTTGGCTGGGACCAGGATCCATTATACAGAACCATCCCATTTTATATGGGACTGCACAAGGAATCTTCATACGGAATTTTCTTCGACAATACTTTCCGGTCACATTTTGATTTTGGAAGAGAAGATCATAATAAAACAAGTTTCTGGTCTGATGGGGGCGAATTACAATACTATTATATCCATGGGCCCCACTTGATGGATGTTGTGAAACGTTATCAGAGTATTACCGGAACCCATCCGATGCCACCAAAGTGGGCTTTAGGCTATCACCAGTGTCGATGGAGTTATTATCCAGAAAGCAAGGTCAAAGAGATTGCTGAAGGTTTCCGGTCCAGAAAAATACCTTGCGATGCCATATACCTCGATATCGATTATATGGATGGTTACCGATGCTTTACCTGGAATAAAAAATACTTTCCAGATCCCAAAAAGATGATTCGTAATTTATCTGCCATTGGTTTTAAAACGGTGGTCATGATTGATCCTGGGATCAAGGTCGACGATAATTACTGGGTTTTCAAAGAAGGTAAAGAGAACAATTACTTCTGTCGTCGTAGCGATGATTATTATATGGAAGGACATGTGTGGCCCGGAAGATGTCAATTTCCTGATTTTACCAACCCTAAAGTTAGGGAATGGTGGGGAGGGCTGTATAAAGAACTGGTAGACATGGGCGTAGCAGGTGTTTGGAATGACATGAACGAACCCGCAGTGTTTGGTTCCGGTACGTTCCCAAATGATGTACGTCATCACTTTGACGGCCGACGCGGCTCGCACCGCAAAGCTCATAATGTGTATGGCATGCAAATGATGCGGTCAACATACGATGGTTTGAAAAAGCTGATGCGTAATAAACGACCTTTTACCATTACCCGTGCAGGATATGCCGGTATGCAACGTTATGGTAGTGTGTGGACAGGCGATAATGTAGCTACCTGGGAACATTTAAAAATGGGTAACATCCAATGCCAGCGTATGGCAATGTCGGGTGTTCCTTTTTGTGGAACAGATATTGGCGGTTTCAGTGGGGAGCCTGACGGTGAGTTATTTACACGCTGGATTCAGTTAGGCACTTTCTCTCCGTTTATGCGTGCGCACTCAGCAGGTGATACTGCTGCAAGGGAACCCTGGAGCTTTGATGAACCTTTCACCAGCATTAACCGCAAATTTATAGAATTGAGGTACCGGTTATTGCCTTATTTGTATTCTGTATTCTGGGAGCATCATCGGTATGGTTTCCCAATTTTACGGCCAATGGTGATGCTGGAACAACATGAACTTAAAAATCACTATCGGGAGGATGAGTTCTCATTTGGCGATAAGATTTTGGTTTGTCCAGTACTGGAACAAGGAGCTATTTCAAGAATGGTGTACCTGCCGTCTGGCTTGTGGTATAACTACTGGACCAACGAATTGTTGTCGGGGGGGGATGAATTACATATTGAGGCCTCTATTGAAACTATGCCTTTATTTATTAAAGCCGGTTCTGTCATTCCTGAATATCCGGTTATGCAGTATGTCGGTGAAAAGAATATACAAGAGGTGATGTTAAATATATATTATGCCGATTATGAAGTAAATTCATTTTTCTTTGAAGATCATGGGGATACCTATGCATTCGAACAAGGTATATACTCAGAGAAAAAATTCATTGTTAAAGGCGATGAAAACTCGGTATTAATTGAACAAAGTGTCGAAGGCATGTATACAAATACCTATGAGTGGTACCAACATAAAGTGATCGGAATTCCCTTTGATGTTGAAAAAGTAATCATAGATGAACGCGAAGCTGCTGAATTTCACTTTGATGAAATTGGTGTACTCCATTTTAGAACCAGCAGGAGCTTCAATGAAATTCGGATCTATGCCAGTTAATTAATCTATATTGTTATTTGTTAAACCCTTAACTTTTAAATCGCCCATGCCCAAAGAAGTTCTATTTGAAAAACAACATGCTGCTGTGTGGGTTCACACGTTATTTACCGAATTTGATACCTCCTTGTTTATCTCGGGAAAGCATTTCCGGTTATATGAAAAGCTGGGAGCCAAAATTATTGAGGTAAATAATACAAAAGGTGTATTTTTTGGTGTTTGGGCACCAAACGCCCAACAGGTTTCTGTTGTTGGCAATTTTAATGAATGGAATAAAAATACACATAAACTGTACAAGCGCCTAGATCAATCAGGTATATGGGAAGGATTTATACCGCACTTGAATAAAGGTGAACTTTATAAATATGCCATCAAAGGTTTTGATGGCAGTGCTATTGAAAAAGGTGATCCTTTCGCACGCAAGTGGGAACATCCACCGCAAACGGCCTCTATCGTATGGGATACAGCGTATGAATGGAAGGATAAGTCATGGCTTAAAAAAAGGCCTAAAGTAAATGCATTAAATCAACCAGTATCAGTCTATGAGTTGCATTTAGGCTCCTGGCAGCGTGATCCCAGTAATCCAGATAGAGTACTCACTTATAAGGAAATCGCTAATACTCTTGTCCCTTATGTCCTTGAAATGGGATTTACCCATGTAGAATTTATGCCTATCATGGAATATCCTTATTTCCCATCCTGGGGTTATCAGATTACAGGTTATTTCGCGGCCAGCTCCAGACACGGTACCCCTCAGGAATTAATGTACTTAATAGAGCAATTACACAAAAGTAATATTGGAGTAATTTTAGATTGGGTGCCGTCACATTTCCCAGGTGATGCACATGGACTGTACAAATTTGATGGAACGCATTTATTCGAACATGCTGATATGCGAAAAGGCTTTCATCCCGACTGGAAGTCTTATATCTTTAATTATGACAGGAATGAAGTACGTTCATTTCTAGTGAGTAATGCGCTATATTGGATTGATCAGTTCCACGCTGATGGTTTAAGGGTTGATGCGGTAGCCTCGATGTTGTACTTTGATTTTTCGCGAAAAAAGGAAGACGCGGGCACCAACGCTTTTGGCGGAAGAGAAAACCTGGGCGCCATAGAATTTCTTAAAGACCTCAATACGGCAATCCAGGAGAATTATGAAGGAGTGCTCACAATTGCCGAAGAAAGCAGTACCTACCCCGGAGTGACACATCCGGTGAAAGATGGTGGTCTTGGGTTTAGTATGAAATGGATGATGGGTTGGATGAACGACACCCTTAGGTATTTTAAACATGATCCGATTGACCGCAAATATTACCATCACCAACTTACTTTTAGCATCACCTACGCATTTACAGAGCATTTTATGATGCCTTTTTCGCATGATGAAGTTGTACATGGTAAATCTTCTATGATTTATAAAATGCCTGGTGATGAATGGCAAAAATTCGCAAACCTACGGGTGTTGTATACTTACCTCTTTACACAGCCAGGGAGCAAACTGCTTTTTATGGGTAATGAAATAGCACAGAACAGTGAGTGGAACTTTACGCGGTCACTCGACTGGGATTTATTGAAGTATCCACCACACCAAGGTTTGCAGATCACCGTAAAGGCTTTAAACCACTTATACCGTACAGAGCCTGCATTGTATGCAAATAATTATTCATACGAAAGTTTCGAATGGATTAATGCAGATGATGAACAGCATTCTGTCTACATTTATATCAGAAGAGGTTTGAAAGCAAAGGATACGTTGATTGTGGTATTAAATCTTACCCCCGTATACCGGGAAAATTACCGCGTTGGGCTTCCATTTAAAGCAAAATGGAAAGAAATTTTTAATACGGATGCCACCGAGTTTTTTGGCAGTGGAAAGGTAAAGGATCATGCCTATATTACAGAACATGTAGCCTGTCATTACCGTGAATATTCCATTAATATGGACCTGCCACCCCTTGGGGCTGTAGTATTAAAAACAACTTAAATTCAGGGTATTATTAAACGATAAATTATGAAAAGATTATTTTTAGGACTTATATGTTCTTTGTTTTATTTTACGGCCACCGCACAAGCTCCAGCCACGCTAATGCCAGGCTTTAAATTCTATACGCAAAATAATGCCGGTTTTACCAAAGCCGATATCCCATCCGGGCGCCAAAGCCTGATTGTATTTTTCGATGGAACTTGCGGCCATTGTCAATCAACCATGACACAGCTATCTAAGCGAAGTAAAGAATTGGCTCAGGTAAATATTTACCTGATCTCGCTCGATGAATTTCGCACAATGAACTACTTTGTTGATCGCTACGGTAAACCATTTTTGAGTATGAAAAATGTCAAATTGCTACATGATAAGGACCGTATCTTTATCCCTTTATTTAAACCCCTTAAATACCCTTCTATATATCTTTATTCGGCAGATAAGAGACTAAAAATATACTCATCTGATGAGCAGGATATTCCAAACATCCTAAGCTTGGTAAAAAAATAGACTTTGTTTATTTAGTTATATTATGTTATCTTTAAGAATCAAGTCACAGAACGGCTTGATTTTTTTATTAATGGAAAATTTAAGGAAATATTATTTAGCTAGTTTGTTTCGCTTTGCGTTTAAATCGCAACGTGCATACTTGTCGTATAATACTACGAATAAGAACCATTCGAGATTTGGATTTTCATTCCAAACAACCAGCAAGGACTTTCTAGTTTAAGCCCCATTCCATATCGCTCCAGGTTTGGGGCTTCAGAACATCATTTTCTTTTATTTAATCATTAAACAGGTAGAGGACTACTAGCTCCCGCATAGCGCTTTATTTAGGCTGGCATTTTTAGCAGTAAACTGTCCTTTACCCCCCATCCCAAAAACTCATTAATATTTAACTTAAATTATTTTTAAGACATGGAAAACACACAATTAATTATTCCACAAAAAGAGTATGATTTGCTCATGAATCATTTGAAACTCAGTAGTAAACTGTCTGATTTTAACAAAAAAAAATTGAATAATGAATTGAAAACCGCAAAGGTTGTTAAGAGAGATGACTTGCCCGATGACGTTATTGTTATTGATTCCCTTGTTACTATTCAAGATGTTAAGAGCGGGCAGGAGTTTTCTTTTCACCTAGTCACCCCTGAAGAAGCAAATATGAAAGCCCACAAGCTTTCAGTACTTGCGCCCATTGGTATAGCCTTATTAGGCTATTCGAGTGATGCTTTGGTAGATTGGGAAATGCCCGATGGCGTTAAACAATTTAAAGTAAAAAAGGTATCCAGGTGCCAGAATGATAACAAAGTTACCACCTAATGCGCCTTGGTAACAAAGAAAGGGATGTCGCATCCACGCACATCCCTTTTCTAACCAAATATAAACCTGTATGAACGGGTTTTACTTTAAGCTTGCATAATATTCTACGAATTTCACTAAAGCTGATGAATAGCCCCATTCGTTGTCATACCATGAAACCACTTTTACGAAGTTATCATTCAAAGCAATACCTGCTTCTGCATCAAATATCGATGCATGATCATCTCCGATGAAGTCAGAAGAAACTACCGCATCTTCCGTATATCCTAATACACCTTTCAAGTACCCTTCAGAGGCATCTTTCATGGCTTTTTTAATCTCTTCATAAGTTGCCGCTTTTTCTAAGCGAACTGTTAAATCAACAACAGAAACGTCAGCTACCGGAACACGGAACGACATACCTGTCAACTTACCTTTCAACTCAGGAATAACTTTCGTTACTGCTTTTGCAGCTCCTGTAGAAGAAGGGATAATGTTTGAGAAACCACCACGGCCACCTCTCCAGTCTTTTGCAGACGGGCCATCAACTGTTTTCTGCGTTGCAGTAACAGCGTGAACAGTACTCATTAAACCTTCAATTATTCCAAAATTGTCATGTAAAACTTTAGCAATTGGCGCTAAACAGTTAGTTGTACATGAAGCATTAGAAACAATTTTCTGATCTGCTGTCAATTTATCATGGTTTACACCCATTACATAAGTAGGGATGGAGTCATCTTTTGCCGGGGCTGAAAGAACAACTTTCTTAGCACCTGCAGTTAAATGTTTTCCAGCATCTGCTTCTGAAAGGAATAAACCTGTTGACTCAATAACAACTTCTACGCCAACTTCATCCCATTTAAGGTTTGCAGGGTCTCTTTCTGCTGTAATACGGATTGTTTTTCCATTAACTACTAAATGTCCGTTTTCAACTTCTACGGTACCATCGAAACGACCGTGAGTCGAGTCGTATTTTAACATATAAGCCATATAGTCTGGCTCAACAAGGTCGTTTATAGCAACAATATCTAAACCTTTTTTCAATGCAGCTCTAAAAACCAGTCTGCCGATACGGCCAAAGCCGTTTATTCCAATTTTGCTCATATTATTAATATATATTAATTTGAATAGTAATTAAGTAAATTATATATTGGTTCTTTAGTGATTGTTGTTATTTCGAAACCGTGTTTCTTTGCTATACTCCTTAGTCTATCTTGAAAATGTCCGGCCACAATACCTACAAAATGAATCTCTTTGCCCGGGTGTAATTTTATCGTCGGCAGAAGATAAAGTTGCGTATATAATTCAAACGCCTCATCAACCATCTTTTGTATAAAACTATGTGTTCTGTTTTCTATAAAGAAATCGAAGAACGAACTCAGGTATTGTTGTGCTAACGGTTTTTTATAGATTCTTTCCAGAATAGCGGGCCTGTCAAGGTTATACTTTGTTTCCAGCTCCGCGCGTAAATCAAGTGGGAGATTTTCTGTTAAAAAATAGGTTAATAATTTCTTGCCAAGGTAATTAGAGGATCCTTCATCGCCAAGAATAAAACCCATTCCATAGTTATTATCCTCCATTTGTTTGCCATCAAAATAAGCGCAATGAGCACCGCTGCCTAATATGCCCACAATTCCTTTGTCAGTATAACAGGCAGAAACAGCCGCACCATACAGGTCGTCTTTAACTATGATTTTACTGTTTTTGAAAAACAAAGAAAGCGTATTTGCCAGTTCGTCCTTTTTATCTTGTGTACTGGCTCCTGCAGCAAAAACATACATCTTTTTGATGCTCTCCGCATGGTTGATCAATACCGTCTTCTTATTTAGCATTTGCAAAATAGACTTCTGATCATTAAAATAGGGGTTAATGCCAGGCATACTGCATTCTGCGATGGTCTTCCCATCCTTTGCCAATTTCCAAAATGCAGTTTTAGAACCGCTGTATACAACCGCCATCATAATTTATATCGACAAAACTTTTGTCATTTCTAAAAGATCACTTTCTAATTTGAAGTTATGGTTACTCAAAGCATCCTCAATGGGCGTCGACTTAATTTCATTACCACGTAATCCCACCATCTGGCGTGTATTTCCTTTTAACAATTCATTTACGGCTGCAAAGCCTAAACGACTTCCTAAAATACGGTCAAAACTACTCGGACTGCCACCACGTTGCAGATGTCCAAGAATGGTAACCTTAGTGTCGTAATGATTAAAACGCTCTTTTACTTGTTTGGCAATATCATAAGCACCTCCAGCTTTGTGGCCTTCAGATACAATCACTATACTGGAAGATTTTTTTGTGCTTGCACCTAAAGTTAGCTGTGCAATCAACTCATCTGTACTGGTATATCGTTCTGGTAGTAATACAGCTTCGGCCCCACTAGCCACTGCACTTCTTAGGGCAATACAGCCAGAATCCCGGCCCATTACCTCAATAAAGAACAACCTGTCGTGTGAATCTGCGGTATCTCTGATTTTATCAATTGCTTCAATCACGGTGTTTATTGCCGTGTCGTAACCTAAAGTAAAATCTGAACCATATAGATCATTGTCTATGGTTCCTGGTATACCCATTACTTTGATATCATATTTATGGGAAAAATTGCGCGCGCCGGTAAAGGTACCGTCGCCACCAATTACAATTAATCCGTCAATATCTCTAGATTTTAAATTTTGAAAGGCTGTTTCCATACCTTCTTCTGTCTTGAATTCCAGACAGCGGGCTGTTTTTAAAATGGTACCACCTAAGTGTATAATATTACTCACAGAACGAGGACCCATTGGAATAATGTTGTCGTCAATTAGTCCTTGGTACCCTTGTTGTACGCCAAACATATTAATCCCATTGTAAATGCCGGTACGAACTACAGCTCTAATGCATGCATTCATTCCTGGGGCATCGCCTCCGGAAGTTAGTACTGCTATATTTTTTATATTTGGTTTCATGTTTATGTTACGAATATAGTGTGTATTACTTACACTAAGTAATTTATTTGTATTTTTTTTATGTAATATTGCAGTGATGCTACGTTTATCGCCTCAAATTTAATGTTTAACGATTTGGAAGAACATCTGCCACATTTTAACTCAACCTTTTCCATTGATTGTGTTGTTTTTGGTTTCGATGAAGGAGAATTAAAGATTCTGCTCATTGAAAGAAACGAAGAGCCATTCAAGGACTGGTATGCTTTGCCTGGAAATATTGTCGGCCCTGACGAAAGTCTTGATCAATCTGCAGCCCGCATTCTAAAAGAGCTCACCGGTTTGGGTGATATCTATATGGAGCAGTATTACACCTTTGGTGACGTAAACCGACATCCACAGGGTAGGGTAGTGAGTATCGCTTATTACGCTTTACTGCGTCTGGGTGGCGATAAGGCCTTGAAACCGCTAACCAGTTATGCTAAAAAAGCATTCTGGAAAAATGTTAACGACCTGCCAAAGCTTGCTTTTGATCACCAGCAGATATTTGAAAAAGGCCTGGAGAAAATCAAAAGGCGGATCAAACATCAGCCGATTGCTTTCGAATTATTACCTGAAAAATTCACACTTACTCAACTTCAAAATGTGTATGAGCTGATTCTTGGGAAAAAGCTTGATAAGCGGAATTTTAGAAAAAAGATGCTCAGTTTTGGCGTACTGAAAGAACTTGATGAGAAGCAAAAAGGAGTATCCTTTCGTGCCGCCATGTTATACAAGTTTGATAAAAGAAAATACGCCAAGTTATTTGGTAAAGAAATATCTTTTTAAACTTTCAATTGTTTTGAGTTATAAAAAAGCCGAAAACCTTTCGTTTTCGGCTTTTACTATTTCAGGCAATTATGCGGCTTATTTTCTTGATTTTTTAAGGTGATAATCAACAAGATCGTCTATAGGAGAGCGGATCAATTTACCAACCCCCATTTCATAACGATCGGCAACAATACTCAAAATGTCCCTGTAACTATAACCTACAGAGCCTACTACGTTTAGTGTGTAGTTTTTATAGTTTGGATAGTGAACCACCAGGTTGTCAAAAAATGCAGTGAACGCATATTCTATCGTGCTGAAAGTATAGTCTTCATACGTTTCTTTATAATCATATAAAAACTTACTAAAGCTTGCGCAAAAGCGGTTTGGTAATGGTTTATTATAAATATGGTCAAAAATATCTTCGTTGGTTAAGGCGAAGTTGTCATAAAAGCTTTCTCTAAGACCTTTAGGCATATAACCTTTCATGTAGTCACTAAGAATACGCTTTCCGATGTAACATCCGCTGCCTTCATCGCCAAGGAAATACCCCAGTGAATCGATGTTTAAGGTAATGTCTTTTCCGTCATACAAACAACTGTTGGTGCCAGTGCCTAGTATGGCTGCAAATCCTGGCTCGTCACCTAAAAGTGCCCGGCAGGATGCCAGTAAATCATGACCAATGTTGATTTCTGCATTAGGAAATACCTGTTGCATTGCATCTTCTACAATCTTTCTTTTGGAATCTGTTGAACAACCCGCTCCGTAATAATGAACTTCTAATAATTTGTCTGCTTCTATATGATCTGGAAGCGTCTTTTTTAGCGAGTTTACGATATAGTTGGTATCCGAAAAATATGGATTATATCCCTCTGTATTAAAATGAATTTTTCTACCGGCTTCATTAATTAAGCACCAATTGGTTTTGGTTGAACCACCATCTGCAATAACTATCATCTTAAATTGTTTTTTTCGGGATAAAAGTGAATAATGTTAACCCTTTTGAGTTGTTGTCTTTCATAAATATTTAATTTTTTAATTAAACTTAATCTGTTAGACACGTCGTATTGGCGTCTGGAATAAAATTATTTTTAGAGTCAATTTCAACCCGTTTAGGGTTATTGTTAATTAAACACTAAGCCTAAATTACATTTGTTATTTTAAAATCCAAATTTTGCAGATTTATTTATAAGGTGAGCAAGGTCCGAATAATGGCTATACCAATGCGGTTTTTAGTTTTTAATGCCCTACGACGCCTTTTTAGGGGGCTTTTACTTCAAAAAAGGTAAGTGTGTACTCACTTTTTATTTTTTGTAATAATTTAGTCGACCTTTCCTTATTGCTTATAAAAAAGGTAATATTTGTATTGATAACCTCATCTTTATGATAACAAAAATAGACTTAAGAAGTGATACCGTAACCACGCCCACCCCCGGAATGCTCGATGCCATGATGAGTGCAAAAGTTGGCGACGATGTTTTCGGTGAAGACGAGACCGTTCATGCCCTGGAAACAAAACTTGCGCATATGTTAAATATGGAAGCCGGTTTATTTTGCCCTTCCGGCACCATGACCAACCAACTTGCCATTAAATGTTTCACACAACCTATGGATGAGGTCATTTGCGATCAAACTGCACATGTTTACCGCTATGAGGGTGGGGGAATTGCCTATCATTCACTAGCCTCCGTAAGGTTGCTAAATGGTCATCGCGGTATACTAACACCCGAAATGATTGAAGGAGAAATTAATGAAGATAACATTCATTATCCACATAGTAGTTTAGTAGTTCTTGAAAACACCGTAAATAAAGGTGGCGGGGCCTGTTATACACTCGATCAGATTGAACCTATTCATACCCTCTGTAACATTAAAGGGCTGAAGTTACATTTGGATGGAGCCAGGTTATTTAATGCATTGGTGGCAACGGGCGATGAGGCAAAACATTATGGCCAGTACTTCGATGGGATTTCAATCTGTTTATCGAAAGGATTAGGTGCCCCGGTTGGGTCTGTTTTACTCGGTTCAAATGAAACCATCCATAAAGCCAGGAAGCTGAGAAAAGTATTTGGCGGTGGTATGAGACAGGCCGGATTTCTCGCTGCGGCAGGTATCTATGCGCTGGATCACCACATAGATCGCCTGGTGAAAGATCACCAGCACGCCATAGCCCTGGCCGATGCCCTAAGTAATGCATCATATGTAA
>NZ_JAZQNU010000073.1:0-102736 GCF_045627485.1 Pedobacter sp. | reverse complement strand
TTCTCTCCAAAACTTGCCGAAACAAGCATAATAGTTTGAACACCCATGGAATAGAAAAAGAAAGCAAAGAGAAATCGCTTCATTAACACCATACCCTTAATTTGTTGCCATACTACATGCAATTCCTTAAACCCGCTTGATATTTTCTTTTGTTCCGCGGCGTTAAAATTAGGGCTTCCCTTAGGCAATACACGAAAAGGAATTTGTGCAAAGCTGATCCACCAGATACCAACCAATAAAAACGATAAACGAGCTGGAAAACTCATATCAGTAATTCCAAACCATTCAGGCTTCAACACGAACACAAAACAAATCAACTGAATAAGAACACTCCCGATATATCCGTAGCTAAAACCTTTAGCGCTCACTGCGTCCTGACGGTCAGGTGTGGCGATTTCCGGAAGATAAGAATTATAGAATACGAAGGCGCCTCCGTAACCAATGGCCGCCAATGCAAAACAGATTATCCCCCACTCTAATGTTTCCAGTTTAAAAAAGTACAAGCCGCAGCAAGACAAAGCACCGAGCCAGGTAAATAGCATCATATATATCTTTTTATTGCCTTTATGGTCGGCTATGGAAGATAGCACGGGCGATAATATGGCCACTACCAAATAAGCAGTGGCTAATGCATAATTAGACAGCGCAGTATTAACAAATGGAATTCCAAAGAACGTCACCTGGTCTCCGTGTTCGGCCGTTCTTGTGATAATAGAATAATAGGCAGGAAAAATGGTGGAGGTTATCACGAGGTTGTAAGAGGAATTTGCCCAGTCGAAAAATGCCCAGGACCGGATAACGCGTTTGTTGTTCTTTAATTCCACTAATTTACTTTTTGCAATCGGGCGTTCCCAGTTTTCTTTTTGTCGATTTTCTTAGGACTTCCTTTATAGAAGACTTCGCTTGAACCAGAAGTTTCCACTTTTAATTCATTAAGCACGTTAATATTACATTTACTTACACCTTCCATATCGAGGTTGTATTGTCCAACCACAAAGTCAAAAGCATTCAGATTTAGTGAGCCTTTTGATTTCACATTAATTATACCTGCCTGTCCAATTAATTTAATATCGGCTGTTCCATCGACTTCTGTAGTCAGTTTAGACGCATTAAGATCTAAGTCCGTTGTCGTGTTACCATTTAATGTTAATTTCAAGTCACCCAGGTTAAGTCGCCCTTGCGAAGCCAAGCTGCTATTGGCTCCCGCTTTAATCGATTTTAAATTTCCAACACCCGCATAAACGACTACTGAATCTGCACCGCAGTATTTCTCTGGATCAAGACTTAACTTTAAAGCACCCCTACTTACCGATGCCTTCACTTCATCGATTACGTTAGAGTCAGCTTCTACTTTAATCGCATAACTACTGTCCTGGTGAAAAACCACTTTAATAGTACCTTGTACTTCCACTTCATCAAAACTATCTACAGTGTTTACATGTGATACGCGCATACCGGCATCTTCAACACATTCAGTTTTGCAAGAAATTAAAATTAACGGAAGTGCAAATAAAAGAAGGCTAATTCGTTTCATAAATAAGGGGGTTATTATATAATATACGGCAATTTAAATGTTTTTCGCTGTTTGAGCAACACAAACTAAAGGTAATAGTTTTTACCATCGGTTTTTATTTTCCCTGCATCCAACAACTCGCGAATGCGATCAAGTTTTTCATTTTCCGTTCCCGTTTTCAGTGCACTCACTAAATCGGTTAAATTTTGTGGACCACTTTGCAGCAGGATGGCAATTTCAAACTCAATTTTCGCTTGTCGTTCGCCAGCTTCCTGAACCTTTTTCTCCCCCAGACAAATATCACATACACCGCATTTTGCAGGGTGCAACTCGTCGAAGTAAGTAAGCAGCTGTATACTTCTGCAAACTGGCATACTAGCGTAAGTTAACACCGCATTAATCTGATCTTCCTGTATCTTTTTACGCATCGCTATGTATTTCACATCAATATCCATGTGCTGTTGATCTGCACGCGGTAAAATAAATTCCAGTTGGGGCTGATCTGTCTGCGGCAAATAGGAAATCACCTCCATATCCTGCATCCTTTTCAACATGGCTATAACAGTATTATACGACACGCCAAGTCTTTTAGCCACATCGTCCTCCTTAATCTTAACATATTGATCAAAAGCACCACCATACGACCTCAACAAGGTTTTAATCAATGGGTCAAACCCGGCGTTTTCAATTTGAAAACGATACAAATCCTCGTTACCAACCAGCACAAGTAGTCGCGAATCCAGAAACAGATTTTCTGATAAGGTTAAGTAACCATCATGTTCCAAAAACTTAAGTGCTGAAATGGTTTTAAGTACGTTCAGGTCAAATCGTTTACAAAAGTCAGCCAGGTCAAAAGGGAAACTCAGGCCTTGCCCTACCCCATAAGCCAGCTGATAATAACTCCCCAGATAATGATAGGTCTTTCTAATCTCCTCTACACTTGGAAAGTTATCTGTGTATTTACGGCGTAAATTATGATGATCGGAAGCATTGGCTAATAGTACAGCAAATGAACGCTGGTCATCACGCCCCGCACGACCAGCCTCCTGGTAATAAGCTTCTAAACTTTCCGGAAGATCAAGGTGCACAACAAAACGAACATCAGGTTTATCAATCCCCATTCCAAAAGCATTGGTAGCCACCATCACCCGGATGCTGTTTTTTTTCCAGGCTTCCTGCTTTTGCGAACGCTCATCACGGGTAAGTCCGGCATGATAGAAGTCAGCAGCAATCTGGTTTCTTTGCAAGAAATGAGCTACCTCTGCCGTTTCTCTTCTATTACGTACATAAACCAAACCGCAGCCTTTAACATTCCTCGCTATGTCAATAAGTTTTTTATACTTGTCTTCCAGATCCATCACCACATAACTGAGGTTCTTTCTGGCAAAACTTTTTACAAAAACAGAAGGATTAGTGAGCTCAAGTTTATCAATGATATCAGCCCTTACGTATTGTGTCGCCGTTGCAGTAAGGGCAATAACAGGCACATCTGGATGAATTAATCGTAAATCTTTCACTTTTAGATAAGGTGGACGAAAATCATAACCCCATTGAGATATACAATGTGCTTCATCTACTGCAATCAGGTTCACATTCATATATGAAATTCGCTCCTTAACGATCTCCGAAAGCAGGCGTTCAGGCGATAGGTAAAGGAACTTAATCTTGCCATAGATACAGTTATCCAAAAGAATATCAATTTCTCTTTTCCCCATTCCGGCATTAATGGCTACAGCTTCAATCCCTCTACCTTTTAGATTTTCTACCTGATCCTTCATCAGTGCCACCAACGGCGATACGACCAGACATATACCCTCCTTAACCATTGCTGGTACCTGAAAACATATGGACTTACCCCCACCTGTTGGGAGTAAAGCCACGGTATCCTGATTGGCTAGTACAGCATCTATAATATCTTCTTGTAATGGTCTGAAGGAATCGAAACCCCAATACTGCTTTAAAATGTCTGCTTTATTCATAAAAGGTAAATTCAAAACTATAAAAATGAACTGATATTATTAAATTGCAGGCTTCAACAAGCTTAAACCACACACAAACCATGCGCAAGAATCTTCTCGCTATTCTATTATTAGGTTGTACACTCCCAGCTATCTCTCAAGATAACAAAGAAAACACTAAGTGGGATATTGAAAAATACAAAGGAACTACTAAAAGTTTCTCTATCACTACCAACGAAGGCACCTGGATGAACCTTGATGTCAGCAATGATGGTAAAGAAATCGTTTTTGATATGCTGGGCGACATCTATGTGATGCCCATCACCGGTGGTACAGCAACCTTATTAAGCGGCGGCGTTGCCTTTGACGTACAGCCCCGTTTTAGTCCTAATGGGAAATACATTTCCTATACTAGCGATAAAGGTGGCGGTGATAACATCTGGATCATGAATCGTGACGGATCCAACAAGCGCCAGGTTACTAAAGAAAACTTCAGGTTATTAAATAATGCAACCTGGATGCCGAACAGTGAATACCTTATTGCACGTAAACACTATACAGGCACCCGTTCTTTAGGAGCAGGTGAAATGTGGATGTACAATATCCACGGCGGGGATGGCGTACAACTGACTAAAAGAAAAAACGACCAGCAGGACGCTGGCGAGCCCAATGTATCTCCAAACGGTAAATTTCTATATTTCAGCGAAGACATGTCGCCCGGCCCAAGTTTCGAATACAGCAAGGACCCTAACGGGATGATCTACGCTATTCGTCAACTTGATCTCAATACGGGAAAACTAACCAATTTTATTGCCGAACAAGGTGGAGCCGCGCGTCCTCAGGTGTCTCCAGATGGAAAGATGATGGCTTATGTTAAAAGGGTGCGCCTGAAGTCAGTTTTACAGCTACAAAACCTACAGACCGGCGAAGAAATACCTTTATTTGACGACCTTTCTCATGACCAGCAGGAAACCTGGGCAATTTTTGGGATATATCCAAATTTCGCCTGGACACCCGATTCCAAGAACATCATCTTTTATGCGAAGGGCAAAATAAAAAAACTAGAATTAAAAACCCTGCAAGTTACTGAAATCCCCTTCCAGGCCACCACAAATCAAACAGTACAAGATGCACTTCACTTTCCGCAACAAGTTTTTGCAGATGAGTTCCAGGTGAAGATGATTAGGCAGCTAACAACGTCTGGTGATGGTAAATTTGTAATATTTAATGCAGCTGGCTACCTGTATAAAAAAGATTTGCCAAACGGTAAACCTGAAAGAGTAACCAACGGTATGGATTTTGAATTTGAGCCCGAAATCAGTCCCGACCAAAAATATGTGATCTACACCACCTGGAGCGATGAATTAAAAGGTGCCATTAAGCGCACAGATCTTAAAACCGGTAGAACAATAACACTCACCGATGAAAGAGGCTTTTACTACGCTCCGAAATATTCAAACAAGGGTGATAAAATTGTATACAGAAAAGGAACGGGTAACCAGACCCTGGGTTTTTCTTTCGGTAAAAATCCTGGAATCTATACCATTGCGGCAAATGGCGGTAAGAAGACCCTGATATCCGACAATGGCATTAAGCCTAAGTTTAATACCGACGACACTAGAATTTATTTCCAGAGCAACAGTAGAGGAAAAAAATCATTTAAAAGCATTGCTTTAAATGGTGCTGATGAAAAAACGCATTTTACATCGAGTTATGCTACAGATTTTGCTCCTAGTCCGGATGGCAAGTGGATGGCCTTTACAGAGTTATACAATGTTTACATCACACCTCTGGTAACCATAGGGTCGGAACTTGAATTGTCTTCAACAAACAAAGCAATTCCGGTAACAAAAGTGAGTCAGGATGGCGGCAGTTATATCCATTGGAGCGGCGACAGCAACCGACTGTTCTGGACACTTGGCGAAACTTATTATAGCAAAGACATCAATACTGCGTTTGCCTTTAACCAGCCTGCAAATACTTCCGACACAACACAGTCAGAACCGGGTATCGCCATTGGCTTAACTTTAAAAGCAGATAAACCTACTGGGTTAGTGGCATTAAAAGGAGCCAGAATTATCACTATGCAAGGCGATAAGGTCATTGAGGAAGGGACGATACTATTGCAAAACAACAAAATCCTTAATGTTGGAACAGTCTCAGAAGTAACTATTCCTGAGGATGCTACCGTCATAGACGTGACCGGGAAAACCATTATGCCCGGCATCATAGATGTTCATGCACACCTTCGCACCAGTCCCGATGGGGTTTCGCCGCAACAGGATTGGTCGTACCTTGCAAATCTTGCCTTTGGGGTCACCACATCACATGACCCTTCAAGCAATACAGAAATGGTATTCAGCCAAAGTGAGATGCTTAAAGCTGGCCGTATGGTAGGACCGCGACTTTATTCCACCGGGACTATTTTATATGGTGCAGATGGCGATTTCAAAGTTGTGGTTAACGGTCTTGACGATGCCCTTGCCGGGCTCCGTCGCTTAAAAGCCGTCGGCGCCTTCTCTGTTAAGTCTTATAACCAACCACGCCGCGATCAGCGTCAGCAGATCTTGGAAGCAGCCAGGCAATTACAAATGGAAGTAGTACCAGAAGGTGGATCAACCTTTTTCCACAACATGAATATGGTTGCCGATGGCCACACCGGTATTGAGCACAGTATACCCATTGCCCCTGTTTATAAAGATGTTGTAGACTTCTGGGCAAACACTAAAGTAGCTTACACACCTACCTTAATTGTAAGTTATGGTGCACAATGGGGTGAAAACTATTGGTACGACAGAACCAATGTTTGGGAAAATGAAAGGTTAATGGCTTTTACACCCCGCTCCATAATCGACCAGCGTGCTCGAAGAAGAACAACTTCGGAGTATGGCGATTATGGCCATATTGAAGTTGCTAAAACGGTGAAACAAATTACCGATGCAGGTACAAAAGCCAATCTAGGTGCCCATGGACAGATTCAGGGGCTTGGTGCACACTGGGAACTATGGATGTTCGTACAGGGTGGCATGAGCCCATTGGAAGCCATTCGTGCAGCCACTATTAATGGTGCAAGTTATCTAGGTATGAACAGGGAACTAGGTTCCCTGGAAAATGGCAAACTGGCAGATTTGGTAGTTATGGACGCCAATCCGCTGGAAGACATCAGAAATTCCGAGAAAATAAAATACGTAATGATCAACGGACGTTTATATGATAGTTTATCAATGAATGAAACAGGAAGCAGAGAAAAGGTTCGACCTAAATTATGGTTCGAAATCAATAAAGGAATGGGCTACGCTATGCCTATGGGCGAAGCAGAAACATGGACCTTTACCGTGCCAGAATGCGACTAACATAACAATTAAATGATAAGAAGGGGTGCAATACGAAAATAAGTGTTGCACCCTTTTTTTTACAGATTTTGCGCAATCACAAATCCACTTGCCCAAGCCCACTGGAAATTATATCCGCCTAGCCAGCCAGTTACATCCACACATTCGCCACCGAAATACAGGTTTGGAATTTTTTTACATTCCAAAGTTTTCGACGAAAGTTCATTGGTGTCTATCCCACCACGCATCACCTCCGCCTTATCATAACCTTTATCGCCTGCAGGTTTTACTTTAAATAAATGTATCGTAGCGTGGATTAAATCCATATCTGCTTTGGTTAAAGCTGCAACTTGTTTTTCCATCGGCAAAAATTTTCCCAGTGCATCGGTAAACTTGCGTGTGTAATAGCGATTAAATAAAGTCGACAGCAAGGTTTTTCCTTGCTTACTTCGTTCCTGTTCAATGATCTCTGTAATATTTTTATGGGGCAGCAAATCAATATTAATCGTTTCACCGGCACGCCAGTACGAAGAAATCTGTAGCACAGCGGGACCACTTAAGCCCCAGTGCGTAAACAATAAACTCTCTTCAAAAGCTATCCTTTCATTACTTATTTCACAAAACACAGCATTACCTGAAAGCTGTGCATACCATGCCTCATCTTTACCGGTTATCGTTAATGGTACCAGAGCCGGCGCAGTTTCTACAATGGCCAGGTGATGTTTACGGGCAAAACGTAGGGCAAAATCGGTAGCCCCCATTTTAGGAATCGGTAAACCACCGGTAGCAATTACCAGCTTCTCGGCACGTAGCTTTTTAGTTTTACCATTTCTTTCGTAGGTGACAGTAAACCCATCAGCAGTTTTTTCAATATCCATCACATTTGACTGACAACGAATTTCCTGTTCTAGCTCCCTACACAAATCGGTGAAAACCGCCACTACATCCCTGGCATTTTTGCCATCAGGAAAAAGTTGGCCCAATGTTTTTTCCTTACCAGTGATCCCGTAAGTTTCGAAAAAACTAATGGTATCTTCAACGGTCCATTGTTTAAAAGCAGATTTCAGAAAATGCCTGTTAGCAGAAATAAACTGCTCTTCGGTTGCTAATAAATTGGTGTAATTACACCTGCCCCCTCCCGATATCAGAATTTTGGCGCCTGGTTGTTCAGCTTTCTCCAACACAATCACCTTTTTACCCAAAAATCCTGCTTGCACAGCACACATCAGCCCACAAGCTCCACCACCAATTATTATAGCATCAGCATCCATCAATCCGTTTATATTGTTAAATTTGTGCAAAATAAGCATAACTTTTTCATATTGAGATGGCAAAACAGATAAGCGATTTAAAATTAGGCATACTTGGCGGAGGCCAATTAGGGCGAATGTTGATACAGGAAGCGATTAATTACAACCTGACGACCATGGTTTTAGATCCAGATACTCATGCTCCCTGCAAACACATCGCTAATACTTTTGAATGTGGTTCCATTACAGATTACGATACAGTTTACAACTTTGGAAAGAAAGCAGACGTCATTACCATTGAAATTGAAAAAGTAAACATTGAAGCCCTTGAACAACTTGAAAAAGAAGGCAAGTTAGTGTTCCCACAATCCAGGGTGATTCGCCTGATCCAGGACAAAGGGGTACAAAAGCAGTTTTTCAAAGAAAATGATATCCCTACCGCCCCATTTATTTTGGTTAACGGAAGGCAAGAAATGCTAAACAGCAACTTCGCGTTTCCCTTTATGTTAAAACAGCGCAGAGATGGCTATGACGGCAAAGGGGTAATGAAAATAGAAACCATCAAAGACTTAGATAGTGCTTTCGAAGGCCCTTGTTTAATTGAAGAAATGGTAGACTTTGAAAAGGAAATTGCCGTAATCGTGTCCAGAAATTCAAACGGTGATGTGCGAACTTTTCCAATGGTAGAAATGGAATTCAACCCAGAGGTTAACCTGGTTGAATTTTTAATAAGTCCTTCCACCTATCCGGAGCCTATTCAGCAAAAAGCAGAAATTATAGCAAAGAACATCGCCGCTGCCTTAAACATTACTGGTATACTGGCTGTAGAAATGTTTGTGACCAGAAATGGTGATATTTTGGTAAATGAATTGGCACCAAGACCACATAATAGCGGGCATCAGACCATTGAGGGTAATTATGTATCACAATTTGAACAGCAACTGCGTTCAATATTTAATCTTCCACTTGGCGATACACGCTGCATCACCAATTCGGTTATGATTAATCTATTGGGCGAAAAAGGTTACGATGGTGTGGCTAAATACAAAGGGTTAGAAAAAATCCTTGCTTTAGATGGCGTTTATGTTCATTTGTATGGTAAAAAGTATACTAAACCCTTCCGCAAAATGGGCCATGTTACTGTTGTAGACCAGAACCGTGAAAGCGCTATAGAAAAAGCCAAATATATTAAACAAGCCCTTATGGTAATTGCTTAAGCCCTCTGTGTCAGCAAATAAACAGATCATCATAACATCATCATAACATCATCATAAAATTACATACAATGAGCATACAAGTAGGCATAATTATGGGCAGTAAATCCGACTTACCCATCATGCAGGATGCAGCCGACATTCTAACAAGTTTTGGAATTCCATTCGAAATGACGGTAGTCTCCGCTCATCGTACACCTGAAAGAATGTTTAAATATGCTAAAGACGCCGCTTCAAGAGGATTAAAAGTAATCATTGCAGGCGCTGGTGGTGCAGCGCATTTGCCAGGCATGGTGGCCTCCATAACCGTATTACCAGTAATTGGGGTGCCAATCAAATCATCCAATTCCATCGATGGCTGGGACTCCGTATTATCTATCCTGCAAATGCCAAACGGTATACCAGTGGCAACCGTAGCATTAAATGCTGCAAAAAATGCAGGTTTGTTGGCCGCACAAATTTTAGCTACGGCAGATGCGGATCTGAGTAATAAGATGCAAGAGTATAAAGATAACTTAAGAGAAATAGTCGAGAAAACCGCTTTGGAAATGGAATCTAAATAAGCGGCACAACAGGTAAGCCAGTTACAAAAAGAGAAAACTCACGTTTCCGTCTGCCCAACAGGATAGGTTCTGTACCGACTTTATTCCATACTAAAAACCAGCTTTCGATTTCAGGTAACGGAGCTTTTTCGTTAAGCTTCTTCAATAAGGTAGAATTAACAAAAGCTCCGCCTCCAATATTATAACATAAAGAAACAAGCGCATTGAACTGGTTTTGTGTAACCTCCACTTGCAAGACCGACGATACCGTAACTTCAAAGGTGGCTACGGTATTCTTAAAAAGATCAATCGCGCGTTTCTTCGTTATTGGCTTATCGGTCATCTTAACTTTTGTTCCATCCTCATAAAAAGTACAACCTACGCCAATTGTCGGTATACCAGCACTGTCAAGATAAGGATGCAATACCATCCCCTCCTCCTGAATCAGGAAATCGACTCCCAGGTCATCTAATTTCATAAAAAGGCTTTATAGTGAATAACAAACAAACGATTGTTAAGTTAAAGAATTTCAAGAATATTTTAACATATCGTTAACCCACCCTATTGCCGGGTTGGGTATCATTATTTACACTATTCTTATTTATTTCTCCGTCTGTTAACGAAAAAATAGCATACATAAAGCAAAACTATCCACACAGGAATCAACTCTACAGATATTTTCAAACCGGTAATCCACATAATCACTAATATGCCCACCAAGAATAATAAACATATATAATTTGATAAGGGATAGAGATAAGATGGGAACTTTGTTTTAATCCGCTCGGCATCTTTATGGCGCCTGAATTTTAGATGGGTAATGCTGATCATCAACCAATTAATAATGAGCGACGACACTACTAGTGACATCAAGATAGACAAGGCCTTATCAGGCATGAGTTTGTTAATAATGATACATATTGCTACAAACAAACTTGAAAAAAGAAGTGCGTTCAGCGGAACTGAACTCTTATTCAATTTGGATAAAAAAGATGGCGCATTTCCTTGCGCCGCCAGTCCATATAACATCCTGCTGTTACTGTAAACGCAACTGTTATATACAGATAAAGCGGCAGTCAAAACAATCAAATTAAGTGCATTTGCAATTAAACTTGTAAAGTAGATGGTCTTACCGTAAAGACTAAACTGAAAGCCTTTCAAACTTTCAAACACCATTACGAACGGGCTACTATCGGTCGTTATATTTTTCCATGGCGATAACGAAAACAAAATTACAAGCGCACCAACATAAAATATCAATATCCGGTAAATTACCTGGTTAGTAGCTTTTGGAATAGTTTTTTCAGGATTCTCTGCCTCTGCAGCTGTTATCCCTATTAACTCTAATCCGCCAAAAGAAAACATAATGAGTGCTAATGCAGCAAACAACCCCTGATAGCTTCCACTTTCATCCAAACTTAAAAACCCCTTAGGAAAAAATCCTCCATCATTCCAGAGGTTTTGAATGCTTGCCTGTTCACCTCCGTTACCGCTAAAAAGCAGATATGCACCAAAAACAATCATAGCAATAATGGCCACTACCTTCACTATGGAAAACCAAAATTCAACCTCTCCATATACTTTCACACTAGTGAGGTTTAAAGCATTAATTACAATGAAAAAGAAAAGGCTTGATGTCCATAGTGGGATCTCAGGCCACCAGAAATGCACATAAATACCAATGGCTGTTAGCTCAGACATGCTGACCAGGATATACAGAACCCAATAATTCCAGCCTGATGCAAAGCCAGCAAATGATCCCCAATATTTATTGGCGAAATGGCTAAAACTACCGGAAACCGGTTCTTCCACTACCATCTCCCCTAACTGGCGCATAATAAAAAAGGCAATAATCCCTGCCAATGCATATCCTAGAATTACAGACGGACCAGCCAAAACAGCTGCCGGACCAATACCTAGAAATAATCCTGTTCCGATGGCTCCGCCAAGGGCAATTAATTGTATATGCCTGTTTTGCAAACCTCTTTTGAGTTTTTGATCCTCAGGCTTTTCGTTTGTTTGTTTCAATTTAGATGTGTTTTATTCTAAAAGATGGGGTGTCACTAAAATTTTCAACAAAAATGGGAACTTATATTGATTATTTTACGATTTCTTTTATTTACATCCCTTAGAAGCACAAACAAATCAATTACGCTTACTCACAGGCTAAGTTTACTGCCTTAAATCAATAAACACTTACCAATTAACTTCTGCCAGGTTCTTAATTTAAGTTTGGATTTTGAGGAAAGTTACTTAAATGAGCATATTTTGGTCCCAAATTGATGATCACCTCACGCCAAACCTCCTCTTCGTTCGCAGAAAAGATCACATCAGGGTGATATTTATCAGAAACAATCCAGGTGTTTTCCTTGAGTTCCTGTAACAGTTGCTCTTCACCCCAGCCAGAATAGCCTATAAAGAACTTAACCTCATCTGGTTCCAAATCATTATTAGCCAACAATACCTTTAAAGTTTCCAGGTTGGCACCATAATAAATGCCGGGCGATATTTCTTCACCATCATTCATTTTATCGTAGCAACGATGGATGATATGCAAGGTGTCTGTGCCCACAGGACCGCCAAAATAAACGGGAAAGTCTGATGGCCCAAGATCGGGCACCAAATCCCCCAATAACAGTTTACTTTTATGGTTCAATACAAAGCCAAGGGTACCCTCCGGGGTGTACTCGGCAATTAAGATGACCGATCGCAAGAAGTTTGGGTCATTTAAGAATGGTTCTGAGATCAGTAGTTTCCCAGCTGATGGTTCCAATTTGCTTAACATTTAGGTAAAATACTGATAATTTTGAATAAACTAAAACCTATTTTTGTAGAATGGACTTGACCATAGAAACGTTACAAAATTTAAGGCAGGAATATCGTTCAGCCGCACTCTCAGAAGATGAAGTGGAAAAGGACCCGATTGCACAATTCGCGAAATGGTTCACAGATGCAATGACAGCGCAACTTTTTGAACCGAACGTAATGACCCTGGCTACGGCCGATAAAACTGGGAAACCTGCCGCAAGAATGGTTCTTTTAAAAGGTTTCGACGAACATGGCTTCACCTTTTACAGTAATTATAACAGCCATAAAGGACACGATTTGGAAGAAAACCCGAGGGCCGCACTGGTCTTCTTCTGGCCTGATTTGGAACGTCAGGTGCGCATAGAGGGCACAGTAAGTAAAACCAATACAGAAGTAGCAGATCGTTATTTTCATTCCCGCCCCATAGGTAGCCAAATAGGCGCACTTGCGTCACCGCAAAGCAGTGTCTTACCTAACCGCCATATCCTTGAAAACAAGGTTTTGGAATTAACAAAGGAATTTGAAAACAAGGATATCCCAAGACCATTACATTGGGGTGGTTATGTGGTCAATCCAACGAATATAGAATTTTGGCAGGGACGTCCAAGTCGTTTGCACGACAGGATAAATTACCAATTAACCGATGGACAATGGACCATTAGTAGATTAGCACCATAATATATGATAAAAAACATCGCCGTTATAGGCTCCGGAACCATGGGTAACGGCATTGCACACACTTTTGCCCAATTCGGCTTTCCAGTGGTGTTAATTGACATCAATGACGAAGCCTTAGAACGTGGTCTTGCCACAATAACAAAAAACCTCGACCGTCAGGTTGCAAAAGGAACCATCACAGCAGAAGAAAAGGCAAATACACTTCAAAACATCAGTAAATCGACACAGATGAGAACTGGTGTGGTAGAAGCTGACTTAATAGTAGAAGCAGCAACAGAATACCTCGACTTAAAGCTAAAGATATTTACTGATCTGGATGCTTATGCCAAGGCTGACGCCATATTGGCCAGCAATACTTCCTCCATATCCATTACACAAATTGCTGCAGCTACAAACCGTGGACACCAGGTCATCGGCATGCATTTTATGAATCCTGTTCCAGTTATGAAACTGGTAGAAGTGATCAGGGGTTATGCCACCAGTGAGGAGACTACAGCTGCCGTGATGGCCCTTTCTAACGCACTTGGTAAAACACCGGTAGAGGTGAATGACTATCCGGGTTTTGTGGCTAACCGCATTTTGATGCCCATGATAAACGAAGCGATATACACCCTATTCGAAGGTGTTGCCGGTGTTTCTGAAATAGATACAGTAATGAAATTAGGGATGGCACACCCCATGGGGCCTTTACAACTGGCGGATTTTATTGGCCTGGATGTTTGCCTGGCTATACTCAACGTTTTACATGACGGTTTCGGAAATCCTAAATATGCGCCCTGTCCTTTATTAGTGAACATGGTGATGGCCGGAAAAAAAGGAATTAAGTCGGGCGAAGGCTTTTACGACTATTCCAACGGCGTTAAAGACGCAAAACTAGCGGCCAAGTTCCGCATTTAATGCTCACATTATCTTAACTTTGCAAACATGAATGAAAACCTTGACCCTGCTTCTGAAAACCTGACGCCCATTGATCGTGATATCGAAAAAGTGCTGCGGCCTCAGACCTTTGAAGACTTTACTGGTCAGGAGAAAATCATGGAAAATCTTAAGATTTTTGTAAAAGCCGCCAAATTACGTGGAGAATCTCTTGATCATGTGCTCTTACATGGTCCTCCAGGATTAGGGAAAACCACGCTTTCCCATATCATTGCCAATGAAATGAATACCGGTATCAAGATAACTTCTGGCCCGGTTTTAGATAAACCTGGAGACCTGGCTGGCTTATTGACCAACCTAGATACAGGGGACATTCTTTTTATTGATGAAATACACCGTTTAAGCCCACTGGTTGAAGAATACCTCTACTCGGCTATGGAGGACTTTAAGATTGATATCATGCTGGAGAGCGGACCGAATGCCCGTTCCGTGCAACTTAACTTAAACCCATTTACACTGGTAGGCGCCACAACCCGTTCTGGTTTGCTAACTGCACCATTAAGGGCAAGGTTTGGGATTAATGCACGTTTAGCCTATTATGATGCGAAGTTATTAACCACAATTGTGCAACGGTCATCAGAGATCCTAAAAACGCCCATTACAGATGAAGGGGCTTATGAAATTGCCCGCCGGAGTCGTGGTACACCACGTATTGCCAATGCATTACTGCGACGTACACGTGATTTTGCACAGATTAAAGGTAATGGCGAAATTGATACAGAAATTGCCCGTTTTGCGCTAACCGCTTTAAATGTCGATGAACATGGATTAGATGAAATGGATAATAAAATACTCCTTACTATTATCGATAAGTTCAAAGGGGGCCCTGTAGGTGTTAAAACTATTGCCACGGCCGTTGGCGAAGACGAAGGCACCATTGAAGAGGTTTATGAACCTTTTTTAATCCAGGAAGGTTATTTAATGCGCACCTCCAGGGGCCGCGAAGTAACTGAAGCTGCATACGTCCATTTAAAAAGAACATACCAGGCACAAACTGGCCGTTTGTTCTAAATTACACCTCCATGCAAATGGAAACATATTCCTATTGAAATGAATATTGAATTAAGAAAATTAACATTAGAAGATTACGACGACCTTAAAGAATCAATGGCACAGGCCTACGATACTCTAGGTGGCTCTATATGGAGTAAAGCCAGCATTAGCAGGCTACTCAAACTATTCCCTGAAGGACAATTGTGTATCGCCGTAGACGATAAAGTGGTAGCCTGTTCGCTCTCCCTCATCGTAGATTATGATCAGTATGGCGACAAACACACCTACCGGATGATTACTGGTGATTACACCTTCTCTACACATGATCCCAATGGAGATGTGTTATACGGAATCGAAATTTTTGTAAGCCCTGATTACCGTGGTTTACGCTTAGGTAGAAGGTTATATGAAGCCCGTAAGGAGCTGTGCGAGAGCTTAAATCTAAAAAGTATCATCGCCGGTGGACGTATTCCCGGATACCATGAATATGCTGACACCTTATCACCAAGAGCTTATATTGACAAGGTAAAAGCAAAAGAAATATTCGACCCGACGCTTACATTTCAGCTTTCTAATGATTTCCACGTAATTAAAGTATTAAAAAATTACCTTCCTGGAGATCATGAATCCAAAGATTTCGCTACCCTACTCGAATGGAACAATATCTATTATCAGGGAATCGATGCTTCAGCGCGTTCTGCCAAAACAATTAGAATCGGCCTTGTACAATGGCAAATGCGTTTGTTCCCCGATCGCGAGTCCTTCTATGAACAGGTAGAATTCTTTATTGATGCAGTGAGCGGTTACAAATCTGATTTCGTGATGTTTCCAGAGTTCTTCAACACCCCATTGTTGCAGCCCTACAATCATTTGCCCGAACTTGAAGCCATGCGGATGCTGGCCGAACAGACTGAAGAAATCGTAGAGAAAATTCAGGAATATGCAGTGGCGTACAACGTAAACGTCATTTCGGGTACTATGCCGATCATTGACAAAGAAAACAACAAGTTGTACAATGCTACTTACTTATGCCACAGAAGTGGAAAAACAGAAGAATATCGCAAAATTCACATCACGCCTAATGAACATAAGTACTATGGGATGACAGGTGGCGATAAGATCAGGGTTTTTGATACCGACTGTGGTAAAATTGGGATCTTAATCTGTTACGATGTGGAATTCCCGGAGCTCAGCAGAATCTATGCTGATCAAGGGATGCAGATTCTGTTTGTACCATTCTTAACCGATACCCAAAATGGTTATACGAGGGTTAGGCACTGCGCACAAGCCAGGGCCATCGAGAATGAGTGTTATGTGGCTATTGCAGGTTGTGTAGGTAACTTACCTAAGGTGAATAATATGGATATACAATTTGCGCAATCTGCTGTCTTTACGCCGTCAGATTTCGCTTTCCCAACCAATGCGGTAAAAGCCGAAACTACGCCCAATACCGAAATGGTATTAATTGTAGATGTAGACCTTCACCTGTTGGATGAGTTGCATCATTTCGGAACGGTTAAAATCATGAAAGACCGTCGTCATGATTTGTATGAAGTGCGTTTATTGAAATAAGCCTAAACTTCACCACCGTCTCGGAACATAAACCAATAGATAATGAACAATATAATTATTGCTATTGGAATGGCCCATTTCATTGCTGGCCCAGCACCCTTGTTATCAGGCTCATTAACAGCCTCTGGCGATGGTCCTGGGTCATTTTCATGTGCAGGATAATCATGCTCTACGGGTTTACTGCTTTTGGTGGGATCCTCTGAATGAGATGTTTTGTTATTTTCCATGATCGTATAATTTGTTACCCTTAATTAACAATATTGGCCTAAAAAGGTTTTATTCGCAAAACCCTATCTTTGTATACGCATGTTTAACCATCACATTAAATACAGCCATATGATTAAGGAAGAAGCCCGCCGTTTGGGCTTCCAGCAATGCGGTATTGCCAAAGCTGGTTTTTTAGAAGAAGAGGCACCGCGCCTCAGCCAATGGCTAAAGAATCAACACCACGGTCAAATGGCGTATATGGAGAATCATTTCGATAAAAGACTTGACCCAACACTTTTGGTAGAAGACGCTAAGTCAGTCATTTCGTGTAGCTTAAACTATTTCCCAGCACAAGAACAGGAAGATCCTGAGGCCCCTAAACTTTCCAAATATGCCTACGGTAAAGATTACCACCTGGTGATTAAAGAGAAACTCTCCGAACTGCTCCACTTCATTCAGGAAAATATTGGCGAAGTGAAAGGAAGGGCATTTGTTGATTCGGCACCCGTGCTTGATAAGGCCTGGGCAAAAAAATCAGGTCTCGGCTGGGTAGGTAAACACAGCAATCTGCTCAGTAAACAATCGGGATCTTTCTTTTTTCTGGCGGAACTCATTATTGACCTCGACCTTGAGTATGATCATCCCTTTACTGCTGATCATTGTGGCAGCTGTACCCGCTGCCTGGATGCCTGCCCTACAGAAGCGATTATCGCTCCCTACACCGTTGACGCCAGCAAATGCATCTCTTATCTCACTATTGAGTTAAAAGACGAAATACCGGCTTCTTTTGCGGGTAAAATGGAGAATTGGATGTTTGGTTGCGACATCTGCCAGGATGTATGTCCCTGGAACCGCTTTTCAGTACCCCATAAGGAAACCGCCTTTGAACCTGCAGCAGGTTTAATGGAAATGAAAAAGAATGATTGGTTAGACATTACAGAAGATGTATTTAAAACCATCTTCAAGCACTCAGCCGTGAAAAGAACCAAATTTAAGGGCCTTACCAGAAATATTGAATTCATAAAAAAGGCCTCCGAAGAGGCCTGATCTGCTATTGCAACTATTTTTATTTTACTACGTAAATGTTGTCTTTTGGTTCCTTATCAGGAACATGACCTCCGCCAAGTATTACCTTCTTCAATACCTTCCCCGTTGGTACATCGATAGAAATCACCTGGTCGCCTTGCTCCCATACGCCGATGGAATGGTGTAAATGACTCACAGAACCATCAGCATATTCCATGCGCAGGTCTATCGGCAAAGGCTTCTTACTTTTATTACGAATGCTCACAACATAACCTTCGTCACTTTTATCCACTTTCTCAATGGCCAGGTCAGTTACGCCTTCTTCAAAGAACCAGGTTTTCCAGAACCAGTTCATGTTTTTACCAGCACCTTCATTCATGCTGTTAAAGAAATCGAAAGGTGTTGGGTGTTGCCCATTCCATTGCTCAATATAATGATGCAAAGCTTTGGTAAACAGCTTGTCACCCAAGTAATCTTTAACAAACAGGTAACCCATACCCGGTTTAGGGTATGAAGAGGTAAAAGCACCTGAACCTTTCAATTTTGTTGTTGGTGTAATAATCGGAGAATCATTAGTCGTACCTGATGTGGCTGCAGTTTGTGCCACGCCATACAAGTCAACCATGTTTGTATCAATCATCGGACTGATTAACCACTCCCCTATAGTAGCCCAGCCTTCATCCATCCATGCATATTTCGTTTCATTGGTCCCCATATAAAAAGGAAACATTGTATGAAAAATTTCATGTACCGTTAAGGTAATCGCATCCTCCCTTTTAGCTACCGGATTATCGTTTACCATCATTGGGTATTCCATCTGGTCTAAACCATCAAAAATAGTTTCATGTGAGTAGGGAAATGACCATTTGGGGAACACAAAGCTCATCGCCTCTACCGTTTTACGGGCAAAGTCAATCACTTCATAATAATCCTTGTGCGAGGGATTGAACACCGCATCCACGCGGGTCCTGCGTTTAGTCAAGGAATCAACCACCAGACTGCTCGATTTCCAGATGTAATGATCGCTGCTAGCAAAAACAAAATCGGTTACCTCTATGGCTTCAAAAGTCCAGGTATTAAATTGTTTCCCTTTAGTAATTTGCTTTTGTTTCAGATCCTGTTCAGTGAAAACGTCAACTACACCGTCTTCGGTTTCTGCCTGTCTTAATCGATTATAAATATGATCCTGATAAATATCCTTTGCGTTCGTTAAATCACCGGTTGCCCACACCTGGTAGTCTTTAGGCATTTTGATAGCTACTTTGAAGTTACAAAAGTCATTGTAAAACTCTTCATCACCGGTATAAGGATATTTATTCCAGCCATCCACATCGTCGTAAACAGCGATACGTGGAAAGAAATAAGCAACGAAATGGGAACCATTATCCACCTGTCCTGTACGGACATGAGATCCCTTATTTAAGGTATAGCTATAAGTTAATACCACCTTTATTTTTTTACCCGAAGCTAATGGAGCAATAGGCACCTTCATATTGGTACCTGCCTCAATCCATGATCCGGCCGCCAGGCTTTGGCCATCAATAATGATCGACGAAAGCTTTACGCCTTCTCCTAAATCGCGTTCATTAATCTTCGCTTTACGGGCAACCCCTTTTTTGTATAAGTTAGGGTATAACTTAAACCAAAGGGTATCCAGCTGATCAGGACTATTATTAAAATAGGTGATTTCAACTGTACCAGCTAACACACGTGTAACCGGATTAAAGTCTACGTCAATAACATAGTCAGCGGTATTCTGCCAATAGGCGGCACCTGGTTCACCAGTAGCCGAACGGGTATGAGCGGCATAGGCCTTCTCTATTTCCGCTGGCACAGGCAAAGTTTGCTGTGCTTGTGCACCAGCAAAGCCAAGCAGCAGAAACAGCAATAAGGCTGTTTTACTCAACTTAACCATTATTTACCGAACTTCATTTTAAGTTGTTCCAACATATCATTAGTTACGGCAGCTGGTTTCTCTTTTTTATACTGGGGTTTCGCTATATAGGGCTTAGCCGCAGGTCTAGCAGCCGGTGCCTGAGCTGGTGCGGTCTTTTGAACCGTACCTTGGGCCGACGTAGCCTGTTTTGCCGCTTTCAGTTCATCTTTCTTTTTATTCCACCTTAACCAGATTTCATCCAGTTTTTTCTTGGTATACAAAGGAAAATCACCCTGCTTCATCCATGCATAATAACTCGGCTCCACATCAAATACAGATTCAACAGTTTTGCCTTTATGCTTACCAAAATTGAAAACTTCTTTATTGTTCTCATTATAAACCATCCTGCCGGCAAAATCCACCGGTTTATTCATGTTGGTAAACTGATGCAGAGCATCTACGTCATTGATTACTGGCTGGCTGATTTTACCTTGTTTGTCTTCAAAATCAACATCCTTATAACGATCCAACTGTGCTAAAAGCACATGATAGGTGGCGGTGATATCAGCTTCTGCCGAGTGGGCATTCACAATATCTTTATCACAATAAAATTTATAGGCTGCACGAAGCGTGCGTTGTTCCATCTGGTGAAAAATGTTCTGCACATCAACAAACTTTCTGTCAGACATGTCTAAATCAACACCTGCCCGTAAGAATTCTTCCAGCAATACCGGAATATCAAAACGGTTCGAATTATAACCTGCTAAATCAGCATCGCCAATAAAGTCTGCCAGTTCCTGTGCAACAGCAGAAAATAACGGCGCATCAGCAACATGTTCATCATAGATGCCGTGAATCAAAGATGATTGTAAGGGAATAGGCATCCCCGGATTAATTTTCAGGGTTTTTATTTCTTCTGTACCATCTGGCATTGCTTTTAATATAGCAATCTCTACGATGCGGTCAGATCCTACATTAACACCTGTAGTCTCCAGATCAAAAAATGCGAGTGGACGTTTTAAATTTAATTTCATCTTATATATACTTTGTAAATCCTGATCTTATATGACCTGCTTTTAGTAGCAATCAAAAGTCGTTAAAATGATCCATTTATTCTCACTTATTTGTTAGAGATAAATAAGACATTAATATCCTGATTAATTAAACGCTCATGGAATGTTTTTTCTTGCCCAGAATTTTCAAACTTTACAGTAGAAGATAATCAGTTGTTTACTGGCCCTGCCTTAACCAAAGCTTTCTGATAAGCGGCAATATTCAGGTTGTCCACAATCACACCGCGACTAGGCGAAGCATGGACAAAGTGGTCGCCATTCAGGTATATGCCAACATGGTCTACTTCCCTGCCACCAAATGAAAAGAAGATCAAATCACCCTCCTTTAACTGGTTAATAGACTTCTTCTTGATCACCTCTGCCTGATCTTTTGACCGTCTGGGAAGATCAATTCCGTAGATCTTTTTCTCCAGCAATAATGCAAAACCCGAACAGTCGATCCCTTTTTTATCCAATCCTCCCAAACGGTACTGTACGCCTGTCCAATCAGTAATGAAGTTATATAAAGACTTATTACTTAACTTCGACATGGCATCAGCAGCGGCCGCACCCGCATCTACCCGGTAAGGCGTATGTTTTCTTGTGCCACAGGCCGCTAACAAACAACAGGCTATCGCCAATATCCATATTCTCTTTACCATGGTTATTCTTTAATTACCCGCTGTATCTCATCCAATTTCAGCAACGCCTCCACTGGTGTTAAAACATTTACATCGAGGTTATTTAACATATCGCGTATTTTTACAAGCACAGGGTCATCCACGGCAAACATATGCAATTGATAGGCCTGGTTCTGCACCTTTTTAATGCTGTCCTTAATACTCTGGCCTTCCGTTCGGTCAATCTCCAGTTTCTTTAATATTTCATTGGCCCGGGCAATTAACTTAGGCGGCATACCGGCCATTTTGGCCACATGGATACCAAAACTGTGCTCACTGCCTCCAGGAACCAATTTACGAAGAAAAATTACACGATTACCTACTTCTTTAATTGAAACGTTAAAGTTTTTAATCCTGCTCATCGTATTTGCGAGTTCATTTAACTCATGGTAGTGCGTGGCAAAGAGTGTTTTTGGCCTTGCAGTAGGGTGCGTGTGCAGGTACTCTGCAATGGCCCAGGCAATCGAAATCCCATCATAAGTGCTGGTTCCGCGGCCAATTTCATCCAACAAAATCAAACTGTGGTCTGATATATTATTCAATATACTCGCCGTTTCATTCATCTCCACCATAAAGGTACTTTCTCCCGACGATAAATTATCAGAAGCTCCTACCCTGGTAAACATCTTATCGACAATGCCAATAGTTGCCGACTTAGCCGGCACGAAACATCCCATCTGTGCCATCAATACGATCAGACCGGTTTGCCGTAAAATGGCCGACTTACCCGACATGTTGGGGCCGGTAATGATAATGATTTGCTGACTATCATTATCCAGGAACACATCATTGGTAATGTATTCTTCGCCAACCGCCAGGCGACGCTCAATCACGGGATGCCGTCCCCCTTTAATATCTAAAGCTTTTCCTGTATTTAAAACAGGCTTCACATAGTGGTGTTTTACAGCTAGTTGTGCAAAACACAACATCACATCCAGCTGCGCAACCAGGTACGCGTTAAGCTGTATAGGTTTAATATAGGCGGCCACCTGGTACATCAACTCGTTGTACAGGCGAATTTCAATCTGTTGTATCTTCTCTTCTGCACCTAGAATCTGCTCTTCATATTCCTTTAATTCCGGGGTAATGTAACGCTCCGCATTCACCAGCGTTTGTTTACGCAACCAACCCTCAGGTACTTTATCTTTATGGGTATGGGTAACCTCCAGGTAATAACCGAAAACATTATTAAAGGCAATCTTTAACGAAGGAATACCCGTAGCAGCGGCTTCCCTTTTCTGTATCTCCAGCAGGTAATCTTTTCCATGAAAAGATATTTTCCGCAGGCGATCCAGCTCTGCATCAATGCCATCAGCAATCACATTACCTTTTATCAGCAAGGCAGGGGGGTCAGGAAACAACTCTCGTTCAAGCTTCTCGCGAATCGTTAAACAAGGATTCAACTGATCGGCAAGGATCGACAGAAAAGGATTATTGCTTTGTTGAGTAAGCGTTTTAATCGCTTCAATGTAATGTAATGCCTTTTTAAGCTGACAAAGTTCACGAGGGCCTGCCTTTTGTAAACCTACTTTGGAAATCAGTCTTTCCAGGTCGCCGATCTGTTTAATATGGCCCAATAGTTCCTGCAACAACTCATCATGTGCTACCAGAAATTCGACCATACCTAAACGTTCTTCAATGGGCTTAAGTTCCTTCAGCGGCATAATGATCCACTTGTGCAGCAACCGCGCACCCATAGGTGTACAGGTTTCATCCAGCACATCAAATAAGGTTACTGCATTATCATGTGGCGAGCTCACCAGTTCCAGGTTGCGAATCGTAAAGCGATCCAGCCACATAAAACGGTCTTCTTCCAGCCTCGATAATGATGTAATGTGTTTTAAATTACGGTGTTCGGTTTCATTCAGGTAGTGCAGCACCACACCGGCAGCAATAATGCCCACCTGCAATTTTTCTACCCCAAAACCTTTAAGCGATGCTACCTCGAAATGTTTATTCAACGTTTCATTGGCATAATCGCTGGTAAATGCCCAGTCCTCCAGGTGATAAGTATAAAACTTATCACCAAAAAGCTCCAGAAATTCCTTTCTCCGGCTCTTTTGAAACACCACTTCTGTGGGTTTAAAACCCTGTAATACTTTATCTACATATTCGGCATTACCTTGTGCCACCAGGAATTCTCCTGTAGAAATATCTAATAACGACACCCCATAGCCGCTTTTATCGAAAGATACGGCGGCAAGATAATTGTTTGATTTCTGACTTAAGATGTTATCATTGTAAGCTACACCCGGTGTAACTAATTCTGTTACCCCTCTCTTTACAATGGTTTTGGTAGCCTTGGGATCTTCCAGCTGGTCACAGATCGCTACCCGCTGACCAGCACGAACCAGTTTGCTCAGGTAGTTCTCTAAAGAATGATGTGGAAATCCGGCTAGTTCTATATGACCACCGGGGCCATTCCCACGCCTAGTCAATACGATTCCTAATATCTGTGAAGTTTTTACCGCATCCGAACCAAATGTCTCGTAAAAATCACCAACCCTAAACAATAATAATGCACCAGGATATTTCGACTTAATCGAATTATATTGTTGCATTAATGGTGTTTCTTTACTCTTTTCTTTGGCCAAAATGATTCTATTTACAAAATCGTAAATATACTACCTTCATTCTTAGGCACCGTATTTTGTTGATAATTTTTAAGAATTACACCTGCTAATGGTTATGGTTAGGTTTTTGCGATTTCCTGCAAAAGCATTTAAATGGTATGAGCAAAACACATTTACAACTGATTTTACTTTCGCTGTTCCTATTTTTTGTCTGGTCTTGTAAACAGGATGAAGAACTCAAGATTCTTAAATATGCCGTACCCGACACCCCCCGATTAACGACACGTTAAGAAATGTACAGATAGTTTGGAAGCCCGGTGAAAAGAAAGTATCTCATGATGCGTATTTTGCTGAATACGGCCGCGTGAGAAGGTATAACGGCGACACCCTGTTACTGGTGTACCACTTTGGAAAAAAAATGAACGAATGGGATAACATCGCCATGCGCAAAAGCACTGACAATGGCAAAACCTGGTTACCACATACCACCGTTGTGGCCGACGGTGATGATAAACGTTACAGCGGCTTCTCGACACCTGATTTATTGGTGTTAAAAAACAAATGGCTCATGCTGGCCTATACCGGCCGTGGAATCCCCGACGATAGCCTTCACAACAACCTGCAAATCCGAATCAGTAAAGATGGAGGCAACACTTGGAGGCGCCCGGCCATCGTAAGTCTTGGCCGATCATGGGAACCCGGAATGATACAACTCCCCACTGGCGAGATACAGCTCTTCTATTCCAATGAGATCCTCAGCACCAAAAATGCGAAAGGTCGCCATGAACAAAAGGTACTTATGATCTCTTCACTAAGCAATGGCCATAAGTGGTCCAAGCCAAGAACGGTAGCTTTTACACCTGAAGGTAGAGACGGTATGCCTATCCCCCTGGTGTTACAAGAAGATAAAGGAATTCTCTTTGTACTGGAAGCTGTTGAAAATCCAACGTCACCAGAAATTTTATGGTCATCATTAAAAGCAAACTGGAAATATGAGGAACTAGGAAGCTATGAAAATGGCAGGCGCTGGGTAAGTAGTATAGACCCGATTTGGGGTGGTGCGCCCTGTATCATTCAACTGCCTACCGGCGAAACCATCATGAGTATGCAAACCGAAGGCGGCCGCAAAATAGAACGCTATACGGAATGGAAGAAAAATAATGTAGTGGTGATGACCGGTAACAGCATAGGGAAAAACTTTAATAACCTGACTTTCCCCTACCCCGATCTTCCTGTAGAAGAAGGTCGTTATTTTAATTCTATATTTCTCGTAAACGATACCACGCTCGCACTGTTAACCACCCGGAATTATCCTGACGACCGCAGTGAAGTATTTTGGAAGGAAGGACGTATCTACAGGCGCGGGAGGTAAGATAGAAACAAGTTCATGGCTTCGCGTTTCTGAGGAGTTAACTCAAAATCCAGTTTATGCATCAGGTAGTCGTCCATGTCGAAACCATCAATTTTCGGCAAGGTTTGCAGCACTTCCTTCCGTTGGTCCAAACCAAACTTCAACGCTTCATTAAACTGTGCTACGAAAGCGGAAGGAATAGTTTTATTGGCTATCCAGGCAGCATATAGAAAAGGTAATCCTGTAAATTTCAACCATTCTTCACCCATATCATAGGCATGAGCATAGATTTCACGGTTGCTGAAGGTGCGGTCACCAATTAATACAATCGCATCGGTATGTGCATCCTGATCGGTGGTAAAGACCACTTCCTGCTTCCAATAAAACTTTAATAACACCCTGGCGAGGTTATTGGAAGTACGTGATTGTGGGTCTAATCGAACAGTTTTTATTTCCTGAACCGGTACATGGCTAAAAATAAACACTGAATTAACAGCACCTACAGAGCCAATACCATATGCGCCGATGATATTTGCATTTGGAACCAGTGGAAAAGCCGCTACCGGCATCAAACCAATGTCAACGGTTTGGTCAATTACTTTTGCTGCACAATCAGCAGGAACATCTAAAGAAAGTTCAATATTATTGATGAGGTCAGAATTTTCTAGTCCGTAAATAAAGGGTTTGGTATTGGTATAAGATACAGCTGATATTTTTATTTTGTCCAAGATGCTTAAACTTTTAAATGGTCGGTATTATTAAAATCGGTAATGGTAAACTGCTTACCAGTGAGTGATACCCGGTAAAGGGTGGTATTCTGATGTGGAAAATCAGCCATTTCTGAGAAGGGTTTGCCCGAAAGCATGCACAGCAATATGCGCATGGCACGGCCATGCATACAAATAAGCACCAGCTTTTCTTCCGGGTGACTTAGAATTTCATCAACGGCCTCCTGCAAGCGGGCAGCCACTTCATTAGGGCTTTCGCCACCATTTAATTTGGCGTCATAATTACCTGATGTCCACTGTTCGAGCAGGTCCCTAAATACAAGAATGGATTCGTCAGATCTTGCCTGGCCTTCCCATTCGCCCCAGGCTAACTCATCCAATCCGCTCAGCTGGGTAGTGGGAATACCCGCGTCCGTAAATTGTTGTACAGTCTGGTGTGTACGTTTTAACGCCGACACGTAAATTTTGTCGAATGGTAAATCCTTATACATTGCATAGAAAGCAGCAGCTTGTTCCCTCCCCGTGTCATTCAGGTCGCTGTTAATGCCGCGTCCCTGTACAATCCCGTGTTTGTTTAACGCTGTTTCACCATGCCTGATAATGTATAACTCTTTATCCATAATCTATTAATTGATCACCGGAAGTTTATAGTAACTGGGCTTTTTGTCGCTTTCAAATTCTACATTGGTATAATCTGTTACCACATTATACAAAGTATCGCGTTCAATTGGACGACGCCTTACCTGTTTAATCAGTTCAACCAGTTCCTGAGTACTCATGCCAGGCGTTTGTTCTTCGGCACCTGCCATTGAATAAATTTTAGTGGTATCGTCTAGCGTACCATCAATATCATCAACGCCAAAATTTAAGGATAGTTGAGCGGTCTGTCGGCTAATCATCGCCCAATAGGCTTTAATGTGGTCAAAATTATCAAGGTAAATCCTGGCAATGGCATAATTCCTTAAATCTTCAATTACCGAAACTTCAGGAACATGTGACATCTGGTTGTTTTGATTCCTGAATTTTAATGGGATGAATGCCTGAAAGCCACCTGTTTTATCCTGCAACTGGCGCAACCGCTCCATATGATCAACCCGGTGCCAGTATGCTTCAATATGACCATATAACATGGTCGCATTGCTTCGCATGCCCAGTTTATGAGCTTGTTCATGGATATCCAGCCACTGTTCAGCATTACATTTATCATGGGCAATCTGCTCACGTATTTCAGGATGAAATATTTCTGCACCTCCCCCAGGCATGGAATCCAGACCTGCTTCCTTAAGGTATTTCATGCCATCGTAATGACTTAATTTTGCCTTCTTAAAAATATAGAAATATTCTACCGGGGTTAAAGCTTTGATGTGTAGATCCGGTCGATGGGCTTTAGCCGCCCTAAAGAAACTGGCATAAAAATCAAGGTTCTGCTTTGGCACTACGCCTCCCGTAAGATGCACTTCAGTAACAGGTTCCCCATCGTATTCACGTAGTTTTTGCATCATCTTCTCTACAGTACTTTCCCAGCCTTCTTCTTTTTGCCTGATCATGCGCGAATAAGAGCAGAACTTGCAGTCATAAACGCAAAGGTTAGTAGGCTCAATATGAAAATTGCGGTTAAAAAAGGTATCATCACCGTGTTTACTTTCCCTGATGAAATTAGCCAGTACGCCTAAATAGCCCAGCTCGGCATGTTCATAGAGGTAAACACCCTCTTCCATTGAAATCCTTTCTCGCGACTGTACCTTATGGGCAATTGCTTTTAAAGCGGGTGATAATTCGGGGTCGTTGAGTAATAAGTTTAAGGCGATATTCTCCATGGTTGATCTCTGAACTGAATGAAGGCAAAAGTAACATAAAAATAAGGAAACGCGTGTTTCTGAAAAGTAAAAGTACAATTCAAGGCATTTGAACCGTCTTCTATGGTAACCATAGCACCGCCTATAAACTTAACTCTATGTATATTCTTTCAACAACTGCAGACAGTACCATTCCTGCCTTGGCAAATGGAAAGCAAAGGACTCCGCACCTGATGCACTCCTTAAGGTGCACAAAATAATTTTTATCATTGGTATTTGATAATCTGCTTCACCGGAACACGCACAAACTTCAAACTGCTCTTCCCTTCGTACAGAATACCAATGGTGTTATCGTCAATTTTAGTTAAGGCAGAATAGCCAAAACAATCGCGTTCATCTAACAATAAGGTATTGGCAGGTTGCCAGGTTTCGCCATAGTCTAAACTTGCTTTGATGCTGATGTTCCTTCTCGGACTATCTGACACATTCGGATTGCTAAAGAATAGCACATCACGCATTTTGCCGTTTACATTCACTTTAGCTTTAATGAAGCTGGCCATACATACCGGATCTGGAAGCGTATGGTAGGAAGTGGCATGTTCAGTCCAGGTCATGCCCATATCTTTAGTCACAGCAACACTCCTAAACTTACCTCTGTTGTCACGCATGTTCAACATCAGCGTACCTGGAGAGGTTTCTACCAGCTGACTTTCTGTGGTATTCGATTTCGCACCTAAGCCGCTCTTCCATGATTTTCCATGGTCATCACTATATATCAAAGTAGAATGTGGCATCTTATCGGCATCCCAATATTGTGCAGCAAAAACAATTTTACCATCTGCCATCGCAATACCATTTCCAGGGCCCGGGAAAAAGATACGCCATTTTGGATTCTTCACCTTAGACGTGATGTTAATCGGTTTAGACCAGGTTAAGCCATCATCTGTGCTTTTGGTCAAGATAATCTGACCGGTTTCATCGGGACTTAAACCTGGACCAGAACCTGCAATTGACCTGTTGCCTTTACTCCATAATGCGGCTACCCAAATCGTCTTGCTTACAGGGTCAAACAATACTGCAGGATCACCTATCCCACTATTGTCTTTTGGACCACCCATGTCTAAAATTGTTTTCATGTCCGACCAGCTTTTACCACCATCGGTACTTCTGTTCATTCCCACATCAATATTAGCGGGTAAATCACGACTATTGTCGTAGCGGATATCATATACGGAAATTAAGGTGCCTTTATCTGTAGTGGCCATTCCAGGTATGCGGTAAGATACAACCTGATCATCCATAGGTTTACGTAAGGCAAATCCGATGGGTTGATTGCTTAACTCATTTTGCTTCACCGGGTACCGACGACCCGCAGCATCCTTAAGGTTAGTTATCTTTAACTGCACCTTTCCATCCATGTCAGCAGTATTTTTCAGCAATACATTTATCCACAAATGGTGTTTTCCTGATGCTAATTTTCCAGGCACCTGTAAGGAAAATTTCTTCGCTGAGGGCACCAACGTTGCCATCAGCTGTCCTTTGTCCAGGTTATTTCTTTCGGTAGGGTTATACATCTGTTTGGTAGCATAAACTTCCAACTTACTAATATAGGATAAGGTATGGGTATCCATCACGCCTTCCAAAGTGCTTAGCGCAATCGTTGAATTACCTTCAGGAATATTTACCTCCAACCGCAGCACAGGATTAAATTCAAAACGCTGCAACACGGGATTAGTCGTTTTCGTTGCCGTGATTTCTACGGCATTGACGCCTGCACTTTGTTGTATTATTGGTGTACAGCCTACTGCCGTTAACAGCAGCAGAAGAAATAATCCGGTGTAGGTTCTTAATTTTTGCATAGTCATTAGATTTTAAAGGTGTATAGTTGAATTAGGTGTTAACGAAAACATTTTGCTTTGTCAGCAGAAAATAGAGCTGTACTGCAAAGGCAACAACAACGATTCCGGCAAACATAGCAAAGTAAAAGTATTTACCAAGGCTCCCTTCATCTGATAATTACCCAGCAAGTCGGTAATATAAGTAGGTATGGCAAAGTAGAATAAGATGGCCAACCCATTAAACAAGGAACTCTTTTTCGAAATGCCTGAACAAAACTTTGAAAAAATAATAATTATCTGAAACCACGAGTGCCGAAGTAGAAAATCACGCAAACGTTTGCAGGTATATTCTAGCAAAAAGTCTTCTATATTTAGCAATATGTCCTTAAATGCGTTGACAGATGATGAATTATTTACCTTATTTAAGTCAGGCAATCAAAATGCGTTCGCTGAAATTTATGAGCGCTACTGGTCAGTCTTGTTCTTCATGCCCGCAACTTACCCCGGGAAAACGATGAAGCTGCGGGTATCGTTCAGAAACTGTTTACTACTTTTTGGACAAAAGCAGCATCAATCAACCTTATTCTCAATAATAATATGATTAAAAAAAACAACCTAAACCTACCACATTTATTGGTTTTAGCGGCCATAGGCACACTAATTTGTCTATCAAGCTATACCATGGCGCAAACCGCCAGTCAAACCAATCCCCAACCCTTTGTTATTCCCGCTTTGCGGGAATGGCATGGTGGCAAAGGCGAGTACCTGCTCAAGTCTTCCAGCAGGATCGTTTTGTCAAAAGGCAAAAAGGAAGCGTTGGAAAAAGCAGCCTCTATTTTAAAGGATGATATCCACGCGCAAACAGGCTATAATTTAAAAATCGTTAGCAAAAGCCCTAAAAAAGGAGATATCGTATTAAGCCTGGGCGATACCGACACCAGTATCGGCGAAGAAGGCTACAATTTTAAGGCCAGCGAATACCTGAGCATCAGCGCAAATAACTACAAGGGCTTATTCTACGGAACACGCACTTTGTTGCAATTGCTCGAACATAAAAAAAGCATTCCACAAGGAAGCGCGAAAGACTTCCCTGAATTTAAAGTGCGTAGTTTTGTGCTCGATGTGGGCCGCAAGTTTTTCAGCATTTCCTTCCTGCAGGATTATGTAAAACTCATGTCTTATTACAAGTTCAATGACTTTCAGATCCACCTGAACGACAACGGCTTCAAGAAGTATTTCGATGAAAACTGGGATAAAACTTATTCTGCTTTTCGCTTAGAAAACGAAACCTACCCCGGTCTTACCGCCAAAGACGGATCTTATACAAAAAAGGAATTCATCGCTTTGCAGGCCCTGGCTAAGGATTACGCCCTGACTATTATCCCCGAGATCGATGCGCCAGCCCATGCATTGGCCTTTACTAAGGTAAAACCAGAACTGGGCAGTAAGGCCTACGGCATGGATCACCTCGATTTAAAGCATCCTGGATCTCTGGAGATGATGAAAAATGTGTTCAAAGAATACTTGAGTGGCGATCAGCCTGTATTCACAGGTACTGAAGTTCACATCGGAACGGATGAGTATGATAAAAAAGAAGCAGAACTTTTCCGTGCTTTCACAGACCAGATGATTGAACACGTGCAAAGTTATGGAAAAACTGTGCGCATTTGGGGTGCCCTCACTCATGCCGCCGGAAAAACCCCGGTAAGGGTCAAAAATGTAAACATAAACGCATGGTATAATGGTTATGCCGATCCTATTGAAATGAAAAAACTGGGCTATAAGCAAATCAGCACGCCAGACGGATGGCTGTATATTGTGCCAGCCGCAGGTTATTATTATGATTACCTGAATTACAAAAACATCTATGACAAATGGAGCCCCCTTCAGGTTGGCAATGTTCGCTTTGCGGCTGGCGACAGCACCATTATTGGAGGTGCATTTGCGGCATGGAACGATATAGTAGGTAATGGCATCAGTGAAAAAGATGTAAACGACCGGGTGTTCCCAGCCATGCAGGTACTGTCGCAAAAAATGTGGGGTGGCGATAAAACCATCATGACCTATGAGACTTTTGATGCGGAAAGAAAAAACATCGGTGAAGGACCCTCCATTAACATCAGGGGTAAAATTGGTAGGACCAGCCAGTCGCCAGTCGTTGCTTACACTTTCGATAAACGCAACAAAAATATACAAGTCAGTCAAGCCAGCTACGCAAATGGAAAAAAAGGGAAGGCCTTGTCCTTTACCGGATCCAATAGCTTTGCCAAACTGCCTTATAAAGAAATAGGCTATGATTATACCGTTTCCTTCTGGATCAACCCTTCCGACAACCCGGGCGGAAACATCACCCTTTTTAAATCATCTCATTCAGAAGTTAAACTCAAGCAGGGCAACAATGGAAAACTAGGATTTTCCAGGGATGGTTACCATTACGATTTTGATTATACCGTTCCCGAAAAAACCTGGACACACATCACCATTTCAGGTACAGCAAAAGGAACAAACCTGTACATTAATGGCCGTTTACAAAAAAGCCTGAAGGACAACTGGATCCAGTATACTGATAAGGATAAAACTAAAATGCGTAAGGTGGAGACCCTATTTTTTCCTCTTGAGCAGATTGGTGGCTTTAATGGAATGATAGATGATTTACAAGTATGGAACAGGTTGTTGTCGGATGAAGAGATCTTAACTCTATAATAGTGTTTACAAACCCTATCCAGCGACAGCATGTAAACAAAAAAAAGGCGCCGATGGGCGCCTTTTTTACCTAAACTAAAACGTAAACTAAAAATTATTTTGCAGCTTTTGTAAAGTTCATTACTACATATGCTGTGGAGTTACCATATTCTATCGGCGATTTAAGCACCAAACGGTCGCCAGAAGTTTCAGAAAGCACTAATCTGTAACCTGTGGTTACATTTTTAGCCTTATCACCTTCATATATTTTTTTGAATTGGAAAGTCTCATCTGCTGTGCTTACAGACCAGAAAATACTTTGTGTACCTGAAGGGCATTCGCTACCACCAGGTAACATGTAACTACCATTGCCACTATTGGTCAATGTCCATGTACTTCCAATAAAACATTTGTAAGAAGCCTCGTCAAATAATGATTTTACGGCTATGGCCGGAACACCTTCAAAAGTTATGTCATTTAATACCCATGTTCCTGTTACTTTTCCACGTTTCAAACTGGTTGAAGCGGTATTACTTGTGCTCGAACAACTTTGCAACACCATTAATGAACTACATAAAATGGCTGCTATAACTAATATTCTTTTCATATACTTGTATTTGCAACATGCTTTACACAAACCTTGCCAAAAATCACCAGTATATGAAACAAGAAACCATAGCGATACATAGCGGAAATATTCACCACGCATCCACTGGCGATGTAACTTCGCCGATTAACCTGTCTACTACCTTTTTACGTAACGAAGATGGTGGCTATTCTGGTGGCCACATGTATAGCAGGGTAAGTAATCCAAATAGAAGTGCCTTAGAAGCAGCATTAACAGCCCTTGAGCAAGGTGCCGATGCGGCTGTCTTTTCTTCCGGAAATACCGCTGGCATGACCATTTTCCAGGCCTTAAAACCTGGAAGTCATATCATTGCACCAGATGACATGTATTGGGGTTTTAAAAAACAATTACAGTCTATTTTTGCGGACACCCTGGAATTCGACTTTGTCGATTTAACTGATACGACAAATGTTGAGCGGTACATAAAACCTAATACCGTGATGGTTTGGATCGAAACCCCGTCAAACCCCCTCTTAAAGGTAACAGATATCGCTGCCGTTGCCGCCATTACCAAAGCAAAGGGACTGCTATTGGCATGCGACAGCACTTTCGCCTCCCCATGTTTACAAAACCCAATAAGTCTGGGCGCAGATATCGTGATGCACTCCACGACCAAATATATTGGTGGACATAGCGACGTATTGGGTGGTGCCTTAATTACTGCAGTAAAAGACGAATTCTGGGAAAAGATAAAAAATATCCAGCAGATTGGTGGTGCTGTATCTGCGCCATTTGATTGCTTCCTGCTCTTAAGAAGCCTGAAAACCTTGCCTTACCGCATGCGTGGGCATAGCGACAATGGCATGGCGCTGGCTCAATACCTGGAAAAACACCCACAGGTAGAGGCCGTTTTCTACCCTGGATTACCCTCCCATCCACAACATGAAGTTGCTAAAAAGCAAATGAGTGGTTTTGGTGGCATGTTATCCATTTTAGTGAAAGGCGATGTAGAAGCCACTAGAAAAGTAGTTAATAAGGTAAAAATCTTTTCTCAGGCCACCAGTTTAGGTGGTGTGGAAAGTTTGATAGAACACCGTTTTTCTGTAGAAGGTCCCGACACTAAAACTCCACCAAATTTAATTCGCATCTCTGTAGGTCTCGAACATATCGACGATCTGGTTAACGACATTAACCAAGCGTTAACCTAATTATATTGTTTTATAGCGTATAGAAATTAAATATTTCAGAATAATATTTTGAATTTAATTTCTATTCGCTACATTTGCGTACCGGCGTTGAAAGCTGGTTCAAGTCAATGCCTTTTTGGTTTTGATTTATAAAGAAGTGGCGAGAGACAGGCTCATTGACCCACTGGCAACCCTCCCGCAAGGAAGAAGGTGCCAATTCCTGACCAGATAACAGGTGTTATATGGAAAGATAAAATTGAGACCCTATGAAAACGAATGATCACCAAAATCGCGCTAGCGAAAACGTTAAGTCCCCAGGCCGCTTCTATGCTACTGCCTGTTGTATGTGCTGCTGCATATACTAATTTAAAAATCTTCCTGTTGCATTTTTTACTTCTGGAAGGCCTTTCTCAGGAAGGTACGCTTTAGTCTATATGCTTCTTTAAGCATCATCAACCCAACAGTTTTACTTAACATTCTATATCATGTCAGCAAACTTAAAATTTGAGACGCTGCAGCTACATGCAGGTCAGGAAGTAGATCCCTCAACAGGCTCCCGCGCAGTTCCTATTTATCAAACCACATCTTATGTGTTCAAAAACTCTGAACACGGTGCTAATTTATTCGCACTGAAAGAATTTGGTAATATCTACACCAGGATCATGAACCCCACCACAGATGTGTTTGAAAAACGCATCGCTGCCCTTGAAGGTGGCGTGGCGGCAGTTGCCGTAGCCTCCGGACAAGCAGCTCAATTTATTGCCCTAAACAACATCCTTGAAGCTGGTGATAATTTTATTTCCTCTTCCCACTTATATGGTGGTAGCTATAACCAGTTTAAAGTAAGTTTTAAAAGATTAGGCATAGAAGTACGCTTTGTAGACGTAGACAAACCTGAAGATATTAACGCCCTGGTAGATGAAAAAACCAAGGCAATTTACCTTGAAACAGTGGGTAACCCCTCTTTTAGTATCCCTGATTTCGAGAAAATAGCTGCTATCGCTAATAAACACGACCTGCCCTTAGTGGTTGACAATACATTTGGTGCTGGTGGTTACCTCTTCCGTCCTCTGGAACATGGCGCCCATGTGGTGGTCGAGTCTGCAACAAAATGGATCGGTGGTCATGGCACAAGCATTGGCGGGGTTATCGTTGACGGTGGAAATTACAACTGGGGCAATGGCAAGTATCCGCAGTTCTCCAGCCCTTCAGACGGTTACCACGGCTTGGTGTTTTCTGAAGTATTCGGTCCAAATGGCCCATTCGGAAATATACAATTCGCCATCCGTGCACGTGTAGAGGGTTTGCGCGACTTCGGTCCTGCACTGTCGCCATTCAACTCTTTTCTGTTAATCCAAGGACTGGAAACTTTATCACTTCGTGTACAACGCCACGTAGACAATGCACTTGAGCTGGCTACCTGGCTTGAAAATCACCCTTTGGTGCGCTCGGTAAGCTACCCCGGCCTGGAAAGTAGCCCTTACCATCACCTGGCAAAAAAATATTTAAAAAATGGTTTCGGTGCAGTACTATCCTTTGAACTGGAGGGCAGTAAATCCGAAGTTACTGGTTTGGTAGACAACCTTCAACTGGTTAGTCACCTTGCAAATGTTGGCGATGCCAAAACGCTGATCATCCAGCCTTCTGCTACTACCCACCAGCAATTGAATGAGAGCGAACAAAAAGCAGCGGGTGTAACTGCCAACCAGTTGCGCGTTTCAGTAGGTATTGAACATATTGATGATATCAAAGCTGATTTCGAACAGGCATTTGAAAAAGTTAAACAACAGCAAAACCTGCAACAGGAACCTGCCTAATCTAAGAACGAAAACAAAAAAATGAGTACGATGAACACCTATAATCACCCGAAGATTTTTCAACTGGAAAGTGGTAAAAAATTAAGGGGACTTCAGCTAGCCTACCAGACCTATGGAAAACTCAATGCAAAAAAAGACAATGTCGTTTGGGCATGTCATGCATTGACGGCAAATGCTGACGTGTTGGACTGGTGGAAAGGACTTTTTGGAAACAACAACCTGTTTAATCCAGACGAACATTATATAATTTGTGCCAACGTTATTGGTTCAGCTTATGGCAGCAGTAATCCTTTAAGTGTAAACCCGGTTACGGGTTTACCTTATTACCTGTCGTTCCCTGAGTTTACCGTGCGCGACATGGTAAAGGCACACCAGTTGCTGGCCAAACACCTTGCAATAAATGACATCAAAGTATTAATTGGTGGCTCACTCGGTGGCCAGCAAGCTGTAGAATGGGCCGTAGCCGAACCTTCCAAAATAGAGAACCTGGTACTGGTAGCAACCAATGCGCAGCACTCCCCATGGGGCATAGCCTTTAATGAGAGCCAGCGCATGGCCATAAGTACTGACCGCACCTTCTATGCACAGCATCACGATGGTGGCTTAAAAGGCTTGAAAGTTGCCCGTAGTATTGCTTTATTATCTTACCGTACTTACGATGCCTACGGCGCAACGCAGCTGGAAAGTGTTAATGATAAAACAAATAACTTCCGCGCTTCTTCCTACCAGAATTACCAGGGCGAAAAGCTTTGCAAACGATTCAATGCCTATAGCTATTGGTACCTGAGCAAGGCGATGGACAGTCATAACGTGGGCCGCGGACGGAAAAGCGTTCCAGAGGCACTGGCCAGTATTAAAGCCAACACGCTGGTCATTGGTGTAGAAAACGATGTTCTATTTCCAATATCCGAGCAGAAATACCTTAGCGAACACATTAAAGGTGCCGTGTTTCATGCCATCACCTCAGCTTACGGGCATGATGGATTTTTAATTGAAACTGATACACTCACACAATTGATCGGTAATTTTTTAAAAGAAAGTAGCAATAAGAAAATAATAAAATTTCAAAAAACAGCATAAATGAGTAAGAAACTAAAAATAGGTTTATTTGGTTTTGGTGTGGTGGGTCAGGGCTTGCACGACATTATAAAAGGCCAGGATCTTAACCTGGAAATCGTAAAAATAGCCATTAAAAATGCAGATAAAGCCAGGAACCTGGATGCCGGATTATTTACAACAGATCATAACGAGCTGTTGGATCATCCAGAGATTAATACGATTGTCGAATTAATCGATGATGCAGATGCCGCTTACCAAATTGTTAAGAAGGCATTGACCTCTGGCAAAAATGTGGTTTCTGCCAATAAAAAAATGATTGCCCTGCACCTGGCAGAACTGGTGGAACTACAACATACCTATGGTACTTCCCTCTTGTACGAAGGCTCCGTTTGCGGAAGTATTCCCATCATCAGGAACCTGGAGGAATACTACGACAACGAATTGCTTCACGGCATAAGCGGCATATTCAATGGTTCTTCCAACTATATCCTTTCCAAGATATTTAATGAAAACATGGATTACCAGGTGGCCCTGAAACAGGCGCAGGACTTAGGTTTTGCTGAATCTAACCCGATTTTAGATGTTGGAGGTTACGATGCTAAGTACAAACTGGCCATTGCCACAGCACATGCCTACGGTTTGTTTATTGATCCAGACAAAATCCTTAATGTCGGCATACAAAACCTGTCAGACAACGACGTGAAGTATGCCCGTGAAAAGAACTTTAAGATTAAGCTGGTGCCTACTGCCCGAAAAATCAGTACCCGCCAGGTGATCTCTTTTGTCTTGCCTAAATTTGTGAAGTCCGACGATTTCATTTACAACGTGGAGAACGAATACAACTGCGTAACCGTACAAGCTGCTTTCGCCGATAAACAGTTCTTTTTTGGTAAAGGCGCAGGTGGCCACCCTACCGGTGCCGCCGTATTATCAGATATCGCAGCCTTACGTTACGACTATAAATACGAATACAAAAAATACCAACAGCAGAATGATCTGGTCTATACCGATAATGTAAGCCTGGAAGTGTACCTGCGCTATGAACATGAGTACACCCTGGATAAACTAAAAATTGAAAGTATCAAAGAACGTTTTGCCAACAACGAATTTAAATATGTGATCGGAAACGTGAGCCTGAAAAACTTATTGGCTAACCGCGACTTACTGCAACACAAAGATGTGTTTATTGCCCATACCGGCAAATACACCTATACGGAGCAGCAGTTAAAAACGGTTTCCGAAGAAGCCACAGCTGCCCTTAACTAATGCCGTTTTAATTTTTGTTTTGATGTAAAAGACTGGTGTAAACCGGTCTTTTTTTTATACCTTAACAGGAAGTTAAACGCACCATTTTTAAAGTGGTCATAATTAGCTGTAATTACACGATCAATAGGCGGCCTCAATTCAAGCTGTGCTTTTAAGATTGGCTTATCAATAGTCCTCGACACGGACGCAACTGCGCCGCACCTCCTTCGCACCTTGTTTCACAAAACCGGAACGAGGGGCAAATAAGTAGCGTAGTCGTGCGCTTCTACTGTACCAAATACAATAAGCTCTGGTTAAGCAACAATCAAAGGGAAGATAAGGCAAAAAAAAGCGCCTGCTTATCATCGATAAAACAGGCGCTTTTGTTAGGTTTTTAAATAGCTTTAAACAGATTTAAATCTCGCGATCTACATCCCAGTTTTCCAGGTATTCTGCCACCCTTTTCACAAAGGATCCGCCCAAGGCACCATCAACCACACGGTGATCGTATGACAGGGACAGGAACATCATATGGCGAATGGCAATAACATCGCCAAACGCTGTTTCTAATACTGCAGGTTTCTTTTTAATGGCGCCTACGGCAAGAATTGCCACCTGTGGCTGGTTAATAATGGGTGTCCCCATCACGTTGCCAAAAGAACCCACATTGGTTAAGGTAAAAGTGCCATTCTGGGTTTCGTCAGGTTTCAGTTTTGAAATCCTTGCGCGGTTAGCCAAATCATTTACAGCTTTGGTTAAACCGGTCAGGTTTAGCTGATCCGCTTTTTTAATAACCGGAACAATCAGGTTTCCGCTAGGTAAAGCCGCAGCCATCCCAATATTGATATCTTTCTTTTTGATGATCTGTGTACCGTTTACGCTCACATTAATCATTGGGAAATCTTTAATGGCTTTCGTTACTGCCTCAATAAAGATCGGTGTAAAAGTAATTTTTTCGTTCTCGCGTTTTTCAAAAGGCTTTTTCACGCGGTCGCGCCACTTCACCATATTGGTTACATCGGCTTCCACGAAAGAAGTAACATGTGGTGCGGTATCTTTACTCATTACCATGTGATCGGCAATCAGTTTGCGCATGCGGTCCATCTCTATGATTTCATCACCACCACTCACACTGCTGCTCTGGCTAACTACTGGCTTGGCCGGAGTAGGTAATACAGGTTGTTCTGTTACTGCTTCAGGCGCTTTAGGCGCTGCTTTTTGTGGTGCAGCCTGCCCACCCTGATTTTGTTTATTTTGAATATATAGCAACAGGTCGTCCTTAGTTAAACGCCCTTCAGCACCGCTGCCTTGAATACCGGCCAGTTCTTCGAAACTAATGTTCTCCTGGGCGGCTATGTTTTTAACCAAAGGGGAGTAAAACCGATCGGCACTTTGCACTTCAGCTTCCTCTTGCAGGGCAGCAGGTTCTACAGCTGCGATAGCTTCCAGGGCAGGTTGTTCAATATCCTGTACAAAAGGAACTACAATTTCCACATCACTTTCTATTTCTATAATAGCGATCACGGCACCTACCTGTACCACTTCATCTTCCGCACACAAGTGTTTTACCAGTATACCTTCAACCGGCGACGGAACTTCTGAATCCACTTTATCAGTTGCAATTTCCAATAAGGTGTCATCCAGCTGAATGCGATCTCCAGGTTGTTTAAGCCATTTAATAATGGTTGCTTCTGCAACGCTCTCCCCCATTTTGGGTAACAGTAATTCGTATTGAGCCATGTTGGTTTACAGTAAATTTAATTTTTGTTGCCGTTGCAAAAGTAAATCTTTTTAGCTTTAAAACGATAGTCGCCTTCGGCCTTTGATATATTTATTCGTTCCATCCCTTAAAAGACAGACTTTTATTTCGTTAGTTGTAATTTAACCTGCGTAAAAAGCATCGTTAATGCAGCAGCTGCAGAACGTTCAATATTTTGTATCCTGCGGTCACCAAAATTGAACAGTTTAGCAGTCACCTGGTCTTTATACGCAACAGCTATCCATACCGTGCCCACAGGTTTACCGGGCATTCCGCCATCTGGACCCGCGATCCCGCTTACCGCCACAGCATAGTCTGTTTTGAAACGCTGGTTAGCGCCTAAGGCCATTTCTTTAACCGTTTCTTCACTTACCGCGCCAAAATTGGCAAGAGTTTGTGCCTGTACCCCTAAAATGATTTGTTTTAATTCGTTGGAGTATGTTACCCCTCCACCCTCAAAAGACTTCGACGAACCCGGAATTTGTGTAATCAGGTGGGCAATATAGCCGCCGGTACAACTTTCAGCGGTAGAAAATTTAAGGCCATTTTGTTCCATCAGCTGCAATAAAGCTTTTTCTAATGGAATATCGTCTTCTGCGATCACATAAGGCTTCACTTTTTCCACCAGCTGCTGCGCATAATAATCTACTTCTTTTTTTACCAATGCTTCATCTGTTCCCGATGCGCTTAAACGCAGACGTACCTGGCCTAATTTTGGAAGATAGGCCAACTTTATATACTCAGGCAGACTGTCTTCGATGGCTTCAATTTCCTGCGCCAGGTAAGACTCTCCTATGCTAGCTGTTAAAATAGTTTTATGATAAATGAATGGCAGCTGAAATCTGCTTTTCAAACGTGGCAGAATTTCCTCTTCCATGAGGTACATCATTTCAAAAGGCACCCCCGCCATCGATACAAATATAGTCCCGCCGTCCTCAAACCACATGCAGGGTGCGGTTCCGTTTCTATTTTGAATCACCTGGCAACCGTCGGGCACGTCGGCCTGTGCACGGTTAATTTCCAGCATAGGGCGTTTACGCGTATTAAAAAAAGATTCTACCTGTTTAAGTGTCTCCTCATCCCTGCGAAAGCCCATGTTGAAATACCTGGCCAGGGTAAGTTTAGTAATATCATCCTTCGTGGGCCCTAATCCGCCAGTCATTAAAATGATATTGGCTCTTTTTCGAGCGGCATCCAAAGCTTCGATAATATGATCGGCATTATCTGATACAGACGTTACCTGTTTCACTTTTATACCAACCTGGTTAAGTTGTTTGGCCATCCAGGCAGAGTTGGTATCAACGATCTGTCCAATCAGGATTTCATCGCCAATGGTAATGATTTCAGCTATCATAGTTAATAGAATCTGGCACTTTGTTGTTTACTCAATTTTAGATCTTGTAATATAGATGCTTTGACCCTGATGGTGACACCATAACTTTTAGAGAAGCCAAATGGAATCCAGTTAAAGTTCATGTCCCAGCAATGTAAATCACGGTATATCGAAAACCGGGTCATGGCTACAGTGTTGGTACCAAAATCGTAACCAGAATCAAAAGTGACCTTCCATTTAGGTGTTACGTTAAAATCGCCACGAAAAGTAAGGTTATTGTTTACGTTTTTACTTTGGCCCACTTCATTGGTACTGTAGTTAAAACTATAGGCAAGAGTTAAATTCCATGGAATATTAAAGTCGACAAAGGCATTTGGATCACGACTGATGGCATTTAACTGGTTAGCCTGCTCAGCTGTTAGCCCCTGTTTTGCGGCATCATTTTGTATAGCATCCAGGTTTTCCTGTCTTCTTTGAAAAGATGCTGGATTGAGGCTATAGTCAAAAGAGAAACCGAAATTAGTTAAACGCGGCAATTGGCCCCTTTGCCAGGTGTAGCGGTTACTCTCATACTTAACCAATTGCCCATTTGCACCAATGGAATCCGCTACCTGGTAAGGATTCAGCATACCGCTGAAAGTGATTCCAATTTTTTCGGTAAAATTTGACCGCCCGCCAAAACTCAGGTTTGATAATTTACGTCTTGGTGCCAGCAGGTTATATCCACCGTTAATATTAAGACCCTGAATAATGGGTAGTTTACGCACACCGGTACCTGTAGTATCTTTTAACGAGCGTACTTTGATCTCCACATCGTTTACTACGCCAAAATTAATACTGGCATTTTGTCCAATAGAAGGGCCCGGAAACTGTGTGTTCTGGAAAATAGAATATATCCTGTTACGCTGATATAAGGGGTCGTAGACCGGTGTTCCATCCTGGTATAACAATTCTTTATAATAACCTTTGCCCAGGGCAGAAAAATCAGGCCGGTAACTGATTCCTATACTAGGTGTCATAACATGCCTCAAAGCTTGTAGCTTACCCGTTTTTTTAAACTGAAGGGTATTGTAGATTTTGGTATTCATACTAATACCTATATTGTATTCTCCTGAACGTTTAAAACCCTGTATCGTATCGTAAACCAAAGAATCCTGACCGTTTAACATTTTTAACATGGTTTGCTTCGTGGTCTGAAAATGCCATTGTTCAATGTAATTAGCATTGGTAGAAAAGTTAAAATATTTGGCCAGCGTAAAAGGCAAAGACCCGTTAAGGTTATGATTAAAACCATTTTGAAACCTGTTTAATCCTCCCGGTGCAAACAACTGATCTTCCGTCGTATTCACGGTATTCGTAGCATCCATACTATAGCCCAAATTAAACTTCTGGTACCACTTCTGGTCGCCAACCCGTTTTTTAGAATCAAAAGGGTTTATACTGGTCATACTCACACTCACCTGCGGTAAGGTTAAACTGATGGTTTCATTTAACGTTTCCTGCCTGGAGTTGGCACTTGCACTGATGTTAAAAATGCCGGCAGTTTTTGAATAGGCAATACTGGAACTCATTACGTTTCTGGATATGGCGTAAGGGTCCATATTGGAATTTAACGGATTAGACACATTATACGAACCTGTTCCTGCCATTACACTGGCGCTAAAGGTAGAACCCGGACTAGCATTGGGGTTCTGGCTATGGGTCCAGTTAATTTGAAAATCTTTAGCAGGCACATTTTGTATGGTTCCTTCGATTCCAGATTTGGTACTCGAATAATTCAGGTCGATATGACCATTGAATTTATAACGTTTTAAGTAGTTGGAAGAAACTGTTCCACGGTAGGAACCATTGGTAAAGATGGATCCCATAATGCGTGCATCCCAGTAATCGCTCAGGCCAAGGTAATAACCCCCATCGTTTAAAAAGAAGCCATTGGCGGCATCTTCACCAAAACTGGGCACAATGACCCCCGAAGATTTTTTATTGGGCTTAGGAAAAAATGCAAATGGCAAAGCCAGTGGCAATGGAATATCTTCGATAGTAAGGTATACCGGGCCAGTGATCACTTGTTTATCTGTTACAACTCCCTTGGTTATCATAAAGCCAAAGTGAGGATGAGGTAAGTTACAGGTACTGTATAACATGTTTTTAACATGGATTTCATTGTCAGGCTGTTTTTTACTTTGCCCACCAGAGAAAAAACTGCCTTCCTGCTCCATAAATGTATTATAAACGGTACCCTTTGTCGTTTCTGTGTTATAATACAGGGAGTCGGCTATTGATGTCCCCTCTCCTTCCATCGTAAAAATCGGCTTGCCTGTATATCTGCCTTTAGCATCAGTACTACCACGGGCAAATATCGTATGGGTTTTATTGTCGTAAGTGATGTAATCGGCATCGAGTTGAAAGCCCTGGTAAATAACCCTTGCTTTACCGTATAAGTAAATCACACTCCTGTCTTTACTGTACTTCGTAGAATCCTGTGCAGAGTACTCAATTACGCCCATGTCCTGATTGTTGTCATTTTTTATTGTATCAGTCAATTTAAACCCTGGGGGGTACACCTTAGTCAAAGTAGTATCCTGTTTTGAAACGGAATCCTTTTTTATGGTGTCTGTTTGCTGTACTACCTGGAAGGCTGATAATCCTTCAAATGCTATAGCATTGTTACTAAGCAGGATCAGCAAAAGAATAGATTTAAATAAAATGATCTGGCGTAAATGTTTCAAATTCGTAGGTGAATGTTATTTTTGCACTAATGTTAATCCAAAAACGTTCAAAATTAATGAAAAATATACCATTGGTTAGTCCAAAAGTAATATTGATCGCAATTATTTCCTTAATCATCACTACATCATCTAGCTATCAAGCATTTACACAGGTTTATAAAATAAAAACGATAGTTATAGATGCCGGGCACGGTGGTAGAGACGGCACTACAAGAGGGGAGTATTCTACCGAGAAACAGGTAGCCCTGAAGACAGCGTTACGGCTAGGACAAGAGATTGAAGCAGGCATGCCTGGCGTGAAAGTTGTGTACACACGCACAGATGACACTTTTGTACCACTATACGACAGAATAGGTTTGGCAAATAGAGAAAAAGCAGATTTATTTATTTCAATCCATTGTAATGATATGCCTCTTCGCCGCTCAACGGTAACCACAGGTTACCGCAAGGGAAAAAACGGGAAGCGCTATCCGATTAAAAAAACCGTTTACAGTAAAAGCACTTCTACACTGGGCACCGAAACCTTTGTTTCGGGTATGGGCAGGATGAACGAGCAAGACGAGGTGATCAAACGTGAGAACGAAGCGATTTTACTGGAAGAAAACTATAAAGAAAATTATGAAGGCTTTGACCCGGCTAACCCCGAGAATTTTATTATCCTGTCGCTGATGAAAAATGCTTACCGCCAACAAAGCTTAAAACTTGCAAAACTGGTTCAGGACGAATATGTAAATGTGGGCCGAATTAACCGCGGCGTGCAGGAAAAAAGTCTGGCCGTATTAGCAAGAGCAGGTATGCCTGCTATTTTAACTGAGATCGGTTTTATTAGTAATCCGACCGAGGAAGATTACATGAACTCTGAAGAAGGGCAGACAGAAATTACCCGTGGCCTGCTAAAAGCCATCCAGAATTACCAGAATTCATTTGCACATTCTAAATAACATATACCTTAACACACACCATTAAACGAAAGCATAGATGAGATTGAGTCTGAAGACGCCCCTGTTACTTATTTTTTTATTCGGCACGATATTATCAGCCGACGCACAGAAAGGATATAAAGTTAAAACCATAGTAATCGACGCTGGCCACGGCGGAGGTAAACCTGGCGCAATAGGTGCCTTTTCTAAAGAAAAAGACATTGCGTTGCAAGTTGCTTTAAAACTAGGCAAGAAATTTGAAGAAGAAATGCCGGATGTAAAAATACTTTATACGAGAAAAACGGATGTTGATGTGGATTTTTACAAAAGAGCTGGCCTGGCAAATGACAATAAAGCAGATTTGTTTATTTCGATTCATGCCAACTCCATGCCTGCCAGAAACAGAACTACAAAGGGTACGGAGACTTTTGTAGCCGGTATGCACCGTATAAATGAGCAGGATGTAGCCATTAGAGAGAATGCCGATGTAATGCTTGAAAAAAACTATAAAGAAAATTACGGAGGCTTCGATCCAAAGGATCCCGAAACATTTATTATCTTGTCGTTGTTTAAAAACAAATTCCGTACTAAAAGTATGGAACTGGCCAGGTTGATACAGAACAATTACAGGGATGTTGACAACCGCATTGACAGGGGAATTAAAGAACAAGGAATATTAATTTTGCAACGTTGCGGGATGCCAGCTGTACTAACAGAGATTGGCTTTATCAGTAACCCCGAAGAAGAACGTTACATGAATTCTAGTGCCGGACAGGAAGAAATTGTTAATTCTATTTTTAATGCCGTGAAATTATACAAAAAAGGAAACGATACTAACTAAGTAATTAACTACGTGAAAATAAAAAACGAAACCAAAGTTGGCATATTAGCAGCCTTCGCTATAGCTTTATTAATCATTGGATATAATTTTCTAAAAGGAAACTCTATCTTTTCAGATGAAACTGTTCTTTACGCCAGGTATTCCCGTGTTGACGGACTTTCGGTATCTAAGCCAGTTTTAATTAACGGCTTTCAGATTGGCCGGGTAGACCAGTTGAAGTTGCAGCCAGATGGTTTTATTGTAGCGAAATTACATATCAACGGCGAATATGAAATTCCAACCAACAGCATTGCCCGGTTAGAAAGTACGGATCTTTTAGGCAGTAAAGCCATTATCATGGAACTGGGTAATTCCAGAGTGTTTGCCCAGGATGGTGATACTTTAAAAGCGAATGTGGAGAAGAACCTGATGGAAGCAGTACAGCCCGTGCAGAAAAAAGCGGAGCAGATTATTGATAAAATGGATTCCATTTTAACCAGTGTAAATTCCATCATGAATCCGGAGTTTCAGAATAACGTGAACAAAAGTTTCAGTAGCATAGCCTCTACCCTCGCCTCTCTGGAAGCCACGTCTATAAAAGTAGATCGATTGGTAGGATCTGAAGGATCAAGAATTTCGGCCATCATGGCGAATATTGAATCTATTTCAAATAACCTTAAAAACAATAACCAGAAGATCAATTCTATTTTGAATAACATTCATACCATGAGCGATCAAGTGGCAGCAGCAAACTTTAAACAAACTGTTGATGATGCCAACAAGGCTATTGCTGAGTTGCAAGGTGTGGTGAGAAAGGTAAATTCTGGCGAAGGTTCGTTAGGTCTGCTGGTTAATGACAGAGAGATGTATGATAATTTAAATAACGCATCAAAAAACCTGGATAACCTGATTATAGACTTAAAGGAAAATCCTAAACGCTACGTTCACTTCTCTATATTTGGTGGTGGTAAAAAAGATAACTAACCCCTCTCTATAAAAAAACTTCTACAAAAAAACGCCTTGGCAATAACCAAGGCGTTTTTTTGTAGGGTTGATATTTTAGGCTACTGTATAGGTATTACCTTCAATGGCCAGCACCGTGTTAGGAAAAATTGTTCTGGCTTCCTCTAACAAGGGTTGTAACAGCTTGTAACGCGAAGAAAAGTGCCCTATGATCAATTGCTCTGCTCCAACCTCTACAGCTACTTGTGCGGCCTGTAAAGCAGTAGAATGGAAAGTAACGTTGGCACGGTCTATAAGTTCATGTAAAAAGGTGGCTTCGTGATACAGCACCGTGCAGTGCCCTATTGCCTGCAGGTAACTGCCATCGGCCAGCGTATCTGAACAATAGGCATAACTTTTAGGCGGTATAGGATCCCTGGTATAGTCCTGATTTAAAAACACCCTTCCATCAGGTAATATCAGGTCAAGACCTTTTTTCAACAGCGGATAATAAGTGATGGGCAACTCAACGGTTTCCAGCTTCTCTACGTTGAGCTTTCGCGGCCTGGCCTGTTCGGTAAATTTAAATCCTGTGCAGGGAATACGGTGATTAAGCACGATAGTCTCCACAATCAAATCATTGTTCTCAAAAATTAAGCGACTGGCATCTGCGATAACCGGCGTAAATTCAAGCGGAAAACGAATTACAGTTTCTGAATGTTTGAATTGCAGCTCCAGGATTTCCAGCAAGGCAGGCGGACCGAATAATTTCAACGCTTTTACACGACCGTTCAGGTGCATGCTCGACAGTAGGCCAATCAGCCCGAAATAATGATCGCCATGCAAGTGGCTGATAAAAATATAATCTATTTTACTCGCCTTGAGGTTAAATTTGTTTAACTGCTGCTGCGTTCCTTCACCGCAGTCAATCAGATAAAATTTATCTTTGCAATGAAGCAGCTGGGCTGAAGGATTACGGTTGTAAATTGGTGTTGCGGAGCTAGAACCCAGTATGGTTACCTGAAAACTCATTAACTCTCCTCATCAAAATTTCCCAACATCTCTTTCTCTATCTCGTCCATAAAAATGAGATCAACTGCTTCCTTCAGTTTCGGAACCATGTTCAGGCTTTGTGTAAGGCCCGAAAGTTCAAGGATTTTTTGTATTTCCGGTTGCACACCTGCAATAACAAACAATCCATTGACCTTTTTACACAGGCGGTCGGCAAAAAGCAAACTGCTTAAGTCCTGAGAATCGTCGCAGTGTAACACCTGGGATAAATCCAGGATGATATTGGAAAAGCCTTCTGTATTCAACAAAATAAATTCAGACTTCAACTGTGGGGTAATCTCGTTACTGAAACTGCTTTCGTTCAAGGTGATCACCACATATTTCTCATTTTTATCTATTGAAAATTTCATGGTCATGTAGTTTAAATTATATACGAAAAAAACGATTCATTTTTCTTATCGGCTGAAACGGATCGTTAGCTTGCAGTAATCAGATCGTTAATACAAGTTAACACATTCTGCTCGATGCGGTTTAGCACGTCTTCTGCATCATTTTTCACAAACTTATCTCCGGTGATTTGCTCGTATAGTTCTATATAACGGTCTGAAATTGAAGTGATGATTTCCGGCGTCATCTCGGGAACAGTTTGCCCTTCTTTGCCCTGAAAACCATTTTCAATTAACCACTTACGTACGAATTCTTTAGACAATTGCTTTTGGGGCTCCTCATTGGCCTGGCGTTCCTGATAACCTTCGGCATAAAAATATCGCGAAGAATCAGGCGTATGGATTTCGTCGATCAGGTAAATGGTATCACTTACTTTACCAAATTCGTATTTCGTATCCACCAGGATTAATCCACGCTCAGCTGCGATTTCTGTACCGCGTTGATAAAGCGCACGGGTAAAAGTTTCCAGCTGGGTATAATCAGCCAGGGAAACGATGCCTCTGGCCAGGATATCCTCGCGTGAAATATCTTCATCGTGCCCAACGGCAGCTTTTGTCGTTGGCGTAATGATAGGTTCAGGAAGTTTATCATTCTCCTTCAATCCTTCGGGCAGACTAACACCGCAAACACTTCTCTTACCGGCACTGTATTCGCGCCAGGCATGACCTGCAAGGTAACCTCTGATGACCATTTCTACCTTGAAAGGCTCACAAATGCGGCCAACAGTAACCATTTCATCTGGCACCTGGATTACCCAGTTAGGAAGAATATCTTGAGTGGCAGCTAAAAACTTAGCGGCAATCTGGTTTAAAACCTGCCCTTTAAATGGGATGGCTTCTGGTAAAACCACATCAAATGCAGAAATCCTGTCGGTAACCACCATCGCCATAAAGCGATTATCAATGGTGTACACATCGCGTACTTTACCTTTATAGAAGTTAGTCTGTTTTGGAAAATTAAAATTTGTTTCTTTTATTGCTTTCATGGTGTGTGCCAACTCGCGGCATTTGTTAGTTATTGTATATCGCCGTAGGCTTTAAGAATTCTTTTAACCAGCTTATGGCGTACTACATCTTCTCCGGTAAGATAAATAACATCGATACCAGGAATATTGTCTAAAATCTTAAGGGCGTTAAAGAGCCCTGACATTTGTTTTTTAGGCAAGTCGATTTGTGTGACGTCGCCGGTTACAATGAATTTTGCTGATGGCCCCATACGGGTTAAAAACATCTTAAGCTGTAAATCGGTAGAGTTCTGTGCCTCATCTAAAATGACGTAACAGTTATCTAAAGTTCTACCGCGCATAAATGCAAGGGGAGCAATCTCTATCGTTCTGTTTTCGAGGTAGAGTTTTAATTTCTCTGCCGGGATCATATCATCCAGGGCATCATAGAGCGGGCGTAAGTAAGGATCTACCTTTTCTTTGAGGTCGCCGGGTAAAAAACCCAGGCTCTCTCCTGCTTCTACTGCCGGACGGGTTAAGATAATTCTTTTAATTTCTTTGTTTTTGAGTGCCCTTACTGCGAGTGCTACTGCTGTATAGGTTTTTCCGGTTCCCGCAGGGCCAATGGCAAATAAGACATCGTTATGAGCAATGCTTTCCACCATGCGCCGCTGGTTGGCGGTGCGCGCTTTAACCAGGATGCCATGTGTTCCAAACACAATAACTTCACCTCCACCCGAATGGGTATTTACGCCGGGCGCCGGACTGGCGGGCTGCTTCCTGAGGGATAATAGGGCTTCTACTTGCATCGGACTGAGAGAAGTATATTTCTCCAGGTGTGCTACCAGTTCCTTAAATTTCAATTCAAAACCAATCAACTCTTGCTGGTCTCCTAAAACTTTAATATCGTTACCTCGGGCAACCAGTTTAAGCTTAGGAAAAGCACGTTTTATTAGTTCATAATGTTCATTATTTGTCCCCCAAAATTGTGCGGGATCTACAGATTCCAATGTTAATTGTATTTCGTTCAAAATATTGTTTTTTTTATAGACGTGTATATTTTGATTTAAAAAGTGAATATTTGTAGGCGCTTGCTGCTTACGCAAGATTAAGAATAAATATTCAATTTTTAATGGCTATTATCACTTTAACAACAGATTTAGGTTCCAAGGATTTTTATCAGGCTGCTTTAAAAGGCAGTATCCTGACGATCATGCCGAACGCTAATATTGTGGATATTACCCATAATGTTCCATCCTTTAACATATCATATGCTGCATTTGTTCTTAAAAATGCATTCCCCTATTTTCCTAAAGGAACGGTGCACCTGATTGGTATTGATTCAGTGTTTAGTGAGCATACACGCTACATCGCTTTGAAATATAACGACCATTATTTTGTAGGTGCCGATAATGGTATTTTCTCCCTTCTTTTTGATGGGAAGCCCGACGAACTGGTGGAGCTTAATATTATGCAGGACCTGAAATACCTGCACTTTCCACTCGTTGATATTTTTGTTAAGGCAGCCATACATCTGGCAAAGGGCGGTAAACTAAAAGAGATTGGTCTGCCTACCGGAAACGTTGAGGAAAGGTCATTGCTTAATCCTGTCCTGGAACCAGACATGATCAGGGGAAGTGTGATTTATATAGACAATTTTTGTAACGTGATTACCAATATTACAAAAGAACTGTTTACTAAAGTACAACGTAACCGCGACTTCACCCTGTACTTTAGAAAAAGTGAGACCATAAGCCAGTTAAGCTGGCATTATAATGAGGTACCTGAAGGCGAGAAATTATGCCTTTTTGGTATAAGTAATCACCTGGAAATTGCCATCAACAAAGGTAAAGCCAGTGGTCTACTGGGGCTGCACCTCAATGATATTGTGAGGGTGGAGTTTCACTCGCAGGCATAGATTTTGCTTTATAATTTAAAACAAACGCCATGATGAGATACTTGCTGTTACTTTTCTTCTTTGTGTTGCCTGCCACTGTGCTCGCCCAAGACAGTTCAGCTTATGAACTTCAGAGAAATAAGATTAATTCCCTACTTGCGCAACGAAGTGCCCGTTTTGGACAATATCAGAAAAGTTTGAATGCAAGAACCGGCATATTCGGAATGCAAACAAAAAAGGATATTAAGAACTCTAATGAAATCCTGAGGCAGATTGCGCTGAATGATAACAACATCTTCAGGGAGCTTAAGATTCTGATGGAATATAAAGAAATGCAGGTGCAGCAGGTTCAAAACACCGCGGAGGCATATAATGATCGCATACAGCGTTACATGCAGGCTATAAAAAAACTTCAGGATAAAAATGAAAGTTTAAAGCTAGTGGTTGCTGAATCTGAACGTCAGCAAACCTTTCTGCACTATGTGATTGCCTGCCTTGCAATAGCCTTTTTTGGTACGGTGATCATCATGTATGGTAAAATAAGGAAATTAAGAAAGGCATAACATGAAAGCACTGAAAACAAGTCTGTTTAAAGCGTTGGTAAAGATCAACAAGATCTTGTTACCCAGTTATTATCACAAGGATCCCATGAAATTAACCACTTTCCAGAAGGCCATTATTGGTTATCGCTACTGGGTGTTAACCAACGCTCTTCGGTAAAGTAAAGGCACCATGGTACTTGACGTAAAGACGATAAAAAAAAGGAACGACATTTGGCCGTTCCTTTTTTTTAGCTAAAGCTTATTTGCTAAAGTGTTCGATGATCAACGCCGCAAGTTCCTCACCAATACGTTCCTGTGCCTCATTAGTTGCAGCACCGATATGTGGAGTGAGAGAAATTTTCGGGTGCGATAACAATGCTGCACGTGGCGTAGGCTCATTATCAAAGACATCTAAGCCAGCAAAACCAACTTTCCCGCTGTCTAACGCATTGATTAATGCGAGTTCATCAATTGTTCCACCTCTTGAACAATTAACAACACCAACACCTGGTTTCATCATTTCGAATTCTGCCTCACCTAAGATAGGTTTATCTGCAAAAGGTGTATGCAAACTTATGAAATCACTATTTTTGATTACTTCTTCGAAAGAAACAGTTTCTACGGGAATGTCCACAGACACGTCACCCTGAAAATTCAGGGTAATGTGGCCACTGAAAGGGAATAAATCGTAGGCAATTACGTTCATGCCTAACCTTAAGCCGATGGCAGCTGTTGCACGACCGATACGCCCAAAACCTATTACGCCTAAAGTTTTACCTTTAAGTTCAATGCCTTTCGCATAGGCCTTTTTTAAACCATTAAAGTTTGTATTACCTTCTACAGGCATTTTGCGGTTTGCGTCTTGCAAAAACCTTGCGCCGGTAAGCAAATGAGCAAATACCAGTTCCGCTACGGAATGCGAAGAAGCAGCAGGAGTATTTACTACGGCAATGCCTTTTTCCCTTGCATAGTCAACATCGATATTGTCCATGCCTACCCCACCACGGCCAATCAGGCGCAAGTTAGGGCATTGGTCAATCAGATCCTTGCGAATTTTCGTAGCACTCCTTACGGTAATGGCGTCGTAGTGCTGTAAGGCTTCAATTAATTTATCTTGAGGTACAGTTTCGGTATCTACCGTAAAACCTGCTTGTTCTAATAATGCTTTACCAACGGGATCTATACCGTCATTTGCTAATATTTTTACCATTAATCTATTTCTTATTTTTTTCTTCGAAATCCTGCATTAACTCAATTAAAGCATGTACGCTTGTGCTTGCCAATGCATTATACATCGATGCTCTGAAACCACCTACACTTCTATGGCCTTTAATTCCTTCTATACCATTATCTTCCGCAAACTTCAGGAATGGTTTTTCCAGTTCAGGATTGTTCATCACGAAACAAACGTTCATTCTTGAACGGTCTTCTACAGCACAAGTACCTTTAAATAAAGAGTTCCTGTCAATTTCAGTGTACAAAGCTTTCGCTTTGATGATGTTCTCTTTTTCTATTTCTGCAACACCACCTTTAGCTTTTAACCAGCGCAGGTTTAACATGGCTACGTAAATAGAGAAAACCGGTGGTGTGTTATACATTGATCCGGCTTCAGCGTGAACTTTATAGTCCAGCATAGAAGGGATCTTTCTGTCAATACGGCCCAGGATTTCGTCTTTAACAATGACAACTGTTAAGCCAGCAGGCCCAATGTTTTTCTGTGCACCTGCGTAAATCAAGTCAAACTTCGACACGTCGATTACGCGGCTCATAATATCAGACGACATATCGCATACTACAGGAACAGAAGTTTCCGGAACGGCAAAAAGTTCTGTTCCGTAAATGGTATTATTGGAAGTGTAATGAAAATAAGCGCTTTCCTCAGGGATAGTGAAATCTTTAGGAATAAAGGTGAAGTTAGCGTCTTTGGAAGAGGCTACAACATGCGCTTTACCAAATGGCGCTACCTCTTTAATTGCTTTTTTAGCCCAAACACCTGTTTCCAGGTAACTGGCGGTTTGTCCGTCTGCTAATAAGTTCATCGGTACCATAGCAAATTGCAAACTTGCACCGCCCTGCAAAAACAAAACGGAATAACCATCCGGTACATTCAACAATTCTTTAACAAGTTTTTCGGCTTCCTTAACTACGCTTTCGAATTCTGGCGTTCGGTGAGAGATTTCAAGGATAGATAAGCCGTCTTTAAAATCTAAAATTGCTCTTGATGCTTGTTTAAATACTTCCTGTGGTAAAATACAGGGGCCTGCGCCAAAATTATGTTTCATTTTATATGCTTTTTATTAAGCGTAAATGTAGTAGTTTTTGACGTTAAAGCTGGGGATTTTTCAACTTTTGACACATTCCTCAAGATGAGGAAGCATCGTAAATGCACAAAATCCACCAAGTTAATAGTCTTTTTGGCTGATTAAAGCCTAATACTGCCCGTATCAATGTTTTTCATACTGCGAATCATTTCTTCGGGCGATTCAGCGGCGAACACCGCATTACCTGCAACAAGGACGTTTGCGCCTGCATCTATAAGGATATCGATATTTTGCATGCCTACTCCTCCATCCACCTCAATAAACAATTCGGGATTAACTTTCATGGCCATTGCTTTCAGTTCATCAACTTTGGCAAGGGTGCGGGGAATAAATTTCTGACCGCCAAAACCAGGGTTAACTGACATGATCAGTACAAGGTCCAAATCGGCCAGAACATCTTTAAGCAGACTCACTGGCGTGTGTGGATTTAAGGCAACACCTGCTTTACAGCCCGACTGCTGGATTAACTGTATGGTGCGGTGTAAATGAGTGCATGCTTCATAATGTACGGTTATGATGGCTGCACCGGCCTGGGCGAATCGTTCTATGTACTGGTCGGGGTTAACGATCATGAGGTGTACATCTAAGGGCTTGGTAGCATGCTTTTTAACAGCATCTATCACTGGAAAGCCAAAAGAAATATTTGGAACAAATACGCCGTCCATCACATCAACATGAAACCAATCGGCTTCACTTGAATTAATCATCTCGATATCGTGTTGCAGATTTGCAAAGTCGGCGGCAAGTATGGAAGGGGCTATTAAATGTCTCATCATGTAAAGATAAGAATTCTTTTAAACGAAAAAACCCCGCTAAAGCGAGGTTTTTAAGGATAGTTATAAAAAAGGATTATGCAGGTTTATTTTCTGCTGTACCTTCTGATTTTGACGGACGAGGCATTAAAGCTTTTCTTGAAAGTTTCATTTTACCTTGTTTGTCAACATCCAATAATTTAACAGTTACTTTTTCACCTTCTTTGAAAACACCGTCCATCGTTTCTAAACGAGTCCAGTCTACCTCAGAGATGTGTAATAAACCATCTTTACCTGGCATGATCTCAACGAACGCACCAAATGGCATAATTGATTTTACTTTACCTTCGTAAGTAGCACCAATTTCAGGTTTAGCAGCAATGGCGTTGATACGGCCTACTGCAGCATCAATAGCAGCCTTGTTATCTGCAAAGATTTCAACGATACCTTTATTTCCAACCTCTTCAATAGAGATAGAAGCGCCGGTTTCACGTTGCATTTCCTGAATAATTTTACCACCTGGACCGATAACAGCACCAATAAATTCTTTATCAATAGTAAGAGATACAATACGTGGTGCATGCTCTTTGTAGTCCTCACGAGGCTCAGCAAGTGTTTTCTTCATCTCATTTAAGATGTGTAAACGTGCTTCGTTAGCTTGTAACAAGGCAGCAGTTAACACTTCCCATTTCAGACCATTGATTTTTAAGTCCATCTGGCAGGCAACGATACCTTTCTCAGTACCTGTAACCTTGAAATCCATATCACCCAAGTGATCTTCATCACCAAGGATATCAGATAGGATAGCATATTTACCAGTTTTCTCGTCTGTAATTAAGCCCATAGCGATACCTGAAACAGGTGCTTTGATTTTAATACCCGCATCCATAAGTGCTAAAGTACCTGCACAAACAGTAGCCATTGACGAAGAACCATTAGATTCAAGGATATCGGAAACGATACGAATGGTGTAAGGATTTTCCTCTAATCCAGGTAAAACTCTTTTTAGGGAACGCATGGCTAAGTTACCATGACCGATTTCGCGGCGACCAGCACCTCTGTTCGGACGAACCTCACCAGTTGAGAATCCAGGGAAATTATAGTGCAATAAGAATTTGTTGTATCCATTAACGAATGCACCATCAATCATTTGCTCATCGTCTTTAGAACCTAAAGTAACGGTGGTTAAAGATTGAGTTTCACCACGGGTGAAAATAGCAGAACCATGCGCAGAAGGCAGGTAACCTACTTCACTCCAGATTGGACGTACGGTACGAACATCACGGCCATCTAAACGAATTCCTTCATCTAAAACCAGGTTTCTGATCGCATCATATTGTACATCATGGAAGTATTTTTTAGACAAGAAGCCAGTTACATCATCAATATCTTCACCTAATGAAGCGATGAAGTCCATTAAAATCTGGCCAAACTGGTCACCACGTTCCTGCTTAGGAAGTTGAGCTTTCGCAACTGCGTAAACCTTATCATAAGTAGCTGCATATACCTGCTCTCTAAGCTCAGGGTTGCTGTCTTCATGAGAATAAGTACGTTTAACAGTTTTACCAACAGCTTCAGCCAGTTCTTTTTGAACCTGAACTTGTATCACAATTGCTTTGTGTGCAAATTCAATGGCTTCTACCATTTCGATTTCAGAAATCTCATTGGCTTCACCTTCTACCATCACGATGTCTTTTTCAGTACCTGCTACCAATAAATCGATATCAGCACGTTCTAAGTCGCTTAAGTAAGGGTTAATAACAAACTTACCATCGATACGTGCAACACGTACTTCAGAGATTGGTCCGTCGAAAGGGATATCTGAAACAGCAATTGCAGCAGATGCAGCCAGACCAGCAAGACAGTCGGGCGTGATATTTTTATCAGATGAAATCAAAGTGATCATCACCTGTGTATCTGAATGATAATCAGAAGGGAACATCGGGCGTAACGCGCGGTCAACCAAACGAGAGATTAACACCTCATAGTCTGATAATCTAGCCTCACGACGTAAGAAACCACCAGGAATACGACCTGCAGCCGCATATTTTTCCTGATAATCAACAGAAAGTGGTAAGAAATCAACACCAGACTTTGCACCTACTGTAGATACTACTGTAGCTAAAAGCATGGTATCACCCATTTTTACAACGACAGCACCGTCAGCCTGTTTAGCTAACTTGCCTGTTTCGATTTCAATAATTCGTCCGTCACCCAGGTCGAACGATTTTTTTATTACATTCATTTAAAACTTGTTATGGTGTGTTTTCCTCTTTCTACACACCGGATTTATGTAGTTATTTTATTTGCAAATTAAAAAAGCCATCCCCGTAAGAATGGCTTTCTATGACATGAGTACGATTATTTGATGATATCTCTTAGCTGTAAAGCTTTGATGATAGCACGATAGCGACTAATATCTTTTTTGAATAAGTAAGCCAGGATACCACGGCGTTTACCTACCAGTTTTTGAAGTGCCAATTGAGTAGAGAAATCTTTACGATTTTTCTTTAAGTGACCTGTTAAATGCGCAATACGGTATGTAAATAACGCTACTTGACCTTCTGCAGAACCAGTGTTGGTTTCTACTTCGCCGTGTTGTAAAAAGATTTCGGCTTTCTTTTCTTTACTTAAATACATTCTTGAATGGTACTAAAGTGTCTATAATTAATTAATTAGGTGCAAAGATACTGTAAGTTTTAATTATAACCAATATTCTTACTCCTACTATTTCTGCTACTTTTGTAAAAATAGTTATATGGAAAAGAACCAATACAGCATATTCGAGAGTGAAATTACCGTTAGACCCGATGATATAGATATGTTTAACCACGTACATAACAGTAAATACTTTGATTATGTACTTGCAGCAAGGTACGAACAAATGGATCGCTTTTATAAAATGCCGATGGAAGATTTCCTTAAGGCCGGTTATGGTTGGGTAGTGAGAACGGCCTATGTTGATTTTAAACGCCCGATGATTTTAGGCGATACCGCCTTAGTACGCACTGGAATACTTACCATAAATGAAAAGGGCTGCCGGGTACAGTTCGAAATTGAGAATAAAAGCACAAAAAAAATCGCTTCCGATGGATGGTTTGATTATGTGATGATTGATATCAATTCGGGCAAAGGCATGAAAGTAACCAATGAAATGATTGCCACCTATAGTGTATAACCTAAAATAATCATAATTTTAGGTTATGAGCAAGGTATCCAGTGCATTAACATTTCTTAAGCAAGCTATAAAAGGCGAAGAAATGGATTATACATCCGGCAGCATGAATAAAGCCGTGGTGATGCTGGCCATCCCGATGATGCTCGAAATGGCCTTGGAATCGGTATTCGCTCTGGTCGACCTTTACTTCGTGGGGCACCTGCCAAATAGCAGCCACGCGATACAAACGGTTGGTTTAACAGAATCTGTACTCACCATCGTTTATTCCATTGCCATTGGCATGAGTATGGCTGCCACAGCCGTGGTGGCTAGAAGAGTTGGTGAGAAAAGTCCCGCAGCAGCGGCTAAGGCTGGCGCACAGGCAATATTAATCGCACTTGCCATTAACCTGCTGGTCAGCATTTTTGGCTTTATTTACGCAACAGATATTCTGCTGATTATGGGTGCATCGGATGAAACCGCAGCTCATGGAACTACCTTTACCCGGATTATGATGGCAGGCAGCATTGTGATCATCCTGCTGTTTCTAATTAACGGTATTTTCCGTGGCGCAGGTAATGCGGCTATTGCCATGAAAAGCCTCTGGATTGCCAACATTGCCAATATCATACTTTGCCCCATCCTGATTAACGGCTTTGGCCCGATACCGGCATTCGGTTTAACCGGAGCAGCCTTGGCCACCACAACAGGCCGTGGTATAGGGGTAATCTATCAAATCTATCACTTGTGGAACGGTGAACACATGGTTCGTTTAAAGTTGAAGTATTTTAAACCTCATTTAGAACAGATCATAGCTTTATTGAAAATTGCCACCCCCGCAATATTTCAGTTTATCATTGCCTCTTGCAGCTGGGTATTTCTGGCGCAGCTGGTGGCTACTACCGGTGGCGACGAAGGCTCGGCAGGTTACCAGACAGCTTTAAGGCTCATGATGTTTTTTTTATTACCCGCCTGGGGCTTGAGTAATGCAGCAGCCACATTGGTAGGACAAAATCTTGGGGCCGCCAAAATAGATCGCGCTTATAAGTCGGTGATGACGACTATGAAGTATAATGTAGCCTATATGGTTGGCGTGATGTTATTTACTTTTATCGCCGGACCTTATGTCATTTCATTTTTCACCAACAACATACAGGTACAGGACATTGCTTCCCGGGCCTTGTATATATTATGTGCAGGTTATATATTCTATGGTGTAGAGATGGTGCTGATTAGCACTTTTAATGGAGCTGGTGATACCTGGACCCCAACCTGGGTAAACTTTTTCGGCTTCTGGTTATTTCAAATCCCTTTCGCCTACCTTCTGGCGCAATACTTTAACATGGGACCAACCGGCGTATTTATAGCAATACCTGTCTCAGAAACAGGTATTGCTATTGTAGCTTACTTTCTATTTAAAAAAGGCAAATGGAAAACCATTAAGGTTTAACCAATGGTTTCTTTAACCAGCTTGGTATAAAAATCATTCAGTTTCATACCCGCTGCAGCCACTTGTTGCGGAATAAAACTGGTAGCGGTCTGCCCGGGAATGGTGTTGATTTCAATAAAATAGAAATCACCCTCTCCCCCCTTTAGGATAAAGTCAATACGCACCACACCTCGGCAGTTTAATTTTCGGTAAACGTCAGTTGCAATTTTACCAACCCTTTGCACGGTCTCCTCACCTAAATGTGCAGGTGTGGTTTCTTTAGCCACGCCCGGTGTATATTTGGCTTCAAAGTCAAAAAACTCTTTAGCAGTTTCAACTTCTGTAATGGGTAGTACCGTAACTTTGCCATCTATTTTAACCACGCCAACGGTAAATTCACGACCCGAGATAAACTCTTCTATAAGAATCTGGCTATCTTCTTTAAAAGCTTTATCTAATGCGCCCTGTAGATCATATTGATTGGTCACTTTACTCATGCCAATGCTACTTCCCCCATTATTGGGTTTCACAAAATATGGAAGCATTAAATCCTTTTTTATCTGTTCTATCTTATAGTCACCGCCTTTAAAAATCTGTGCTGACTTAGCCACAAATAATTGGTCAATATCCTGTACAATGGCTTTAGTGTACCCTTTGTTCATGGTAATGGCCGATGTCATGGCATCGCAGGTAGTATAAGGCAGGTTTAACATGTCGAAGTAGCCTTGTAATTTTCCATCCTCGCCGGGTGAACCGTGAATAGCAATAAATACGCCATCGAACGTAATTTTACGTCCTTTGATGTGCAGGGAGAAATCGTTGCGGTCCACTTCCACCTTTACGGAATCGGCAGGTTCATAAAACCAGCCCTGTTGGGTAAGCATAATTTTATAGACATCAAATTTATCAGGATCAAGGTGATGTGCTATAGTTGCCGCACTTTTTACAGACACTACCCATTCTCCTGTTGTGCCACCGGTAAGCAGGGCTATTGTTTTTTTCATTCGTTTTATGTTTTATCTTCTAATAATGAGCATATCCAATAATGCTTATTTGCAAAGTGGTAATAAACTCCCTTGCATTATCATATAATTAATAGCTTATGGAGCTAAAATATAATATCAATACCATAATTGTATGTCCAAAAATATAATATGAAATGCAGATGTTATTTAAATTCAGATAAAATATTTTTTTAGCCTATTTTTGAGGCCATGAGTAAGTTCCTATCTTATCTAAAGACCAAATCTTTTAGAAATAACCTTCTTGCGGCCATTTTCACGGCTTTAGCTATCTTATTTATCGCATTTTTTAGTCTTCGGTACTACACCAAACATGGCCAGGGACTTTATGTACCTACATTAAAAGGAACAAATATTGAGCAGGCCGTAAGCAAATTAACAAGCATGGGTCTCCGCTATGAAGTTGATTCAGTATACATTATGGATCAGCCACCAGGCCTTGTGATAGATCAGGACCCCGAAGCGAACACCTTTGTAAAAGACAATAGAACCATATACCTCACCATCAATACCTCTCAGGCACCCAACGTAAATTTCCCAGATGTAGAGTTTAAATCGTTACGTGAAGTGGAATCTATTTTAAGCGGTTTTGGTCTGAAAATTGGTGATACCACCTACAAGGCAGATGTTAGCCGAGATGTAGTATTAGAAGCATTATTCGGTGGACGGGCAGTTTCAGTTGGTGATGTTTTGCCAAAAGGCTCCAGAATTGATCTGGTATTGGGTGATGGACGTGGAAATGAAGAGGTTGACATTCCTAATCTGGTTGGCCTTACTGTTGATGAAGCGAGGTTCTCTCTTAAAGGATCGATGTTAAGCATGGGGACCATTAGCTACGAGGGAACAATAACCGACACTGCAAATGCGGTTATTGTGCTGCAAACACCTATTCTGTCTGACACTTTAACAAAAGTTAAAATCGGGACACCGGTAAATATTATATTGGCTGAAAAACCATCTGAACCTGATTTTATTGACTAACCACACTATGAACAAAAAAGGAATTAAAAAAACTATTATCATCATTGCTTCGGTAGTACTTGTAATAGGTGCAATAATCGGGTTTAAGTTTTACACCGTGTATTTTGCCCCTAATGTTACAGATGATGCCGGTTATGTATATATCAATACCGGTTCTGACCTGGAAGATGTTTATGCCGCTATGGCTAAAAGTGGTACATTAAAAAAGATGGAAACTTTCCAGGAGGCTGCAAAGCAAATGGATCTGGCTTTACGCATTCAACCAGGCCGCTACCGTGTTAAAAAAGGCATGACCAATCGCCATATCATCAACATGATCAAATCTGGCAATCAGGAACCGGTAAACCTAAAGTTTCAGAATATTCGTCGTAAAGAAGATTTCGCAGGTTACCTGGCAAATAAACTGGAAGCCGATTCCCTGGCTTTTATCAAGGTTTTAGATTCAGCTGCTTTAGTTGAAAAACATGGCTTTACACAGGAAAACATTTACACCATGTTTATTCCTAACACCTATGAAATGTACTGGAATACCAATCCGGAAGAGTTTTTCCATAAAATGAAAGCCGAATATGAAAAGTTCTGGACCGCTGAACGTAAAGAGAAAGCAGCAGCACTTAACCTAACACCTGTTCAGGTTAGTGTTTTAGCCTCTATTGTAGATGGTGAAGCAATTTATGACAAGGAAATGCCCATTATTGCCGGTTTATACTTAAACCGATTGAAACGTGGTATTTTATTACAGGCAGATCCAACCGTGATTTTTGCCAATGGCGATTTCACCGTGAAAAGAGTTACCTATGCATTGCTAAAAAAAGACTCGAAATATAATACTTATAAATATGCGGGTTTACCTCCGGGCCCCATTATGATGCCGAGTATTGCAGCAGTAGATGCTGTATTAAATAAAGATGATAACAATTACTTGTACATGTGTGCAAAAGAGGATTTCTCTGGTTACCACAATTTTGCAGAGAACCGGACACAACATGAAATTAACGCGAAAAAATACAGAGATGCTTTAAACCAACGCAAAATATTCAGATAAAAGATGTTTGTACACGAAACGACAATAAGGGTGAGATATAGTGAAACGGATCAAATGGGTTACGTTTACAACGGTAATTATGCGCAATATTATGAAGTTGGGCGTGTTGAGATGTTAAGGAGTCTGGGCATGAGTTACCAATCTATGGAGGAAGCCGGCGTGATGATGCCATTGCTTGAGCTGAAAAGCAAATTCATTAAACCCGCATTTTACGACCAGATCATAACCATAAAAACTATTGTATCAAAACTACCTGGTGTGCGCATCCATTTTGATTATGAACTATTTAATGAAGACGGCGAACTGATTAACCTCGGTCACACTACCCTGGTGTTCTTTGACATGGAAAAGAAAAAACCATGTTCACCTCCTGAAAACTTTATGTGTAGAATAAAGCAATTTTTTAAGTAAATTTAATAGATGGATTGGTTACACAAGCAATTACTTAAAATAAAAGTATATTCTTTATTTATAGACTGGACAAAAGTCTATGTATTGCCTGGTTTTAGTCCCCTGCCACTTTATACTGTAGCTGCTTTCTTTCTGGTAGAGATTCAGAAAGAATCTTTACTCAACAAAGCGTCGTCTTTGTCGTATAATTTCATGCTTGCTATTTTTCCGGGCATTATCTTCTTATTTACACTGATTCCCTTTTTACCAGCTGGCTTTCAGGATCAGCTAATGACGATTGTGGCTTTAATTTTACCACATAAGGCATTTGACGCTTTTGAATCCACCATTACTGAAATTGTTAAAATCCAGAACGGAAAATTACTATCCTTCGGTTTCTTATTCGCACTATTATTTGCCACCAATGGTGTGGATAGTCTGATGATGGCTTTCAACAAATCTTCGTTAATTATGGAAACACGCTCCTGGTTTCAGCGGCGCATCATTGCTATTGTGTTAACCCTTGTGATCGTTGTCTCTATATTCATCTGTATTGGTGCCATGATTGTAGGCGAAATTGCCTTAAACTACATCCAAAATGGCTTGGGCATAGAAGGAAAGTTCACTTACTATGTAATACAGATAACCAGATGGACCCTATTGGGCGCCTTGTACTTTATCACCATCTCCATTTTATACCGCTATGGCCCGGCCCATGTCAAGAAATGGCATTTATTCAGTGCCGGTTCCTGGTTAGCCACTATCCTTGCTTTTCTTAGTATCTGGGCCTTCAGTTTTTATATTAACAATTTCGGATCCTACAATAAGTTATACGGCTCCATTGGCACCCTGCTGGTGATTATGATCTGGCTTTACCTAAACTCTCTGATTTTATTGGTGGGCTTTGAACTGAATGCCAGTGTTGATTTGAGTAAAAGAAGCGTTAAAATCATCAGACCAAACTTTAATGTATTCAAAAAGCCAGTTCAACCGGAAGAAAACGTCAAGGGTAAAAAAATTTTTTAGCTCATTTTAAACACGTTATCAAAATATCGGCAAAAATTAAACAACGTAATTTGCAGAATTGATGGGTATTCGTACTTTTGCACCGGAGAGTTGGCAGAGTGGTCGATTGCGGCAGTCTTGAAAACTGTTGACTGTTACAGGTCCGCGGGTTCGAATCCCCCACTCTCCGCCAAGGTATCAAAACCTACAAAAAGCCTGGAATCTTAAGATTTCAGGCTTTTTTGTTATAATCAGGCATCAAAATTCTCATTAATCGAATAAGTTTGGATCATGGCAAAAGTTTATGGGCTAAGAGGTTTTTAAGTTTGTTGAGTAATGCGATACTAGAAGAACCTAATGCGCCTTACTATTTTGAACGGATATCCCTTTTATGATAATGCCCTAAAACCTCGGCTATAACAGTACGTATCCAGATCTGCAGGTCGTTCTTAACAGGGAAACATCCCCTAATCACGACCGTCCTAATTACCTCTTGCTCCAAACTTCATAAATCTTCGCTCCTTTGCTGCTTAACCCGCTATGGTGCCAATCCCCATTCTTTAACTGGCCATCAAATGAAAGTGAAGCCCCAACCCTGTTGTTATCACGGGAAAAGAATTCAATATTCTCTGTGTACTTTCCATCCTTAAAAGTATACGAGCCACCTCCAGTGCCTGAAAATTGCCTTTTAGCTGGATCCATTGCTACCCATTGAAACTTTGTACCGGTAAGCAATTTATAGGTTTGACGGGTGCCAGTTTGGTGGATGGGGGCAATTTTACCATCATCCTGCATCCTGCCAGTTATTCGCCACACCCCGGCAAGTGGTGCTTTGCCTTCATCAACATTGGTAAAATTCAGTTGAACGTCTGGTGTCGTAATGGAAAGCTGCTTGCCGGTTAACGTAAAAGGAAATTCAAAATCCTGCCCTACATTTAAGGAGTCTGCGGTATTGTACCATACTGCTCCGGTAAGTTTATCACCATTAACCTGGACCTTACCGCCCTGGCTTGCCAGAAATTCCTTATCCTGATGGATGGTATAAAAGTAGATACTATCCTGAACAAGGAGCAGGTGCCTGCTTCCTCTATCCGTGAATTCCCAGGCACCATTAATTTTACCTGATTGTGCTTGCACATTAAAGGGTATGACACAGCATAACATAAAGAATAATCCCAAAAATCTTTTCATAAGTTTCCTTTTACATCCAAAATTGATAATAAAGCTAAGCATTTTTTTAATTGGTATATTTCTATTTCCACAAGTGTTTTGAGTATTCAAGTAACTAATTAAAACTGCTTATAAACTAAAAAAACTTCCTTATTGGAAGTCTTTACAAGTTAAATTTGGGGAACTATACCTGGCCAAAAATCAATTAAAACAACTTTTCTGCAGGAGGTGTAACACCAACCATACGCAAATACACAGTGCCTTGACCTCTATGGTGAGTTTGGTGTTCAAATGCCTTTGCCATGGCGAGTTCTCTTGTTAATTCAAACCTATCAAAAACCTTCACTGGCTCTTGCAATTGGGCGGCCGACATCTTTTTTAATCCATTGATGATAAAATCATAACTCGCCAGGGTTTCTTTGGTCACAGTAGCTTTTGATTTATCGGTTCCCTTTTCAAGCCCCATGGCAACAGGACTTTTCTCGCCAGTGGCTGAGCTACCAAAACCATAATTACCATCGGCAATATGAAGCATCTGGTCTGCAAAAGAGCGCATTTCTTTCGTGGGCTTTAAAGAAAAAGCCGAGTCAGGCATTGCATCAAGGTACTCCTTGGTGTAAGCTTTTGCCCTTTCCCATTCCTTAACCGCCTCAGTGATGGATTGATTTTGAGCCTTAGCGGCACCACTTACCATCAGCATAAATAAAAATAGGGCTGTGATTTTTTTTACTGTTTTCATGTCTGTTTAAATTTATTATCACTAAAATTATGTATTTTAAATGCAGACACGTCCGCATTGTCGTTTCTAACAACATCGACGATTGTACGGCACTCAGTACAACTGTGGTATCAGCTACGTCGAAAGGCCGTTCTTACCAAGAACCTAAAGTGCAACGTAAGTTTACCTTTCTTCATTTAAAATCTTTTAGAAATAGCTTACATTTACACCTGTTAGCCGGGTGATAGGAACACAGCCATCCGATAAGCAAAATAGATAAAATAAAAATGATGAAAAGAAATATTTTAATATTGATCGCTCTTTTAGCCATTACACATTCAGTACATGCACAAAAAGTACCTACCGCTACTGAGATTGCGACAAAGGGGGTTGCAGCGATGGAAAAAAGGCTAAAGTTAAACTCCACACAAAAAAATATTATTTACAACTATACGCTGGAATTGACTAAAGACCAGATTGCAATGGGCAAAAAACAAAAAACAGGTGCCCCCATCGAAGATGATTACACCAAGTTTATCAAAAAGCAAAATGACGTTTCTGCGAGCATCAGAAATATACTGAAGCCAGAACAACAAGCTGAATACGACTTGTATCTGGAGGAACAATTGCGCGGTGGAAAAAAGAAAAAAGGTAAAAAATCAAAAGACGAGGAAGAGGAAGTAGTGACCGGAATATCTGGTTTAATATTACCAAAAGACCAATAAATACTAAAATTAAGGTTCCAACGTTTCCAATACGAACACTGCAATATCCAGAAACAATGTAGGTATATACCTCCCTGAAAATCAGGTATATTTACTAAAAAGGATTTAATAAAGTTGGCTAAATTTGTAGTATCGATATAACATTGTGTTTATCGTTGTTCATAACAACTTAAAAACGCCTGGAAAACTATGAATAAAGTATTGTTAATCGACGACGACCTGGATTTGCTTGAAGTTTTATCTTCTGCCCTAGCTTATTTTGGTTTTGAGGTTAAGACAACCAGTTACACCGAAGACATTTTATCTTTGGTGACGGTGTACCAACCGGACCTGGTAATTGTAGACTATATTATGGAGGGTGTAAATGGTGGCGAAATGTGTTCAGCCATCAAAAAGAAAGAATCTACTAAGAATATTCCTGTCATCATTTTATCTGCTTATGATAAGGTGATTAAATCATTGGGAAATTATGGGTGTGACCTGTTCGTATCCAAGCCTTTTGATATTCAGGACCTCATTAAGAAAATTAAGCAGATTATTCGTAAAACACCTGTTTCTATTTAACTGGTGTATTAATTAACTAGCCTCCGCGAACCATTTACCATGGTACGCGGAGGCTTTTTTGATTACCGGCATTATGAGAACGTTCCATCCTCCTCTTCCTCGTCGCCGTCTAGGGCATCAAGATCTTCCTCATTAACATTGGTCGCATTGTCATCATCCGGAGTGATTTCAAAATCCTCGTCATCGTCTGCCAGATCGTTCGAAACACCAGTTTCATTTAAATCAGCGCCTCCATCACCTTCGTTTTGACTCACCGGCCCGTCGGTAGCTAAAGATGCCGAATCTAAGGTTTGTTCTTGATCTAATTCTTCATTTTGGCTCAGGTTTTCTTGTTGATTTTCCATAACATTTCGTGTTTTTTCTATTTAACAAGGATGAGTTGCTTAGGTTTTAACAATTTGCGAACATTAATGTTAACTAACCACTGCTTATGCAATTAGATTTTGCAAATCTTTTAGTTAAATTAGATATAAATAACATAAACTAATTCCTAATGAAGCAGTTAGAAAAATCCCTTTGGATACCTCTGGTAGCTGGATCGCTCCTATTGACGGTAGCTTTCCAATTTCCCAAAAACAATGATGGCCTTAATTCGGGTGTTTACCTGAAAAACATGGACACTACGGTGTCACCCGGCGACAACTTCACCAGGTATGTTAATGGTGGCTGGTCGAAAGTAAGCACCATCCCGTCAGATAAGGCATCCTACGGGGCAGGCTCGATCGTCAACGACAAGGCTCAGGAAAATGTTCGAACCATTATTGAAAACGCGTCAAAAGGCAATCCTAAAGAAGGTAGTGAGGAACAAAAGATTGGCGATTATTACGCCTCTTTTATGAACATGAAGGTGCGTGACGGTGTAGGACTTAGACCTTTGCAAGAAGAGTTTAAAAAAATTGACGCCCTGACGAACGCTAAAGATCTGGCCGCCTATTTTTCTTATGCCAACAAGATTGGCAACATGATTCCGTTTAACCTGGGTGTAACAGAAGATTTTAAAGATCCCACGAAATACATGGTTTATACCTGGCAAGGCGGCTTAGGTTTACCAGACAGGGAATATTACTTGCAGACTGACGCTAAATCCGTGGCTTTACGTGAGAAGTATGTTACCCATATAGAAAACATGCTCAGATTAGCTGGTTTACCCGATGCAAAAACAAAAGCCAAAGAAATTATGGCCCTTGAAACGGCTATTGCTGGAAAACAGATGACAAAAGAAGAAACTAGAAACATGGCTGGTTTATACAATAAATACCTGATCAAGGACCTGAGAACCTTAACGCCCGACTTCGATTGGACCACCTTAATTACCGAAGCCAGTATTAAAAACCAGGACAGTATTGTTATTACACAAGTAGCCTATACAAAAGACCTGAATACGATATTAAAAAACACCCCTCTTTCCACCTGGAAAAACTATTTAAAGTGGAGCGCAACCACAGGTGCTGCCACCTCGCTTACTTCAGCAATGGACCAGGAAAACTTTAATTTCTACTCCAATACCTTATATGGTATAAAAACCCAAAAACCTGCGTGGCGCCGGGCAGTGGGTGTAGTAAACGGTAACCTGGGCGAAGTGGTTGGAAAGGTGTATGTGCAGAAACACTTCTTGCCAGAAGCAAAGGAACGTATGCTGAAATTAGTAGATAATTTATTAAAAGCCTACGAATCCAGTATTAAAGAACTGGATTGGATGAGTGCAGAAACGAAAAAACAAGCGCTGGATAAACTAAGCAAGTTTACACCAAAAATAGGCTATCCTGATCAATGGAGAGATTACAGCAGTCTGAAGATTGTTGAAAACGACCTGTATGGAAACAATAAACGTGCAGCAGAATTTGAATACTACCGTAACCTGAATAAATTAGGCAAACCGGTTGATAAAACAGAATGGGGCATGACACCACAAACCGTAAATGCCTATTACAATCCTACCTTAAATGAAATTGTGTTTCCCGCAGCCATATTACAACCTCCATTTTTTGATATGGAAGCGGAAGATGCCGTAAACTATGGCGGTATCGGTGGCGTAATTGGACATGAAATTGGTCATGGTTTTGACGATCAGGGAAGTACCTTCGATGGCAATGGTGTGATGCGTAATTGGTGGACCGCCACAGATGAAAGTGAGTTTAAAAAAAGAACCAATGCTTTGGTTGCACAATACAACGAATTCCAGGTGTTCCCAGATCTGAAGGTTAATGGAACGTTTACTCTAGGTGAAAATATTGGGGATCTTGGTGGCTTGAGTATTGCCTTAAAAGCTTACCATAACAGTTTAAACGGCAAACCTGCCCCAGTATTGGATGGATTTACAGGCGTCCAACGTGTATTTATTGGATGGGCACAAGTTTGGTTAAACAAAACCAATGACGAGGCCTTGAGAAACCAGGTAAACACAGATCCCCACTCGCCGGCAAACTACCGTGTAAATGGTGTGGTTCGTAATATTCCTGAGTTTTACAGTGCTTTTAATGTAAAACCATCTGACTCATTATACCTGGCGCCAGAGAAAAGAGTGAAAATATGGTAGCAGATAACATTTTATTACCCTGATTGTCAATAAGTATAGTTTATTCATCTCACAACGTTTGTAAAAACGATATAGATTCGTACTTTTGCAGCGGAGAGTTGGCAGAGTGGTCGATTGCGGCAGTCTTGAAAACTGTTGACTGTTACAGGTCCGCGGGTTCGAATCCCCCACTCTCCGCCAAGGTATCAAAACCTACAAAAAGCCTGGAATCGTAAGATTTCAGGCTTTTTTGGTTATGAACGCACTGGTTATACCAAAAAAAAGCCTGATCATGATTTATGATACAGGCTCTTCCAGTGTTATCAGATACTATGGTGTTTCTTTACTCTGATATTGTCATCTTTGGGTTATGGAAAAGCCAATTGATTTCCTGCTTTCGAATCCAGAGGATTCTCCGTTAGCGTTATGAAATCAATGTTCTTATTCTTTCCCATAGTGTTAGTTTCGAAATAAAATAAGGTTGTTAGTTAGATAAAACACCATCTTTAATTAACTGATCAACCAGAACTTTAGGATAAGATTTAACAAAACTATCTATTGAACCTGGGCTAACTGTTTGAGATTGTGCAGACCACAACAATTTACCCGTCGCCGCGTCGTATAAATTAGATTCTAAAAAGTAAATTTTGTCAGTCACATAATATCCTGGGTCATAAAACATAGGATACCAATAATTATAATAACTATAAAAGCCACCATACCAACCATAGTAAGGATATGGCGCATAAACTCCCGAACCCGGAACATAGCGGGTTTCACTTTCTTTCTTAATTAAAGATACAGTTAGAATAGCTTCCGCGCCTGTGCCTTTAATAAGGTTTGCAAGCTCCTGTTCAGTAGGTTTGGTCTTATAAAAGTCGGGACTGAAAAAGTTCGAACTTTCAACCGCCTTAATACCCCTCAGGGCTGCTTGCTGCGCGAGTGCATTTTCCAACTTGGTTCGGACTTCAATGTTACTGGTAAGACATGCTATAAACACGGTCTTTCCAGCTACCACCATTCCCTTTGCGGCAGGATCAACCCAGGAACCTGTAATTTTGGTTGATGTACTGCAACTTAATAGCATTGCACCTAATACAAATGCCATTAAAATTCTTTTTTGTTTCATAACAGAATTTTTAAGTTTACTTCAATAATCAAAACTCCGTGAAGGTCATCTGCACTGACCATTTTTTTTTCCTGAGCTTGCCTATTTGAAGTAAAACACTCTGATTATTACGAAGTTTGAAATATTTTAAAAAACAGTATTAATATTTATTTTTTTGTAATACTTTCACTTAAAGCCATTAAGTTTTATAATATTTTGTATTGTGTTATAATTTTTTTAAAAAATTTAAAGGCGAAATAATAGTGCTCCTGACCTTATCTTAAATCGCCATCTGTAATAAAATTTCATACATTTAAAACAATTAAATCAGACTTAATTTTATGATTCCAAAAATGGGTAATGCACTTTGGCTTTATGATGATGATTTTAAACACCTCAATTTTTTAGATAAAATTGGAAATTTATTTAGCGGAGTAAAACCTTTACACAGTCATGCCGGACTAATTGGCCTTGAAAATGGGCGTATCTGTTTAGAATCAGAATCAGACACTTTAGAAATAGCGCTAATAGCTATCACCCAAATTTATTTAGGCTTTGACAAGAATTATAAAAGAGCCTACGTTAAGAATTTCGGTACTACATGGCAGCCATTAAAAATAACTTTTACAACATTAGCGTTAACCACCAGGGTGGTCTACCTTATTATTGACTTCAATTATTTTTCCACCAGTAATAAGCATTGGTATGATTTATTACAAGAGCGGTTGTCATGAAAACACCACAAGTATAGCCATTGAATCTTTGCTATGATAACATCGTAAGGAGCAAGCTTTCAATCTGGTAAAAACGTGATCATAAAAATCCAAGTTGCGAGTTTGTTTTCGTAAATTGTAGCTCATACCCGTAATCTTAGTGAGTGAGGTTGCATATGCCTCCAGGTGCAGGTTGATTAATCTTAGTAGAGATTGATTTTGAATCTAATCAAAAACTAAAAGTGTTATGATTTTACAGGAAGAGTATACGCTATCTAATGGGTTGAAAATTCCAAAGCTGGGTCTGGGCACGTGGTTTATCAATGACAATAAAGCTGCCCAAACTGTAATAGATGCAGTAAAAATTGGATACAGACATATTGATACTGCCCAGGCTTACCAGAACGAAAATGGCGTTGGAGAAGGAATAAAAGCCTGCGGGGTAAACAGGGATGATATTTTTGTGACCACAAAGCTTGCAGCTGAAGTCAAGTCATACAAAGAAGCTGTTGCCTCAATTGATGTTTCTCTAGGAAAATTAGGTTTGGAATATATTGACTTGATGATTATTCACAGCCCTAAACCGTGGGCCGAATTCCATGGAAGTAAACCTTACTTCGAAGGTAACCAAGAAGCGTGGAAAGCACTAGAGGAGGCCTATCAAGCAGGAAAGCTTCATGCTATTGGTGTTTCAAACTTCGAGATGGCCGACATCGAGAATATTCTGGATGCTTGCTCCGTAAAACCGATGGTAAACCAAATTCTGGCGCATATAAGCAATACTCCCACCGAATTAATACAGTATTGCAAAAATAAAGGCCTTTTAGTAGAGGCCTACTCCCCAATTGGCCATGGCGTGTTATTAAAAAACCCGCAGCTAATAGAAATTGCACAAAAATATGATGTCTCAGTTGCCCAACTGGGTATCCGCTACTGCCTTCAACTGGAACTGCTCCCTCTTCCAAAGACGGCAAACCCTGAGCATATGAAAACCAATGCAGAAGTTGATTTTATCATTTCAGATGAAGATATGCAATTTCTTAAAAATATGGATCCCATAGAAAATTATGGGGAGGCAAGCAAATTTCCTGTATTTGGAAAGAAGTAGCCTGAATAAGGAAGCGCTTTAGCACCATCAACAATTTACTAGTTAGGTGTTTGCGGTGTTACCACACTACCCAAATGCATACAAAATGAGATTTATTTTAACAAAGACTACTAAATCGATAGATTTAATTGTAATTTTAAATAACACTCTTATATTTGTATCATTAATCTTAAAAACATGCTCCCATTGAAATTATATATCAAAAATTTTCAATTCATTTTCAGCCAAAGTTGTTGTTGCAATCCCAGGAAGTCAACGGACAGTACTAAGGCATAAAAGATTTTCTGTAATTCTGAATACTATTTAAGGAACGTAAAATACGTCCATCGGGAATTGCTATGCCCTTATTTCTGCAAGCTTATCCAACTATAATAAGCCTTTGAGTAACTCAACATACAGCATTGAAAACCTAAACAAAATTCAACTTTACCTAACAAACCATGAAAAAAAGCATACTTCTTCTCTTTTCGTTTTTAATCACAGCAAAGTTTGCCTTTGCTCAGGGGCCTATCACCGGCATCATTAAACGGAGTAACGGTGCTCCTGTTCCACATGCTACAATCCTTATCAGAGGCACCACAGTTTCCACAATTGCTGATGAGAATGGAAAGTTTATTATTAATACTACTCCTGAAACGCCTTTCTACCTACAGGTTAGCTCAGTTGGTTACAAACCTCAGGATTTTCAGATTTTAAAGGTTGATGATGTTCCTGTAGAATTGGTGTTGGTAGAAAATGCCTTGTTAGATGAGATCGTGGTTACCTCCCGCCGGCGTTCTGAGGTACTACAAGACGTGCCTATCCCTATTTCGGTAGTAGGTGGTACACAAATCGACCAATCTGGTGCATTTAATGTTAACCGGGTTAAAGAACTAATTCCCTCTGTACAGCTCTACACCTCAAACCCACGGAATACCGGTATCAATATACGTGGCATAGGCTCACCCTTTGGTCTAACCAATGATGGGCTTGATCCCGGTGTAGGATTCTATGTGGATGGTGTTTATTACGCACGTCCGGCCGCAGCTACGCTAGATTTTATAGATGTGGAACGTATAGAGGTTTTACGTGGGCCACAGGGAACTTTATTCGGCAAAAACACGAGTGCCGGGGCCTTTAATATCATCACGCGAAAGGCAAGTTTTATACCTGAAGCCAGCTTTGAAACAAGTTTTGGTAACTACGGTTATATACAGGCAAAAGCTTCGGTTACAGGGCCAATAACGAAAAAACTTGCCGGTCGTATTTCTTTTTCGGGGACACAGCGTGATGGCCTGATTGATAACGTGAGGACCGGTTCAGCAACTAATGACCTTAATAACCTGGGCGTACGCGCACAACTACTTTACAAAATATCAGAAAATGTAGCTATTACTTTATCAGGTGATGTCACAGACCAAAAACCTGATGGCTATGCGCAAGTGGTTGCCGGAGTTGCGCCCACCCTCCGACCAGCATATCGACAGTTTAATGCCATTACCACTGATCTCGGTTATACACTACCAAGTTTAAATGCTTTTGACCGAGAGATCGACCACGATACACCATGGAGGTCAGGCAATCAATTAGGTGGTGCTTCCCTTAACATCGACGCTAAAATAGGTCCCGGAACCCTCACCTCAACATCAGCATGGCGTTATTGGGATTGGGACCCATCCAACGACAGAGATTTTACCGGTTTACAGGCACTGGCAAAATCACAGAACCCAGCCGAACATAGAAACTGGTCGCAGGAAGTTCGCTACGCAGGCGACTTCACAAAAAGTTTAAGTGGTGTGATTGGATTATTTTACATCGACCAGGAAGTTAAAATTACCGGTACTGAGGAATCTGGATCTGCACAATGGCGTTTTTCCCAAAGTTCTACCAGCCCGCTTTGGAGCACACATGGCCTCTTTGAAGGTTATGGCATTTATACTAATGCATCAATCAAATCACAAAGTGCTGCCGTATTTGCGAGCATAGATTGGCAGATTATAGAGAAAGTGCATCTTTTGCCCGGGGTACGCCTAAACTATGATCAAAAGGATGTAGACTATATCCGTGCAGCCAGAGGCGGTTTAGAAACCAGTGACCCTGCTTTACTGGCATTAAAAAACGGTGTATATAGCAGTCAGCAGTATGTTGCTGATGCTGACGAGACAAACTTTACTTATTCGGCTACTTTAGCTTATAAACCTAGCCGAAGAATCAATGCATTTGCAACCTATTCGACTAGTTTTAAACCTGTGGGTGTAAATGTGGCTGGTTTACCAACTGTTAATGGTGCAGCGGCGACAGACCTGGCCGTAATTAAGCCTGAAGATACCAAACATTACGAAATCGGAATTAAATCAACGCTCTTTGATAACTTAATTATGAACCTTACTTTCCATAACTCTGATATTAAAGATTACCAGACCAATGTCCAATCGCCTGAGTTAGGTGTTAACCGAGGTTATATCGCTAACGCCGAGGAAGTGAATGTAAAGGGTGCTGAAATAGATGCCAGCGTAAAGCTGAGTAATTCGATTTCGTTTTATGGCGCTGCAGCCTACACAGAGGCTACATATGTCAGATTCACTAATGCACCCCTTCCATTAGAAGAAACCGGACGTACGGAAAATGGTGTTCAGGTTGCCTTTAAAGATATTTCAGGTGGTGTACTTCCAGGCGTGTCAAAATGGGCAGGATCAATGGGGGCAGAATTCTCCACACCCATTAAGTCCATAAGCAAAGATACCAAGTTCTTTATTGCCATTGATGGCTCATTCCGGTCTTCGTTCTCATCCAGCCCTTCACCATCGGCCTACTTAAATATTGATGGTTATACCATTTTAAACGGCAGAATAGGATTTAGAGCGCCCTATGGTATCTCCGCTTTCGTATGGGGTCGTAATCTATTAGAGGAGAATTATTATGAACAACTTTTACCCGCTGGAGGTAATGCAGGCCATTACGCTGGGGTTCTGGGCGACCAAAGAACTTTCGGTGCTACCCTACGTTATGCGTTTTAACACCATTTCATGCATTTACAGGGCTAACATGCAGTAATATTAGCGTGGATTTTGCGCAGTATTACAAATTCTGCTACTCTGATAAGGGTAAGGTAAAGTAGAACACTGAGCCTTGCCCTTCTTCGCTTTCTACCCAAATCTTTCCAAGATGAAGTCTAATAATTTCAGCACTCAAGTATAACCCTATTCCAAAACCTGATACTGTTTTTAGCTTTCGATTCTGGATTCGGTAAAACCGGCTAAACAGCTTGGGTTGATCGGCCTTGGAAATCCCGATTCCTTCATCTCTAATGGAGAATTGCGCCATTCCGTTCACATGTTCGCAACGTATCGTAACCTTTGTATTGGGACGTGAGTATTTGATTGCATTACCTAAAAGGTTATTGATCACTTGTCCAATTTTCTCACGATCGGCATATACAGATAAAGGTTTGCAGTTGGAAAACAAGATCGTATGACTCTTGTCCGTTAGCGACACTTCTTCTACGATTTCAGCAACCAACTTGTCTATGGTAAATTTTTCATATTCCAGATAGATTTTACCTGCTTCCAACCTCGAAAGATCAAGGAAACTTCTGATCATATTATTCATTTTATTTACCTGCCCCTCCACCTTTCCCAGTGATTTAACAGTAAAAACATCACCGCTGGTTTTTGCCTTCATATTTAAAAGTTGTACATATACTTTTAATGAGGTTAACGGTGTTTTCAGTTCATGGCTCACCATGGCGATAAAGTCATTCTTTCTGATTTCATCTTGTTTATGTTCAGTAATTTCCATCAAGATTCCTGAAATCCGAACTGGAACCCCTGCCTGGTCTCGGTAGATTTTACCCGTGGCCCTCATCCACCTGATTTTTTGATCGTTGTGATCTAAAATGGAGAACTCCACACTAAACTTTTCACCCTTTGAAATAGAGTGGCGAAAAGCATGAAGTACAATTGGACGGTAATCTTCCGTAATCTGTCTAACAAAACTTTCGTACGTCATTTCCTCACCGGGCAAGTAACCGAAAAGCTCTTTAAGACGATCGGATACTACTAATCTTTTTGTGATTGGCTGGAAATGCCAGGTACCTAAGTTTGCCGATTCAATAGCAATACGTAACATCTCTTCAGCCCTTTCGGTTTTAAGCCGATTCTCTACCCTGGTAGTGATATCTTCTGCACCAACAATAACACCGTAAACGTTACCATCAGCATCTAGCATAGGATCGTAAAAATAACTCACATACTTTTTGCCAATTCCTTCTGTAGTTTGATAATAGAAAACATCTTCTGGCTGAACAATGGATTTTCCAGTTTCATATACCTCCCGAATATGTTCCGGAAACGGCTGTCCGATTAACTCAGGAAATATTTTCATGAGTGGCTTACCCATCACCTCGGTAGTTGTTTTTCCCCATAACTGAAGCATTGGCTGGTTAGCGATCTCTACCGTCCAGGTTTTACCCTTTAACACGAGCAACCCGTAATGGGTATTCATGACCACATTCCTGAAGTTGGCAACACTTTCTTCCAGCTTCCTTTTTACTTGTACTAATTGCGTTACCTCTGCAGCCACAATCATCACCCCAGTGGTGTGTCCGGTCTGGTCTTTAATTGGTTGATGTACAAAATTAAAAAAGGCGTTTTCCAGGTTACCGTTACGCATCAACACAGCTTGAACTTCGTTGCCTACAAGTGGCTCACCCCAGGTATAAACATCTTCAAGTAACTTTAGAATCCGTTGACCTTGAAGTTCTGGCAGTGCAGCCGATAAAGGCAAGCCGACAATGTCTTCAGATTTACCCCAAAGTTCGAGCAACATGGTATTAACAGATTCTACAACAAGCCTCTTTCCACGTAATATTCCCATACCAAAAGGAGCCTGGTCAATAAGTTGCATTAACCCGCCATCAGTTATGGTTGCACTATATAACAAATAACCCACTTCACCTGCAGCATTTAATATAGGGCTGACACTGGCACTTAGCTGTATAGTGGATCCTCCTCCATAAGGATTAAGGGAAAAAGGATGTATAACGCTTGTTTGTTTTTTATCTACAACCTGTTGAAAGACTCGGGTGGTGTCTGAATGAAATAAACTCGGAGGCGCCTCCGCTAAACTTCTGTTTAACAAGTCCTCACGGGAAAATCCAGTTAACTTAATAAATTCATCACCAGCCACCAAAATAGAAAACACTGATCCTTCGACTTTAAAGACGAGTCCGTTAAAAGTTTTCGCTAACAGGGATTTATAAAAAGTATCATTTTGAGGATCCATTCAATATTTGGCTTCAACTATATTTATCAACTCTTGAACATCAAAGGGCTTTTCCAGGAAAGCATCATAACCGATATCGCTTTCGCTATAAATGAACTTTGGAAATGCCGACAATAGGATAACAGGAATATGAGAATACTGTTTGCTCGACTTGATATGTTTACGAACTGTACCCCCGTTCAGACTATTAAGATTATAGTCTAATAAAACAATATCGGGCTGATGTAAAGACAAAAGGTGAAATATATCATCAGCGTGTTCATAAAAAAAAACCTCATTTTTATCTGATGGAAAAACTGCCTTAAAAACATCTCCTATCTCCTGATCGTCATCAATCACTAAAATTCGCTTTTTCATTTTTGGAGGGTAATTTGGTACACCTAAAACTTTATCGGTGAGTTAATTCACAACATTATAGTGTATCATAATGTTTGATACTTTAGGTTTCTGAATTGTCCTCACAGGTATTCGACGCTTGGATTTATCTTACTTATGACATCTCTTTACAAAAATTTTTGCTTATCATATTGAAGAGTTCTCAACTCATCCACAATGGGGCAAGAAAACTATACTATATAATTCAGGTCGTCATTACAACATTAATATTATATTTGACTTTTAGATCATATCCTGCGTTTTGCTGTTCTAAATTGGACAAATAGCAACTTGATTCTAAATACATCAAATAATTATTAAACAAGCAAAAAATGCCTAATAAACAGGAAAATGCATTAAATAACATCCTATCTGTAGATATAGGAGGTTCTAATATTAAAGCCTGCCTTTTAAGTCCCGACGGAACAGCATTATCAGAGTACACCAAGTTACCTACTCCTGTTAAATCGACACCAGAGGCTGTATTAATTGTCATTAAGCAGTTAGCAGCTACTATGGGTACTTTCGGAAAAATTTCTGTAGGATTTCCCGGGTATGTTAAACAAGGTGTGGTTTATACTGCTCCAAACTTAGCTAAGGGAAAATGGCACCGTATTGAATTGGCACAGATGATTAGCGACTCAATAGGCAAGCCGGTACGCTTAATTAATGACGCAGACCTACAGGGACTTGCATTGGTTGATGGTGAAGGATTTGAAATTGTAATGACCTTTGGAACAGGATTCGGAACGGCATTACTTTATGATGGCGAACTGCTTCCACATTTAGAATTGGCGCATCTACCAATAACTAATAATAAGGATTATGACGATTATGTAGGTGACAAGGCCATGAGAAAAATTGGCATAAAAGAATGGAACGAACGGGTAGCAAGAGTCATAGATATTTATAAAACAGTGTTTAACTTCGATAAACTCTTTTTAGGCGGTGGTAATTCCAAATATATAGACTTCAAGCTGGAAGATCATGTGAAAATGGCCTCTAACCGCGAGGGAATTAAAGGCGGGGCAAAATTATGGAAAGTTCAGGAAAAATACCACCTGGTTACAAAACACCCTGCCAAATCGGCTTTATAAGCAAGTTAATATAGAATCGTTATAAGAACGCACAAACTTATGAAAAAATACACTTTAGGAATGATTGGTCTGGGTACTATGGGCCGTAACCTTTTATTAAATATGGCCGATCACGGCTATGCTGTTACTGGATACGACAAGGACCCAAAGATGCTTAAGCTATTAGAAGAGGTTGGGAAAGAACACGATTTAAAGGGCTTCGAATCACTTGAAGATTTTGTCCAAAGTCTGGAATTACCCCGGAGAATAGTATTATTGGTTCCCGCAGGGGCAATAGTAGACAGCGTAATTGCTGAGCTTTCTCCATTATTGGACAAGGGCGATATTATAATTGATAGCGGAAACTCACATTTTACTGATACAACCCGCAGGGCATTAGCCTTAGCAGATCAAGGGCTTCATTTCTTCGGCATGGGTATTTCTGGTGGCGAAGAAGGCGCACGGTTCGGTCCGAGCATGATGCCAGGTGGCGACAAAAAGGCCTACAGTGCAATGAAAGAAGTACTAGAATCTATTGCAGCAAAGGTAAATGGCGACCCCTGCGTAACGTACATAGGTCCAGGCGCTTCCGGACATTTTGTAAAAATGGTTCACAATGGTATAGAATACGCCATGATGCAACTGCTTGCTGAAGCCTACGACATTATGAAAAATGGCATGGGTTATAAAAACAACCAGATACAGGCGGCTTTTGCCAAATGGAACCAGGGACGTTTGAAATCCTTTCTGATGGAGGTTACTGCCGAAGTATTTGCTTTTGTAGATGATAAAACCGGCAACCTGATGATTGATATGATTAAGGATGAAGCGAAATCCAAAGGTACAGGCAAATGGACTTCACAGGTATCAATGGATTTAAGCCTACCTATACCCACCATTAACGAAGCCGTTAGTTCTCGTGATATTTCGAAATTTAAGAATCTTCGTGTTGAATTGGCAGCCGCGTTTCCGCACACGACTACCATACCAGATAATGCTGCAGAATTAGAAGTGCAGCTTGAAGAAGCATTGTACTTTGCGATGATCAGCTGTTATGCTCAGGGACTACATTTATTATGGCAAGCCTCAGCGACCTACCAATACGACTTAAACCTTAAAGAAATTGCTAAGATATGGCGTGGTGGTTGCATTATTAGAGCCGAGTTATTAGAAGATATTTACCAGGCTTACAGCAAAGATCCAGCATTGGAGCATTTGTTTGCAGATAAAAACATACAGGATAAGATTAAAAGCACTTTACCATCTTTAAGAAAGATCGTTACCTTATCTGTTGAGAATGGACTTCCTGTTGCTGCATTTGCTTCTACTTTAACCTATTTTGATGCTTTAAGAACCGAAAAATTACCTTCCAACCTTATCCAGGCACAACGTGATTTCTTTGGTGCACATACTTTTGAACGTACGGACGAAGAAGGCATTTTTCATGCAATCTGGAACCCTATTACCTTGTAATACTAAGTTATGAAAACAACGATCAATCTAAAACCTACCATTTTTGTTATTTTTGGTGGAACTGGAGATCTAAATATGCGCAAACTGGCGCCAGCTTTATACAATCTCTTTGCCGATGGCTATATGCCAGAAAAATATGCCATTATCGGAACTTCTAGGAAAAGTTTTACAGACGAAAAGTTCAGAGACGTTATTATGGAGGGCGTAAACAGCTTTTCTAGAACCGGTAAAGTAAAAAAAGACAAATGGGCCAATTTTGCTGAAAACGTATACTATACCCCCGTTGATGTTTCTGCCCCTAAAACTTTCGAAGGTTTGAAGGAACGTATAGAAGTTTTTCAAAACGAATTTGGGCCAGAAACCCAAGTGGTTTATTACCTCGCCGTTGCGCCGAACTTGTTTCCATTGATTGCTACCTGTATTTCGGACTACAAACTAGCCGGAACAGAGGATACTTGCAGAATTGTAATTGAAAAGCCTTTTGGTAGAGATTTGGCTACTGCAAAAGAACTCAACCAGTTGTTAACCAACATATTTACCGAAAAGCAGATTTATAGAATTGACCATTACCTGGGTAAAGAAACTGTTCAGAATATTATGGCTTTTCGTTTTGCGAATTCATTTTTGGAACCCCTATGGAACCGTACCTACATTGATCATGTGCAGATTTCTGTAACTGAACAATTAGGCGTTGGCGACCGTGGCGGTTATTATGAAAGTGCGGGTGCCTTACGTGATATGATCCAGAACCATTTATTGCAGCTCCTTTGTCTAATTGGGATGGAAACGCCAATCAATTTTGATGCTGACGAAATTCGCAATAAAAAAGTTGATGTATTGAAAGCCATGCGTGCTTTTAGCCCCGAAGATATTCGGTTTAGCACTGTAAGAGGACAATATACTAAAGGATGGGTGGAAGGTAAGGAAGTACCAGGCTACCGTCATGAAAACGGTGTAGCTGCAGACTCCAATACTGAAACTTTTGCTGCAATCAAATTTTTTGTAGATAACTGGCGCTGGCAGGGTGTACCATTTTATGTGCGCACTGGAAAACGTTTGTTTCAAACATCTTCTTTAATTGCCATTCAATTTAAAGATGTGCCACACCAAATTTTCCCATCGGGTGTAACAGAACACTGGCAACAAAACCGCCTGATCATCAGCATTCAACCAGAAATGAGTATACGTTTACAGGTGCAAGGCAAAAGACCTGGTTTAGATATGGTATTAAACCCTGTAGATATGGTATTTGATTACAAAGGGACATACGACTCTGAGTCACCGGAAGCCTACGAAACGTTACTACTCGATGTAATGACCGGAGACCAAACACAGTTTATGCGTGCGGATCAGGTAGAAAGTGCCTGGGAATTGTTAATGCCGGTTATTAATGCCTGGGAAAGCAAAAAATCATTAAGTTTCCCTAACTACACTGCCGATTCGTGGGGACCAGAAGATGCCGAGGCCCTCATTGCCCGTGATGGTTTCCATTGGTTCAAATTGCCTTTAAATAAAGATTAATTGAAATGAATTTACTGATATATAATACCAAAGACGAGTTACTTCATGACCTGGCCAGGTACATTATTAAAATAGCAGAAAAGAGCATACAGGAGCAGGATTGCTTCAATTTTGTATTAACTGGTGGTAATTCACCAAAGGAATTGTATCACCTTTTAGCTACGGAATATCGAGATGCTATTGATTGGACTAAGGTTTATTTCTTCTTTGGCGACGAACGTAATGTGCCTTCTAACCATGAAAGTTATAATGGACTCATGGCAAAAGAAAGTATCTTGGATCCTCTGAACATTGCTGCTGATCATATCTTTTATGTACCTACAGATCTTGCTCCAGAAAAAGCAGCCATTGAATACCAGAAGGCAATTGTCAAACATTTTGACGGTAGCGACCTGAACTTCGATCTTATTTTATTGGGTATGGGCGACGACGCCCACACGGCATCATTGTTTCCGAAAACTGACATCCTCAAAGTAAAAGAGTCCGCGGTTGATGCTGTTTATGTTGATAAATTGTCTACCTATCGCGTAAGCTTTACCGCTCCATTAATTAATAAAGCCAAGAACATAGCTTTCCTGGTATTTGGTGAAAGTAAAGCCAAAGCTGTTAAACAAGTAGTAGAACAAGAAAAAAAAGACAGCAGCTTATTCCCGGCCCAAATGATCAAACCGGTAGACGGTTTTGTGACCTGGTTTGTTGACAAAGACGCGGCCTCTTTACTGGATAATTAATAGTAATGCCAAACAAAATCTGTACACACCGTGTTGTGTGTACAGATTTTTCCAGGTATGCTTCAAACAGACGACGTAATCATTGTTGGGGGCGGCCTTGCCGGCTTAACCGCTGCCACTCACCTTTCGCGTGCTGGTATAAAGGTAACCCTATTCGAAAAACACCCCTACCCACAACATAAAGTCTGCGGAGAATACATCTCTAATGAAGTTTTGCCCTATTTGAGGGAACTCAACGCTGATCCTTCTGTCTTAAAACCTTCACAGCTAAACCGATTTGAGTTTTCAAGTCGCAAAGGCACATTGATATCCTCAATGCTACCTTTAGGAGGATTTGGATTAAGTCGTTATGCCTTAGACCAATTCCTAATGCAAAAAGCTTTTAAGGAAGGTTGCAACATTGTCCAGGACACGGTTGTTGCCATAGAGTACCAGCAAGACCATTTTGAAGTAACAACATCACAAAATGGAATATACAAAGCTCCTTACGTGATAGGTGCCTATGGAAAAAGGGCTGGCCTGGACCAAAAGTTGGATCGGGAGTTCATCAAACACAAATCTCCATGGCTTGCTGTCAAAGCACATTACAGTGGTAGTTTCGACCCATCTCTTGTAGCATTGCACCATTTTGAGGGTGGATATTGTGGCGTTTCGACGGTGGAAAAAGATGTCATTAACATCTGTTATTTAACCGACTATAAAACATTTAAAACCTACCGCAGCATCGCTGACTTCCAGCACCAGGTATTGTATAAAAACGCTTATCTGCAAAACATCCTGGAGAACAGCCGGATGATTTTCGATGCACCTTTGAGTATTAGTCAGATTTCTTTTGAAGAGAAAGAAGCCGTCAAAAATCATGTGCTAATGGTGGGTGATGCCGCAGGTTTAATACATCCATTATGTGGAAACGGGCTAAGTATGGCCATCCTTGGTGCTAAAATTGCCTCCACCCAACTCATACGCCATTTCGAAAACAAACAACCCTCGCGTGCGAGTTTGGAACAGCATTATACTCATGAATGGAAAAGGCATTTTAGCCAAAGACTGGCCATGGGCAAACACCTATCTGCCATTTTGCGAAACGACTTCTTGTCTTCGCTTCTAACGGCCGCTTTGGCGAGGTTTCCTTTCATACTACCCCATTTGATAAAAAAAACCCATGGCCATTGACACTACCTACCGATCTCAGGAACCAGAGATCATGGACGACTTTAATCTGGAAGGCGAAACCTTAAAAGATGCACTTGATAAAATTGCCGATATAAACAGATTGCTTGGTGGCAACTCCGTTACCCTTGACGGTGTAAAAAAGCTGTTGAAAGACAGACCGGAAACCACAGGCCTAATCCGTATACTTGATGTTGGATGCGGGAATGGTGATATGCTACGTACAATTGCAGATTATGCGCGGAATAATAATATAAGTTGCGAACTGTCTGGTATGGATGCCAACGCGTTTACCATTAGCCATGCGCAACAATTATCAACCAACTATCCGGAAATCAACTATCGCTGTGCTGACATTTTTAAAGACCTGAATGGTAATCAGCAATACGATGTTATCCTTTGCACTCTCACCTTACATCACTTCAAAGACGAAGATATATTAACATTACTGCAAGGTTTCAGCAAACACAGCCGTGTGGGATTTGTTATTAATGACCTGCACCGGTCTGCAATTGCTTATTACCTGTTTAAAGCGTTATGTTTTATGTTTAGGTTGAATTATATGTCGCGGGAGGACGGACTCATTTCCATTCTACGAGGATTTAAAAAGAAAGATTTACAGGCATACTCCAAACAGTTGAAGTTTGCGAACGACAGAATCAAATGGAAATGGGCATTCAGGTATCAATGGATAGTAAAAACTTATGGTCAAGATAAACACAGTTAACAAAACCTTACCTGGAAACAAAAGAACAACATCAGAAATTCTCCCTTTTTTAGATGGATGGCTACACGGACAGGACGATCGCTTTATAAAAAAGGTGAAAAAGATTTTTGAGAACTCGGCCGTAGATGAAAGGTATTCCTTTATGTCGCCAGCGGAGGTGTTTTCACTTACATCTTTTGAAGCCCGGAACAATCTTTATATGGAACAAAGTATTGAGCTAGGTACCGAGTGCCTTCAAGGTGCCTTAACTAAAGCCAATTGGACGGCTAAGGATCTGGACTACCTCATTACAGTGAGTTGTACAGGCATCATGATTCCCTCGCTGGATGCGCATCTCATCAATAACCTGCAGATGCGACAAGATGTTGTACGCCTGCCGGTTACAGAAATGGGTTGTGCGGCAGGTGTTGCAGGCATGATCTATGCACGTAACTTCCTCAAAGCCAACCCAGGTAAACGAGCGGCCTTAATAGCAGTTGAATCCCCAACGGCCACTTTCCAGTTAAAAGATTATTCTATGACCAATGTGGTTAGTGCCGCCATTTTTGGTGACGGTGTGGCTTGCGCACTGCTTTCATCATGTGATGATGATGAAGGTCCAGTGATTCTTGACGATAGTATGTATCATTTTACCGAGTCGACCAACCTGATGGGTTTTAAGCTCACGGATACAGGATTAAAAATGATATTAGATATTGATGTTCCCGAAGTAATTGAGGCTAATTTTCCCGCTATTATTTTTCCTTTTCTTGAAAGAAATGGCCTTGGCATCGCCGATATCGACCATCTCATTTTTCACCCTGGGGGCAAGAAAATTATACATGTTGTAGAATCTTTGTTTAGCGAGCTAGGCAAAAATATAAATGATACAAAAGAAGTGTTACGTTTGTACGGAAACATGTCAAGTGCCACAGTACTCTATGTATTAGAACGCATGATGGACAAAAAGCCTGCGCCTGGCGAAAAAGGTTTAATGTTGAGCTTTGGACCTGGCTTTACGGCGCAGCGTATTTTATTACAATGGTAAATTATATACTCGATGAAACAAGAAGAAATTTTAGCCCGGTTACCTTACAGCCCTCCCTTTTTATTTGTAGATGAATTGTTAAGTATTGACGAAAATGGCTGTACCGGAACTTATACATACAGTCCAGAACTTGACTTTTATAAAGGCCATTTTAAAGATCACCCAGTTACACCAGGGGTTATTCTAACCGAAACCATGGCACAGATTGGTTTAGTATGTCTTGGTATTTTCCTTACCGGTGAAGTTGCCAGCGGAAGCAGCAGCCATGTCATGTTAACCTCTACCGCTATTGATTTTGTAAAGCCAGTTTTTCCGGGAGAAAAAGTAACTGTGATTGCAGAAAAAGTGTATTTTAGGTTTAAGAAATTACATTGCAACGTGCAGATGCAAAACAAGGAAGGTGAAGTTGTTTGTAAAGGAACAATCTCAGGCATGGTAACCACTAAATTAAATGGCTAATCGGGTAGTTGTAACCGGTCTTGGTGTGGTAGCTCCAAACGGAGCAGGGATTTCTCAATTCACAACCTCCCTTAAGCAAGGTAAGTCAGGTATTCAACACCTGCCGCTCCTTGAAGATTTAAATTTTTCTTGCCAGATTGCAGGAATACCAACGCTCCCCTCTACACTGATCGCTAACTACTTCAATGATTTAGAACTTCGCAACTTTAATAGCAGCGGCATTACCTATGGTGTAATTGCAGGCATGGAAGCCTGGAACGATGCGGGTTTGCCCATATCTCCTGCTGAAGCGCCCGATTGGGAAAGTGGTACTATCTTCGGTACGGGTACATCTGGAATCGACAAATTCAGGGAGGCCATCTATAAAGTAGACCAGTTAAACGCCCGCCGCATTGGTAGCACTGTTGTTATTCAAACTATGAACAGCGGTGTGAGTGCATACTTAGGCGGCAAGCTGGGCTTGGGTAACCAGGTGAGTACCAACTCGGCCGCCTGCAGCACAGGCGTAGAAAGTATATTGATGTGCTACGAAAAGATTAAGTCAGGGCAGGCTTTGCGCATGCTCGCCGGCAGCACGAGCGATAGTGGACCATATATATGGGCTGGATTTGATGCCATGAAGGTTTGTACATTTAAACACAATCACAGTCCTACAACGGGCTCAAGGCCCATGAGTGCCACCGCCAGTGGTTTTGTTCCTGGTAGTGGCGCCGGAGCGCTTGTGCTTGAAAATTTGCGTACCGCACAAGAACGTGGCGCATATATATATGCAGAAGTATTAGGGGGGCATATCAACTCAGGTGGTCAACGTGGGGGCGGCACAATGACTGCCCCTAATCATACAGCTGTGCAACAATGCATTAAGCGTGCCCTGCAGAATGCAGGTGTAAACTCCAGGGAATTAGACGTGATTAACGGCCACCTTACTGCCACCATGATGGATAGCACGGAATTGAAAAACTGGAGCACCGCCCTTGATAGAAAAGGACAGGATTTTCCGTATATTAACACACTAAAAGGCATGACGGGTCATTGCCTCAGTGCAGCTGGCAGTATAGAGTGTGTGGCTTCCGTTTTACAGATAAACGAGGACTTTTTGTTTCCAAATGTAAATTGCGAAGATCTGAACCCGGAAATTGAAGCTTGCGTAGCCAGTGACAAAATACCGCAGCAGTGCCTACCAATGGAAATTAACCTGCTGGCGAAAGCAAGCTTTGGGTTTGGAGATGTGAACGCTTGTCTACTATTAAAAAAATATAATCATGACGAAAACTGAATTACTTGCACGCCTAAAACCAATCGTAGCCACTTACACGCAGGATAAGACCGCATTGGATACCTTAAACGAGGATACCGATTTCATAAAAGACTTAAAAATCAATTCAGCCAACCTGGTTGACGTGGTACTGGATGTAGAGGAAGAATTTGGCATTGAGATAGACAATGCGGCGATGGAGAAAATGCTGACTGTTAAAGCAGCCATAGAAATTGTTGAACTTAAACTACAGGAAGATGATCGGAAATGATATCGTGGATCTACGCACAGCAAAGCAAGAAAGCAATTGGCAGCGAAAAGGCTTCCTTAACAAAGTATTTACACCAGCAGAACAAAATCTGATTTTAAAAAGTGCCACGCCAGACATATTGGTCTGGCTTCTCTGGAGTATGAAGGAAGCGGCCTACAAAATCTATTCTAAAGAGACGGGCATCCGCAACTATGCACCTACATCTTTAGTATGCACATTACATGACCTTGACGGCCAGAGGAGCAGTGGAGAGGTTACTATTGCAGGTCGCAAGTATTATTCCCGAAGCAGCCTTCACAATACTTTTATCCATACCATATGTGCCGACAGCATGGTTATGTTGCGACAAATTAAGGTATCTATACAGGGTGCAACCCATATTACTGATTTGTTTTCTCCAGCCATCTGCCAGAGTCATCATGGGGCCTACCTTGCACAGGTATATCTTAATCCAGGTTCTCTTCGATCAATAGGTTAATAATACCGTCGGCTAAACCTACACGAGGAACGTGCAATTGCTTAATACCTGTCCATTTCATAATGGTGATGAAGATTTCCGCTGCCGGAATAATCACATCTGCACGATCGGGATTCAAACCCAGCACCTGTATGCGTTCTTTAAGCGAATGACTATTTAAATGGTTGTACAAGCTCTTTAATTTTAAAAAGGACAAAGGAGTACCCTCTTTTTCCTTCGAAAGCTTAAACAATTTATTGATATTCCCTCCAGTACCAATCCCCATCAAGTTTTTATGGTCTTTAGTTTGCTCTTTAATCCACGCGCGCATCTCTTCCCAGGTTTCCTCTTTATCTTGATTATCGAGAATCCTTATGGTGCCAATATCAAAGGAATGCGAGGCAACAGGTACCTTATTGACAAAAACTGAAAGCTCAGTACTACCCCCACCCACATCTATATACAAGTAGCTTTTGTGGATATCAAGATTATCTTCAATATGATTATGATAGATGATATTTGCTTCTCTTTGTCCGTGAATGATTTCCAGATCTAGTCCTGCTTCTGCCTTAACTCTTGCAATCAACTCCGCCCCGTTCCTAGCTTCGCGCATAGCTGATGTAGCACAGGCAAGGTATGCCGACACTTGGTAAACGTCCATTAAGTTTTTGAAAGCCACCATTGTTTTCACGAGGTCGTTTGCTTTCCGTACAGAGATATTATGGTCAAGGAAAGCGTCATCGCCTAAACGTAAGGGTACACGAACCAACGTATTTTTTTTATAACCGTATTCACCTTCATCATGAGTAATATCGGCAATCATAAGCCTTACGGCGTTAGAACCTATATCAATTGCTGCGTATCGTAACATTAATTCTGTTGATGTTTATTTTTTAGATAATTATAAGTCTGCACCTGCGCCCTAACCTTGGTGCCAAGCCTGTTTTTATGGTATCGATTATTGTTCAATTTGGTAATGTCTCTTGCTTTAACGTTATCCTGTAATTGGAAGTCGATGATATCTCTGATTTCCTGGCGGACATCATCGTCAAGTACTGGAAAGCCTACTTCTACACGGTGTTCAAAATTACGGCTCATTAAATCAGCAGAGGATAAATACATTTCTTCCTTACCCTGATTTCCAAAGATGTAAACCCTCGCATGTTCCAAAAACTTATCAATAATACTAATAACAGTAATATTTTCGCTGAAACCTTTGATGCCTGGTATCAGACAACATATACCACGAACAATCAATTTCACTTTTACTCCTGCATTGCTGGCCTGGTATAATTTATTCACCACGCCTTCATCAGCAAGGCTGTTTACTTTCAATAACAAGTAAGCTGGTTTGCCTGCTTTGGCACTCCTGATTTCACGGTCTATTAACCGATAAAATTTATTTCTTGATTCCAACGGGGAAACAATGAGGTGTTTGAAGCCTTTAGCGACGGTATGGTTGTTTAGAGCCTTAAACAACTTCACCAGGTCCCGGGTTATTTCCTTTTTTGCTGTAAAAATACTGTGGTCACAATAGAGCTTAGCAGTCTTTTCATTAAAGTTCCCTGTAGCTAAATTGGCATAATACATCACCCGACCACGTTCTATTCTTTTAACAAGGCAAATTTTTGAATGCACCTTGTAATCAGTTAAACCGTAATTAACATGTACACCCTCTTCTTCGAGGCGGTTTGACCAATAAATATTTGCATTTTCATCAAATCTTGCCTTAAGCTCCACAACCACTTTTACCAATTTCCCATTTTTAGCCGCATTGATCAAGGCATTTATAACCCTAGAGTTCTCTGCCAGGCGGTAGAGGGTAATATTTATCTCTGTAACCTTAGGATCGATGGCCGCTTCTCTCAAAAAAAGAATAATATAATCGTACGACTGGTAAGGAAGATTGATAAGGTAGTCTTTGGCAGCAATTTTATTAATAATGCTTTCTGTACGGTGTAAACCAAATACTTTTAGTGGAGGCGTTGGTGGGTATTCCAGCGAAGGAGAGCCGACGTTAGGAAAACGAATGAAATCGCCAAAACGGTGGTAACGGTTACCTGGAATTAAACTTTCGGCTTCAATCTTTATTTTAGCCACCAATACGCTTAACATATCAAATGGCATTTCGGTATCATAAAGTAAACGCATGGGTTTACCCTTGCGCCTTTTTTCAAGACTTGCTTTGAGCTCCTCAATAAATTTATCGCTGATATTTTTGTCAATATCCAATTCCGCATCACGCGTTACCTGAATAGAATAGGCATCAAGTTCATCATAATCAAATATGTAGAAAATATCATCCATGCAGTATTTGATGATATCTTCAGCCAGGATAATAAATTTTAAACCATTTGTTTCCGGTAATATTAAGAATCTTGGCAAATCCTGAGGCAGTTCAATTAAAGCATAACGCTGATGTTTTGATCCTTTTTTAAAAACCCGTACAAAAAAGTATAAATAACGGTCTTTTAGCTCGGGGAAAGGTTTGTCCAGATCAATTAAAATTGGAACCAGGTTGGATAGTATGCGGTCTCTGAAGTGATTTCGCACGAACTCGCCCCTTGATACATTAAGCTGGGTATCATTAAGAATAAATATTCGGTTTTGAGCCAACTCATTAATGAGTGTGGCCTGGAAGAGTTGCTCAAAGCGACGTTCCTGTTTAACTACAATATTTTTTATCTCATTGAGTACTTTTTTAGGGTTAAATCCCAGCAAAGCTTTTGATTTTTCATTTAAGTTGGCCAGCCGGTTAATTGTAGCCACCCTAACGCGATAAAATTCATCGAGGTTTGACGAAAATATAGACAAGAATTTAATCCTTTCTATTAAAGGAACCGACTCGTCTGCCGCCTCCTGGAGCACCCGCTCGTTAAAATACAACCAGCTGATTTCTCTGTTTAGAAAAGGAACTTTCTTTTTCGCCATGTAGATAGAATATAATATCAGTTCAATATCGAATGTCTCAAAACTGAATATTTTAATGTTAAGTATATATTAATTATGGCTTATGCAGGCTCGGTCGTTTCTGGCATCTCTGGATCTTGGGGAAATACCTCAGTTTTAGGTTTGGTTCTAGAAGCCCGTTTTTTTACTACAGGGGTAGTTGTATTAGCAGGTCCATTTTTTGTTAAAGCCTTTTTAACATGTGCTTCTGAGCTAATCGGCGTAACCTTAACGCTTTGTGCAATAGGTTTTGCTTTAGGAACTACACCGTCAACATTTTCAACTCGCCTCCTGCCCCTTTTAGCTTTTACTGGTTTACCGGCATCTTCAGGTTTTGTAGTCCACTTATCTTGGTTAACATCGGTTTTTTCCTTTTGGGTATTGGGTAATCTTTTGTCCTTTTTAACTTTGGGTGTTTCTTCCAAACCAACTGTCTGTTTTACCTTTTTTACACTTTTTGCTAATTTTTTCGCAATCTTTTTTCCAGTTTTAGAAATATCATCACCAACTTTTTCGGCATCTAGGCCCAACTGGCTAATTACTTCCAGGAATCTTTTCCTTAAAGTTTTTTCTAAATCCCTTTTTACTGCTTTTTTGGCAACTTTTTTTTGCACTTTTGACTTATTGGTTTTCATAAGATCTATATTTTTACAGGATTGCCCGTTGACTATAAATTTAACAATTTTTCATTCTAAAGCTATTATCATGCCCACTTTTGACATTGTAAGTAAAGTCGATCCACAGACATTCGACAACGCGATGAACAACGCAAAAAAAGAGATTTTAAACCGTTATGATTTCAGTACTTCAAAGAGCACGATAGAACATGATAAAAAAACAAATATCATTACCATCGTTACTGAAGATGACATGCGTCTGAAGGCCATTCAGGACTCCATTATATCAAGGATGACTAAACAAAACCTGGATGCAAAAAGTCTTGACTTCGGAAAAGAGCAATATGCCTCTGGAAACATGATAAGAAAAGAGATTACGGTAAAAGAGGGAATCGATAAAGAAACAGCAAAAAAAATAGTGGCAAAAATTAAAGCCAGCGGATTAAAAGTACAGGCCTCTATGATGGATGACCAGGTGCGTGTACAAAGTAAAAACATAGACGACTTGCAGCGTGTAATCGCTCTATGTAAAAGCGAAGATTTTGGTCAGCCTTTACAATTTATCAACATGCGAAACTAATAAAAAAGCGGCTTTTCATGATGTAGAAAAGCCGCATTTCACTTGTTTATTGTTTATATTAACTCTGACAACGCAGCTTTCGTAAAGCCTCTCAGCTCATCTGTACGGTTGTCTTTAATCTTCTCTACCCAATTCGGATCGGCCAACAATGGACGGCCTACTGCAACCAAATCAAATTCTCCACGGTCCATTCTTTTTAACAATTCGTCTAAAGAACTTGGTTCGGAACTTTCCCCTGCAAAAGCAGCCAAAAATTCGCCAGTTAACCCAACAGAACCTACGGTAATGGTTGGCTGACCAGTTATCTTTTTTGCCCAACCGGCAAAATTTAAATCAGAACCTGCAAACTCAGGTTCCCAGAAACGGCGTTGTGAGCAATGGAAAATATCCACCCCTGCTTCTGCCAATGGGTTTAGCCATGCTTCCATTTCCTGAGGCGTTTTTGCTAGTTTAAAGTTATAATCCTGAGGTTTAAACTGAGATAGTCGAATGATAACGGCAAAATCTTCACCAACTTGTTTCCTAACTTCTTTAATTACTTCAATGGCAAAACGATTGCGTAATGGCAAAGTTGCGCCGCCATATTCATCTGTACGCTCGTTGGTGCCTTCCCAGAAAAACTGGTCTATCAGATAACCATGGGCACCATGAATTTCTACACAATCAAAGCCCAGACGTTTTGCATCGGCGGCTGAACGGCCATAGGCAGCAATAGCATCAGCAATATCCGTTTCGGTCATTGCTACGCCTTGCTTAACACCTGGTTTAAACAATCCTGATGGACCTTCAAACGGCCCACTTGGCAACCACCCTGAGTAGTGATTTTCCATCACACCCATATGCCAGATCTGTGGCCCCATTTGTGCACCACCTTCATGTACTTCATTGATTACATGTTGCCAACCGTTTAAAGCGGCTTCACCATAGAAATGGGGGATGTCTTTGTCGTTTGATGATGCCGGACGGTCGATCACTGTACCTTCAGAAAGAATTAAACCAACTTCTCCTTCCGCCCTGCGACGGTAATAAGCGGCAACTTCTGGTGTAGGTACCCCATCAGGGGAAAAAGATCGCGTCATTGGGGCCATGACGATTCTGTTTTTTATATTTAATGACTTGAAGCTAAAAGGTCTAAATAAGCTATCTGTTTTCATAATGATATTCAATACTGTTTATAAGTCTTTTTCGATCAGCTTAGTTAAGGTCTGAAATGCGGCTTCATTTCGCTTATAATAGGTCCACTGGCCTACCCTGGTAGCTTCGATTAAACCTGTACGTTGTAATACGCCCAGGTATTCAGATACCGTAGATTGGGTTAAACCAGCTTTTTTATGTATTTGCCCAACGCATACCCCATGGTCATATCCATTCTCCTGGTCGGGAAAATGCAATTCCGGCGATTTAAGCCATTGCAAAATCTGCAACCTGGATTTATTAGACAATGCCTTAAAGATTTCTAATTGATCCATGCTACAAATGTATATCGATATTTTCCGATATCCCAATTAACAGCATTGTTATGACAGTATTTAAACAGTTTTCACATCGCCTTCACTATAATCTCTGATATCAGTGATATATCCATTAATTATTAGGAAGTCAAATAAAGGTTTAGCATCAGGGGTAACCGGCATATTGGCGCTGGTGATTACTTTATTTGTTTTTTTGTCCAAGAAAGGATAGGCAAAAAGTTTCACGTTTTTACTAAACATATCACTCACATAGCTTAATAGCTGACTACTGTAGTTTTCGCCGAAATTACTGGAGTTAAATACAAACTTAAGGTTATTTATATTGGTAGAAATGCCGACACTTTTAGGTTTGCAACGATCCAGATACTTAGCCAGCTTATTGTGACGTGCAAAGTTGGAAACAATAACAAGGTTACCAGTTTTGCACATTTCTTCTGCACGTTTGGCTACTGCTTCTAAATCGAGATTCTCCGTCCAGTTTTCCTCGGTAGTTAAAACATTTGATAAAAGTACCTCAATTAAAACCCTCAGATTTTCCTGTTTCACTGATTCGGTTCTTACGAATTGTTCTACCGCCTTATTTAGCATGCTAAAATTAGGGTTTGATTTCTGAGCATACTTAGTACGCAAAATCATAATATCTTTTTTATACAAAAGATCCTTTGGTAAACACGGGTGTCCATCCGAATTGAAGATAGCCGCGTTGGAAAAGTCCTTTACAATAAGGTAAAGGTTCAACAGGATGTTGTTAACAGACTTAAATGCCGGACCATGAACAGAGATTAGATCAATCTCTACCGAGCCAACTGTCAGGTTATCGGCAAGAGACTCTATCATGGTTTTAGGATCATGATTGAAGTAAAAAGCCGCATAAACCAAGTTAACACCAATGATGCCTAAAACATTTTGTTGCAGAGCTGCATCAGTATCCAGTAGACGAACATGGAAAAATATTTCATTTGGCTCACCCCCACGCTCAGACTGAAACTTTATACCAATCCAACCATGAGGGTCATTAGATTTGTTATAATTTAAGGTAGTAACCGTATCTGCGAAGGCAAAAAAGGTTCTATCATCGTATTTTTCACCGCTCAGCCGCTCGTTTAACAGGTCGTATTCGTGGTTAAGCATCTTGGTCAAACGCGACTGACTTACGTATCTACCACTTTTTTCTGCACCATAAATAGCGTCACTAAATGTCATGTCATAAGCGGACATTGTTTTTGCTACCGTTCCTGATGCTGCACCGGCGGTAAAAAAGTTCCTGGCAACTTCCTGTCCTGCACCTATTTCAGCAAAGGTTCCGTAAATCTTTTGATTTAAATTTATCTTTAAGGCTTTACGCTTTGTATCCAGAATTTCTCTTTCCATGGCGCAAAAATAGGACAAACCAGCCTAATTACAGACAGAAATTTGTTTATCTTGCTAATCTGATGTTAAACGTAAACAATTTAGAAATTCAGTTTCGTAATGAGGAAGATCATACTTTGGTCAAGGCTGTTAAAAAAATCAGCTTTAAAGTTGATCCAGGAAAAGTGCTCGGTATTGTTGGAGAATCAGGTTCTGGAAAGTCTGTAACCTCCTTTTCCATTATGCGCCTTCTTCCACAAAGTAACACGGAAATTAAGGGGGATATTAAATTTCACGACATTAACCTGTTAAACATTAGTGAAGCTGACCTCAGGCATTACCGGGGAAACAAAATCTCTATGATTTTTCAGGAGCCAATGACATCACTAAACCCGGTGTTTACTTGTGGCTTTCAGGTGATTGAGGCAATAATGCTTCACCAGCATATAGATAAAACTCAGGCTAAAGCAAAAACCCTCAGCTTGTTTAAAGAAGTGCAATTGCCTTTTCCAGAGCAGATGCTTGAACGCTACCCTCACCAGTTGTCTGGAGGGCAAAAGCAGCGGGTAATGATTGCCATGGCTTTAAGCTGTAATCCGGAATTATTAATTGCAGATGAACCCACGACTGCTTTGGACGTAACCGTTCAAAAAACAATTTTGCAGTTGTTGCTGAAATTAAAGGAGGAACGCCAAATGGGGATGATTTTCATATCTCATGATCTGGCTGTGATTAATGAGGTTGCAGATGAAGTAGCAGTAATGTATCATGGCGAAATTGTAGAACAGGGTAATTCGGCCGATCTTTTCAGTAACCCAAAACATCCTTATACCAAGGGTTTGCTCGCCTGCCGGCCAGCACCTGAACGTCAACTTAAAGTATTGCCTACCATAACTGATTTTATGCAGGGTAGCGAGGAAAAAAGTGTAAAACATCTTCTGGAAAGTAACACCTACACTACAGAAGAAATTAAGGAAAGAAGGAAGCAGCTGTATCAGCAAGCGCCTCTGCTTGAAGTAGAGAACCTATGTACCTGGTTCCCGGTTAACAAAGGGCTATTTAATCGTACCGAAATCTACATAAAAGCGGTTAACAACATCAGCTTTAAGGTATACCCTGGTGAAACCTTAGGACTCGTTGGAGAATCAGGCTGTGGTAAAACCACTCTTGGCAGAAGTATATTAAGGTTAACGGAGCCTACATCTGGAACCGTCAGGTACTTGGGCAAAGATTTATTGAAGTTGAATGGTAACGACCTTCGTAAAACCAGGCGCGACCTGCAGATTATATTCCAGGACCCTTACTCTGCTTTAAATCCACGACTAACCGTAGGGCAAGCAATCATAGAACCTTTACAGGTACACCAGCTTTTTGGCAACGACCAGCAACGTAAGGCACATGTATTACATCTAATGAACAAGGTTAACCTGAAAGAGGAGCATTACGATCGTTATCCACATGAATTTTCTGGTGGACAGCGACAACGCATTGTTATTGCGCGTGCTCTTGCTCTTGAGCCTAAATTTATTATCTGTGATGAATCGGTCTCCGCATTAGATGTATCGATACAGGCGCAAGTATTAAATCTGCTTAAACAACTGCAACAGGAAATGGGCTTAACCTATATTTTTATTTCACATGACCTGGCGGTGGTAAAACATATTTCTGACCGCATGATCGTGATGAATAAAGGGCAGGTAATAGAACAAGGATTTCCTGACGATATTTACAATCGCCCACAAGAGGCTTATACCAGGAAGTTAATTGATGCGATTCCCGGGATCGGTTATTTCCGCTGAGCCAACCTGGTTTTGTTTCTGAGAAAGCTTCATAATTGCAGTGTATATTTCACGCCTGATTTCTCTCTCTTTCTGCTTGTCGTATTTGTTTAGTAATACCTGAACCTTAAACGTCGCTTCGTCTTTATTTATAGAAAGGGTTTTAATCGACAAGCCATCCAGAACCAAATAGTCAGCATAACCAACCACAACCTTTTTCAGATAGTTTTCCAAGTATTCGGGAGTGTAACCAAAGTGTAATAGAATGTGAAACTCGACACTCAGTTTCCTGATATTTTGTTTGCTTTGGTTTACAATAACCGAACTGAATACCACCGAGTTTGGAATAATCACCATATCATTGTCTTCGTTCTGCAAAATCATGTTGATTAATGTAATATCAAGAATCTTTCCTTCAATCTCCCCCACTTTGATGTGATCACCTAACGACAACTGGTCTGAGAACATGATAATTAATCCGTTAATCATGTTGGTGATATAATCTTTAAAAGTCAGTGCAATAGCAGCTGCAACGATAGTGATGCTGGTTAAAAATGCTTTAGGGTCATTTCCCATAAACACTATAAAAGCAAGTGCAAAGAACACAACATTCAAAATAGATTCAATGCGATCTATGCCAAGGATAAAGTTGTCTTTGATATTTGACTTGAGCCGGTGCTTTTTAATATACCAGACTATGATAACCAGTCGCAAAAGCGAAACTGTCAGACTTGGACCCAGGAAAATAAAAAGTCCACTGGTTAACTGCTGAATAAAAATAGATTCATCATATAATGATGGTTTGTAAATCCGGAAATAAACCAGCGCTGCATAGATAACCGCTTTAACAAGAATGACTATAAATTCATTCCTTGTCTTTCTTTCTTTTACCGTAAACATATCGAATTATTAACCACTTAGGTACCTTAAACAGACTAACAAATGTAGCAAAAACCGCATTATATCCCATCAAATTGTTACCTTCGGGTGATTCATAAATTAGTTATGGCAAAAAACAAAACATCAAACTTAACCCAGGTCCTCACACAATTGATTGGCGATGTGTTGAGCAAAAGCAAAGAGCCACTTAATTACAAACAAGTATCTGCGCAATTAAACATTACTGACAGTGCTTCCAGAGAAACGATTTTAGAAGTTTTAAAAGAACAAACACATAAAGGCATATTTATAGAACCTGAAAAGGGGAAATTCCTGTTAAAAGATCTGAAAACGTTCATCATTGGCAGGGTGGATATTACTGCAGATGGCTCCGGCTATGTGGTACCAGACGACGAATTTGAAAAAGACATTTACGTATCAGCTCGCAAGCTTCATAATGCCCTGCACGGGGATAAAGTAAAGGTCTATATTTTTGCAAAGAAAAGTGGCCGTAAAAATGAAGGCGAAGTGGTTGAAATCATTGAGCGTGCAAAAACAGACTTCATTGGTGTTATCCGTATCTCAGAACGTTTCGCGTTTGTTGCTATCGATGACCGTAAAATGCTACACGACATCTTTGTTCCTTTGACAGATCTTAATGGCGCTAAAAATGGACAGAAGGTACAGGTGAGCATTACTGATTGGCCTGAGGAAGCAAAAAATCCTATTGGTAAAGTGATCCATATACTTGGTCAACAAGGGGAAAACGATACAGAAATGAATGCGATCCTTGCACAATACGGTTTCCCTTTGGCATTCCCTGCAGAAGTAGAAAAGGAAGCCGACAACATACCTGAACAAGTTTCTGAAAAGGATCTTGAGGGTCGTAGAGATTTCAGAGATACCGTAACTTTCACCATTGACCCTGCGGATGCCAAGGACTTTGATGATGCAATATCCTTCAAAAAACTAGATAATGGACATTATGAAATCGGAGTGCATATTGCCGATGTATCATACTATGTTACTCCTAATAGTGCTTTAGACAAAGAAGCATATTCCCGCGCTACATCAGTATACCTTGTTGACCGGGTAATTCCTATGTTACCCGAACGCTTAAGTAATGGCGTGTGCTCCTTACGTCCAAATGAAGATAAACTTTGTTTTGCCGCAGTTTTCGAAATTGACGACAAAGCAAACATCCACTCTGAATGGTTTGGCCGAACGGTAATCAATTCCAATACCAGGTTCAGCTATGAAGAAGCCCAGGAAGTAATTGAAAACAAGGAGGGAAAACACGTAGAGGAGATACTAAAGCTAAACGAACTGGCTTATATCCTGAGAGAAAGAAAATTTAAAGCAGGCGCTATAAGTTTTGAAAGTACTGAAGTGAAGTTCAAACTGGATGAAAATGGAAAACCCATTGGCGTTTACGTAAAAGAGCGGAAAGATGCCCATAAACTGATAGAAGACTTCATGTTATTGGCCAACAAAAAGGTTGCAGAATTTGTGTCAAAAAAAGGAAAAGGAAAACAGAAATATACCTTCGTTTACCGATCACATGATTCACCTAACCTGGAAACACTGAATAACTTCGCTTTATTTGCAGCGCGTTTCGGTTATAAAATTAACATGAAATCAGATAAGGAGATTGCAAAATCACTTAATTTCCTGATGGAAGATGTGGAAGGTAAAAAAGAGCAGAACGTACTTACCCAACTCGCTATCCGTTCAATGGCGAAAGCAATTTATACCACAAAAAAAACCAGTCATTACGGCTTGGCTTTTGACCATTACACACATTTTACTTCACCAATCAGGCGTTATCCTGATGTAATGGTGCACAGGTTGCTGGCAAGCTATTTAAATGGAGAAAAATCAGGAGATGAAGAGCAGTTTGAAATCGCCTCATCGCATTCATCGGCAATGGAAAAACGTGCTGCTGATGCTGAACGTGCCTCCATTAAATATAAACAAGTAGAATACCTGGAAGAAAATGTTGGCAATACCTATGCAGGTATCATCTCGGGTGTGACCGAATGGGGAATGTATGTAGAGCTTACAGATAATAAATGCGAGGGTATGGTTAGACTAAGAGATATTGCTGATGATTTTTATGTGTTAGACGAGAAGAACTACTGTATTATAGGACAACGCAAAAAGAAGAAATATCAACTGGGCGACGAAGTGCAGGTTAAAGTGAAGAAAGTAGACCTTTCTAAACGCATGATCGATTTCACCCTGATTAATTAAGAACACGGCAAGAAAGAATGTACACACTTTTTGAATTACAAAGTCGGATTGAAAAAGCCATCGCAGCGATGGACTATCCAAATCATCCGAAAAACTTGTACGCCCCAATCGCGTATATCATGAACCTGGGCGGAAAAAGAATACGCCCGGCACTTGTATTACTCGCTGCCGACTTATTTAAAGGCGACATTGAGGAAGCAATACCAGCGGCATTAGCCATTGAAACCTTCCATAACTTCACACTCATACATGATGATATTATGGATAATGCGCCGCTTCGTCGTGGAAAGCAAACAGTACATGAAAAATGGGGCACCAACAATGCTATCCTCAGTGGCGATGTGATGATGGTAGAAAGCAACAAACAACTAACAAAAGTGAAAGTGGAGGTCTTAAAAGACGTCCTTGACACCTTTAATGCTACCGCACAAGGTGTTTGCGAAGGCCAGCAACTGGACATGGAGTTTGAAATGCGTGAAGATGTGGGCATTACCGAATACATAGACATGATCAGGCTTAAAACTGCAGTTTTAGTAGGTGGCGCTATGAAAATTGGAGCCATCGTTGCTGGTGCCAGTAAAGAAGATGCCTGTCTTATATATGACTTCGGTGAAAATCTTGGCATTGCATTCCAGTTACAGGATGACATCCTCGATGTATACGGAGACCCTGAAAAATTCGGTAAACAAATAGGGGGTGATATTATTGCCAACAAAAAAACATACTTGTTGCTAAAGCTACAGGAACTGGCAGAACAGAAAGACCTGGCTGCATTAGCATCTCATGCGCAAAACACCACTACCCTACCAGCGAAAATTGACAGCATTAAAGCGCTGTATGACGAGTATGATGTGAAAGAATTAGCCTCACAGCAAATGCGAGATTATCTGGACAAGGCTTTTGCTGCTTTAGCAAAGATCAAGGTACCAGACGAACAAAAGAAAGAATTGATCACATTGGCAAATGCATTAATGCACCGGGAGAGTTAGATCTTAGCATTCACAAAAGGCTTCTGTATAACGCAGAAGCCTTTTTTTTGTAAAATTACTCCCCCTTAATTTAACATGTGTTTCACATTCGTAACAGCCTAACGCAAACTTATAAGTGGGATAACTGTTATTTTATCATGAAAGGTTCCAAGATTAAAGTTCTTTTTTTTGACGTTGGTGGTGTTTTGCTAAACAACGGCTGGGGATACCATTCCCGAAAACTGGCATGTAAGCAATTCAATCTCGATCATGAGGAATTGGAAATTCTCCATAATTTTATATTCAATATTTATGAGATAGGAAAAATCACCCTTGACGATTACCTGGATACAGTTGTATTTTATCATCCGCGAAGCTTTTCAAAACAAGAATTTAAGGACTTCATTTTCGCACAGTCCGTTGCATTACCAGACTTTTTACCTTGGCTAAAAGAATGGAAAAAGACTTGTGGTTTTAGTATAATTTCAATAAACAATGAGGGTCGAGAAATCAATAATTACCGAATACAGAAATTTGGTTTACATGATTGTTTTGATGCTTTCATCTCCTCCTGCGAAGTAGGTATGCGCAAGCCAGACCCAGAAATCTTTACCTTAGCGATGGGGATTGCCCAGGTAAGCCACGAAGAGTGTCTTTACTTTGACGACCGGCAAATGATTGTACAAACAGCTTTAAACCTTGGTATATGTAGTTATCATCATCAAGGCTTCCTCAGCACTAGAAAGATCCTTGAAGAAACTCGTTCTTAGGCGCTTATGGCTAGACACTGATTGTAAACAAAAAGAGGCAATTTCCTTATAGGAAATTGCCTCTTTTTTATGCTATTTAAAATAACTTATTCTGCAGATGCAGCTTCAGATTCTACCACTGGAACAGTCACAGCTGCTGCAGGTAAGATAGAAACGTAAGATTTGTTATCTTGTTTCTTTTTGAAAATTACTGTACCATCTACTAAAGCGAACAAAGTATGGTCTTTACCAATACCTACGCCTTTATCAGGATGGTGTTTTGTACCACGTTGACGTACTAAAATGTTTCCAGCAATGGCAGTTTGACCACCAAATATTTTAATACCTAAACGCTTGCTATGCGATTCACGTCCGTTCCTGGAACTACCGGCTCCTTTTTTATGTGCCATGATTTATATTTTATTAACTACCGTATTAATTGGCAATTGATGTTTAACAATAATTATAAACTGATACCAGAGATCTGGATTTTAGTGAAATACTGACGGTGTCCGTTTTTCTTTTTGTAACCTTTTCTACGTTTCTTTTTGAAAACGATAACTTTATCACCTTTTAAATGAGACACGATTTTAGCTGTAACAGTTACGCCAGTTAATGCAGGAGTTCCTACAGAAATTGTACCACCATTTTCAACCAACAATACATTGTCAAATTCAATACTAGCGCCTTCATCTCCTTGCAAACGGTGTACAAAAAGGTGCTGGTCTTTTGCAACTTTGAATTGCTGTCCTGCTATATTTACTATTGCGTACATTGTTAAATAATTATT
>NZ_JAZQNU010000072.1:0-1844 GCF_045627485.1 Pedobacter sp. | reverse complement strand
TATTAACAGCATCTCGGGAATTAACCTGACGCTGTGTATGTATATACTTGCTGCTTTCTCTGTAATAATTACACTTGGGGGGATGAAAGTAATTGGATACACGGATGTTATTCAGGTATTCTTCCTGATTCTAGGTGGATTAGCTACAACATACCTGGCGCTAAATCTGGTGGCGACACACTTTGGACAAAGCGGTGTATTAAGCGGGTTCACCTTGCTGACGGAACATGCCGATAGTCATTTCCACATGATTTTTGACAAGGAAGATGAAAACTACCTCGATTTACCTGGATTATCCGTGTTGATAGGTGGTATGTGGATTGTGAATTTAAACTACTGGGGTTGTAATCAATACATTACTCAACGTGCTTTGGGCGCTGATTTACCAACTGCACGTAAAGGTTTATTATTTGCGTCATTCCTTAAATTACTGATGCCGGTTATTGTGGTGTTACCTGGTATTGCTGCTTATGTGTTATACAAAGAAGGTTATGGTGACTTCCAGTCTTCAATGATGAAGGACGGTGAAGTTGCGCCTGATACCGCCTATCCGGTATTGTTAAACCTATTGCCTACAGGCTTAAAAGGTTTATCATTTGCTGCACTTACTGCAGCTGTGGTAGCTTCATTAGCAGGTAAAGCAAACAGTATTGCCACTATTTTTACACTTGACATCTACAAAAAAGTAATTAACAAAAAGGCCGATGAAAACAAACAGGTTGTTATTGGTCGCTGGGTGGTGATTGTTTCTATGCTTGTGGCCATTGTGATTGCACCCTTGTTAGGTATTGATAAAAAAGGGGGATTCCAGTTTATACAGGAATATACAGGTTTCTTCTCACCGGGTATCTTTGCGATGTTTATCTTAGGTTTCTTTTGGAAAAAGACTACTTCGAATGCAGCGCTGTTTGCTACCATTGGAGGTTTCTTATTATCAGTATGGTTTAAATTCCTTCCATTTATGATGGATTTAAGCTTCTTGTATTCAAGTGGTTTCGCTGTTCCGGTTAAACAAAGAGATGGTGCAACTTTATATGAGATTCCTTTCTTAGACCGTATGGGTTTTGTATTCATTATCTGTTTAGTGGTGATGTACATCATCAGTATGTACGAAAACAAAAAAGGTGTGATCACCAAAGGACTTGAAATTGAGAAAGAGATGTTCTACACCAGCAAAGGTTTTGCTGTAGGCTCACTCATCATTTTAGGCTTGATTGCTGCATTGTACACCGTTTACTGGTAACAGTTACGAATAATTGATAAACGAAACGGCCGGTCATTGCGTAAATGACCGGCCGTTTTTCATATCAACATTTTAATATTAGCCATTAAAACACATGGTTCAGGTAACCTGGATAAACCAGTAATGGAATATCAATGTGTCTGGCCACCTTTTGCGTTCGGCTTCGGTTAAATAAAACATCAATAAGGCTACTACGGTGATGCACCATTACCAACATATCAATTTGCCCATGCTCGGAAAGCCAGTCAAGCCCTTCATCCACATTCATTTGTTTAATATCGCGGAAATGGACGTGAGGGTAATCTATTCTGGTGGTAATGTAATTTATGAAATCGGCTATTTTAGCCCTTTGTTTATCGTCATCACCTTGCCCCTCACTCACATGTGCCACAAGAATCTCGGCGTTGAACTGGGCAGCAAAGGTGGAAAGAGAACGGATCACACCAATATCGTCATGGCTTAAATCAGTTGCAAATGCAATTTTATTAATACCAATGAATGTTGCGGCTGCCGGAACCAATAACACTGGTATTTTAGCATGGCTTATCATTTCTCGGCTACAGATGTTTCGGAATTTAAAAGAACTAATAGTGCATCAAAA
>NZ_JAZQNU010000071.1:0-3783 GCF_045627485.1 Pedobacter sp. | reverse complement strand
CATCTACAAATTCCGGATGTAACACTACGTTTCTTTGTTGTGGCGAATTTGTTTTCAAATCGGCCAGTCGTTCCCATGTTTTCAGGTCCTTTGTCCGTACGATACCACATTGCGCAATCGCCATCGTCTGGTCATGTGCTGGTGCAGCCAGGTCTTTTCTCTCCGTACAAAACAATCCATAAATCCAGCCATCCTCATGTGCTACCAGCCGCATATCATAAACATTTACATCAGGATTCTCAGTTTCGGGCAATACTACTGGGCTTTCCCAAAACTCAAAATGGTCTATTCCATTCGTACTTTCAGCTACGGCAAAGAAAGATTTCCGGTCAACACCTTCCACCCTTACCATCAGCAAAAATTTCCCGTTTAATTTAATGGCCCCAGCGTTAAAAGCCGCATTAATACCTATCCGCTCCATTAAATAGGGATTACGCTCCGGATTAAAGTCATAACGCCAGGTCAACGGTGTATGGGCAGCCGTAACCACCGGATTTTCATAACGTTTAAAAACTCCGTTATTAATGGCTATCTCATTATTTGGAGCAGATAATAAAGCTTCATGGGCCTTTATTATTTCTTGCTTCCTTAAGTTAAAATCTATCATGATCTAAAAATTACTTAGTCTTCTAATTTATTCCACCAGGTCCTTTTCAGGATCAAAACAATTATCGTAAGGATCGCCAGCGTAATCCAGAGTGGGGTGTGCATGCTTAAAATCAAATACATTGGTAAAATAGTTAGGCACAACTGCCCGATAACACCTAACACTACATTTAACATATCTAACTTGAATCGCTTGTTTCCCTGGAAAGAGGGATCCTCGGCTACCACTAATGCATGGATGGGTTTCCAAAACCCCCATGGCCTTACGGTTTTATAAAAAGATTTTAATACCGCTACGTCCGTGGGTGCTGTGGCGTAGGTGCCTACAAAACAACCAGCCAAGGACAGTAAAAACAATACCGGCCACCAGTATAATGGCAACCCGGTAGTTACATAAGGCATCAGCATTGCAGCCACAATACCCACAGCCATTCCCCAGAAAAACCCATTCGCATTAAATCGCCACCAATACCATTTTAAACAGTTGGCAGCTACATACCCACCATACAAACCCCCAACTATCCACTGTAGGATATCATTTACGTTCGTTGCAAAAAAACCAAGTCCGATGCCGATAAATACCACCAACACCCCCACCAGGTAATTCATAGTCATGATCCGCTTGGTCTTTGCCGCAGGGTTGATATATTTTAAATAGATATCGTTAATAATATAGGCCTGGGCGGCATTTAAAGTCCCACTAAAGGTTCCCATAAAAGCACCTAATAAGCCTGTCAGCACGATGCCCAAAATACCTGTAGGCATAAACTTATTAATGGTGGCCGGCAGTATGCGTTCAAAATCAGTCACCCCGTCTGGTCCCTTCAAATACAATTGATCATAATAAAGCAGCGCCAACACCGTTAGGCCAATGACCATCGAATACCTGATCGGTAATAATATGATACTTACAAAACCGGTCATTTTACTCGCTTCTTTCGGACTTCGCGTACTTAATACTTTCTGCATGTCGTAATTCGGTGCCGGCCCGGCAAGCGATGCAAAAACACCTTTCAGGAGCATCATACCGAAGAACAAGCTAAACAAGCTGAAACCGTCATCTGCAATTTTCTTATTGGCATCTGCCGCTATGTTACTCCAGTCCAGATCGAGCTTCCATCCAAAAAACGGATCATCCCAGCCTGCAGGTACATTCAACGCCTTACCATTGAGGTTCGTCATCGCGATTACCGCAATGGCAATACAGGCTACAATCATTATCCCATATTTAATCATGTCACCTAAAACGATACTGTGCAAACCACCCAGAATCGAATAAAACATGGCAAAGAGCGTAAAAATGATCCCGTAAAAATGAGGAACGTAGTCGGCGGGAATATTAAATGGCACATAGTCTCTTACCACTTCCCAGGGAATAAAAATTTCCATGAATTTTCCTAGCCCTATAAAACCATAAGCAAGGAAACCAAAGCAACTCAGCAAAGCAAAAGCAATCACCACCAGGTGCGATGGAGTCACCCCTTTCCCTGTTAATCCAAACCTGGTCTGCAACCATTCCGCACCGGTAGTGGCGTTACTTCGCCGCAGCCACTTACTTAGGAACATCATCATAAATACCTGGTTAAAAACCGGCCATAACCACGGAATCCATATACTTTTTAAACCATAAACAAAGCACAAGGCTACCATCCACATCGTCCCGCTGATGTCGAACATATCAGAAGCATCACTTAATCCTAATTTATACCAGGGTAAGGATTTACCACCTAACAAGTAACTTTCATTATTTTGCTTTGCCTTTTTTCTATACCAGAATCCGATAAAAATCATCACAGCCAGGTATAGCAGGAGAATGGAGATGTCAATTAGTTGTAAATTCATATTTGGTTAGGTGGTCAGGGGCTAGCCGTTAAACGACTATTTATTTCGACTAAATTATAGATCAATTGCCCAGTATCGTAATACTATTTTAACCAATTCATAGCGAATGACTATTGTTTAATTATATATTTATGCTAACCAATTAATGCTCCTCCTCAATGAACAACATTACCAAAGAGATTACGCCGTTAACGCAAAACGATTGTTTCACTATTTTTTCAAGGGTAAAAAAAGAGTTTAACTTCCCGCTCCATTTTCATGAAGAGTACGAACTCAATCTGATTTTGAATGCCAAAGGGGCAAAAAGAATCGTTGGTGATAATGTGGAGGAGATCGAAGACATGGAACTCGTGTTGGTGGGCCCTAACCTTTCTCATGTCTGGCTCACCCATAATTGTAAAAGCGAAGAAATCAGGGAAGTCACCATCCAATGGCATAAAGACTTTCTTGATGAGAAAATGCTCAAAAGAAACCAGCTTAGTTTTATTCGTAGAATGTTTGACCGTTCTACCAAGGGCATTCTCTTTCCCAGGGAAACCGCACAACTTGTTTATAAAAGATTGCTGGTTATAGACCAGATGCAGGGATTTGATTCTGTGCTAGAGTTGATGAGCATTTTACACCAGCTGTCCACAGCCAAATCCATGCGGGTTTTGTCTGATGCTACCTTTAATAACGACCAGGTATTGAATTACCACAGCCGCCGCATCGATAAAGCCTTCGAGTACATGAATGCCAACTTCCATAAACCGGTAGCCTTAAAAGACCTGGCTAAACTTGTTAACATGACTGAAGTGTCCTTTAGCCGCTTTATTAAACGACGTACTGGTACCACCTTTATTGATAGCCTTAACGAAATCAGGTTGGGTCATGCCACCAGGATGCTTATTGAAACCACACATTCCATTGCTGAAGTTTCTTTTAACTGCGGCTTCAATAACATCTCCAATTTCAACCGATTTTTCAAAAAGAAAAAGAACTGCACCCCAAAAGAGTTCAGGGAAAACTTCTCGGGCACAAGAGTCTTTATATAAAGGCTATTGAGGATTTAGCTTCCTGAGTTCCGTTCTGATATACAGTCCTGCGGGAGATAAATCAGCAATGGGCCAGCTACCCCTTGCTGCCGCTCCGGTTTTTAATAAACCAGTGGTTTCTTGTTTATCCGTTACATTCCAGTTTACCCAACTCAACTTATTCTTTTCCATCCAGTTCATCCACTTAGCGGTTTTCTCCCGGTCAAAAACCCCGTCTCCATTTGCTTCACCCACGCCCCATTCAGTAACGAATAAAGGTAAACCCAGGCTGATTGCTTCATCGGCCTTTGCCATCAGGCCC
>NZ_JAZQNU010000070.1:0-41341 GCF_045627485.1 Pedobacter sp. | reverse complement strand
CTCATGGATGCCGCGAAGAACAGCGGTGCTCCGGTATACACCATTGAGGAACTTCGTGATATTGCCTATTCGATCACCGGCACGCCCGCCCCTGTTCAGTTCGGAGAGCGTGTGGTAGGTATTGTGGAGGCCAGAGACGGGTCCGTCATTGACGTCGTCCGTCAGATAAAGGAATTTGAGTTTAAGTAACAGGCGGTATTCATCATGATAAAGCTTTATAACAGCGGTAATGCCAATGAATACGATGGCCTTGAAATTACGCCTCGGGGACTTGATCCTAAGTTTTGCCCAGACTACCTGCTTTCAGCAGCATGCAACGCTTGGGACAAAGCAGTGGAACTAGGTGAGCAATATGGCTTTCGCAATGCACAAACCACGGTAATCGCACCAACTGGCACCATAGGCCTGGTAATGGACTGTGATACCACAGGTATAGAACCAGATTTCGCTTTGGTCAAATTCAAGAAGCTTTCTGGTGGCGGTTATTTTAAAATTATTAACCAGGGTGTACCTGCAGCTTTGAGGAACCTGGGTTATAGCGAAACAGAAATCACCACCATCGTTAACTATGCCAAAGGTGCCGCAACCTTACAAGGTGCTCCCCATATTAATTTCGATACACTTGCCAACAAAGGGTTTACGCTAGATGAGTTAAATAAAGTTGAGAAGTCTCTGGCTGCCGCTTTCGAGATAGGTTTTGTGTTTAACCAGTGGACTCTGGGCGAGCCATGCCTGCAACGATTAGGCTTTACAGCGGCACAGTACAATGCCCCAGATTTTAACCTGCTACGTACCCTGGGCTTCAGTCGCCAGCAAATTGCAGCTGCTAACGAATACATCTGTGGCACCATGACCATCGAGGGTGCACCTCATTTAAAAGAAGAACATTACGCCATTTTTGACTGTGCCAATAAATGCGGACAAAAAGGGGAACGTTATATCCATGCATATGGCCATATTCGCATGATGGCTGCCGCACAGCCTTTCCTTTCGGGTGCTATTTCTAAAACCATTAATCTGCCTAATGAAGCAACGGTAGAGGATATTAAAGACTGTTACCAGATGAGTTGGACATTGGGTTTAAAAGCCAATGCCCTTTACCGCGATGGTTGTAAACTATCGCAGCCCCTGTCTACCAAGTCGGCCGACTCGAAAGAGGATAAACTGGACTCCGTAGAAGAAGTGTTAGGAAAAGCCGGTAACGTTCGTTTAGGCGATCTTACCCCAGAACAGGTTTTAGAAGCCGCACGTGCAATCCTTGAGAAATCGACGGACACCAAATTCAAACGTCAGTTATCATCTGTTGTTGAGCGTAAAAACCTGCCTGGCAAACGTGGTGGTTTTACCCAGAAAGCTTCAGTAGGCGGACAAACCGTTTTTGTGCGCACCGGTGAATATGAAGATGGTACCCTCGGGGAAATTTTTGTAGATATGCACAAAGAAGGGGCAACATTTCGTTCCCTGATGAATTGTTTCGCTATTGCAGTATCAGTAGGCCTGCAATATGGTGTGCCTTTAGAAGAGTTTGTTGATAAATACACTTTTACACGTTTTGAGCCTTCGGGAATGGTAGGTGGCCATGATAACATCAAAAGCGCAACTTCAGTGATCGATTATATTTTCAGGCTATTGGGTTACGAATACCTTGGCCGTGAAGACCTGGTGCATGTACTCAATAACCATAACGCCATCTTGGGAAATCCGCAAATGGAGGATACGGATGTTAACCCTGCGCCACTGGCCTTACAGCAAGAAAGTGCCGCTAAAGTACTTAAACCTGTACTTGACATCTCGGGAGGCGGACAATCCGATGCCCCTGCATGTGGCAACTGTGGGCACATTATGGTACGTTCGGGCACCTGTTATAAATGCTTAAACTGTGGCACCCAAGGTGGTTGTGCATAATTAACAGAAATGCTAACTACTACGAGCTAAACAAATCATTATTAGTCAAATACACAAAAGCCTGAGGCGTTAACCTCAGGCTTATTTATGAACACTAGTGCCTAACCATTAAAAACACAAACACCACCAATTAATGGCGACCGAGATTTTATTCAGGCCTTTCAAGAAGCTTAAAGAATTGATCTAACTGAGGTAAGATGACAATTCGTGTGCGCCTGTTTAGTGAACGTCCATACTCAGTATCATTTGGCGCAACAGGCACATACTCTCCTCTGCCTGCTGCAGTGATACGAGCCGGGGGTATTCCGTATTCATCTTGCAAGACCCTTACCACTGCAGTGGCACGTTTAACGCTGAGATCCCAATTATCTAATAACACCCCCTGGTGGTAAGGGACTGCATCAGTATGCCCCTCTACCATAAACTCAATATCAGGTTGCTTTAAAAGTACTTTTGCTACTTTTCCAAGCACCTCCCTCGCCCTTTCGGTTATTTTATAACGTCCGGTTTCAAACAGTAGCTTATCCGAAATATCGATGTAAATTACTCCTTTATCAATCTTAACATTAATGTCTTTGTCATCAAGGTTGCCAATGGCTCCCTTTAGATTTAATACCAAATTCATGGTGAGTGAATCTTTACTTGCAATAGCGGATTGCAACTGTCTGATATAAGAGTCTTTACTACTTATATTTTCGAGCGATTTTTTAATACTTTCCGCCTGAGAATTACTAATCACAGAAAGCTCCTTCAGTTGGTTTACCATGAGATCATTGTAATTTTTCTGATCATCCAACCGCCTCTCGAGTTGATTGTTATAATCCTTGTACCTGTCAATGGTATCTGCCTGTCTCTCTGACAAAAGCTGTAGTTGCTTATAAGCGCTATCCAGACGTTTGTTTTCCTGTTCAGCCACTTTTAAGTGTTTTGTAGAACTGCAGGAAACCATCACTACCGAAATAGCAATGAGCAAATAAATTTGAATTCTTTTCATGTCAGATTATTATAATTATAAAATCTAGTTACAGCAGATTAATGATGCGCTACAAACAAGGGAATGTCTAAAGCGATCATCAAAGTATCTGCCATACTCTGTTTTAACCACCTTGAAAACCCACTGCGTCGGTAAGCACCTAATACCACCAATTGATTTTTATCTGACACTAAATAAGAAACAATTTCCTCTTCTGCTGACCCATGAAGAAGATTGAAAGTAACGGATGAAAATTTCAAATTCATAAGCTCCATCAGCAACACACTTCCGGGAAATTCCGCTTCTTTCATCACCCTTTCATCAACAGTTACAACTTCAATTGGCAGCATACTCAAATTGTCATAAATGTAACTGAACATTTTAATGGCATACAACGAAGAAGGATGACCATCGTAGAGAAAAACAACCTTCTTAATTTCTATATATTCGTCAGGAACAACCAGTACGGGAGGTTGAATAGTACTCAACGTATTCTTGATAAATCCGGTGGGGATATGATGATCAGAAGCCGTAAGTTTCTCCTGTTCACTAATCACCACCAAATCTGCGAACATACTTTCGTATTGAAGTTCATCCAGTGGTATGCTATGGTCTAGATGTATAGAATAACTAATACCGGCTTGTTTACAAGTTTCTTCAAACTCGATCGCAGATTTGGCCCTTAGTACCTCATCCTGCTCATCAAGCTTTTTAATAGTACTTTCCGGATCAGAAGATAACTTTAAGGTTTTTTTAAGGTTATAACTCCTGTAAAAAAAAGCATCTAGAAACACCCCCGTCAAGTGTGCACCGTTTGATTGTGCAAATTCAATTGCATAGTTTACTGTGCCTTTACATAATTTAAACCCATCAAAAACAGCAAGAACTTTTTTCATATCGCTTTAATAATTAATTTCAAATAATAGGTTTTTATTTAATTGGTTCCGAAAAGCGCCAACTCAAGGGCACGGTCCCTATTATAGACATCATTATATTCAACAATGCCATTTACACCAATTTCACAGGTCAGATAAGTAATTTTTATAGGAATAGGCTTTTTCAGCTTAAAAGTTTTAGCCGCTACCTGGGTGATCCCTTGATGGAAGGAAGCTATTTTATTATTTTGTCCATCCAACTCAAGAAATATTGTACCTAGCTTTTCTGCCTGTTGGACTCTAATGCAACCATGACTCAGTGCCCTAACCTTCCGATCAAACATTTGTTGATTTGGCGTGTCATGTAAAAAGATAGAAAACGGATTTTTAAACCTAAATATCACTAGGCCCAATGAATTGTCACATCCTGCTGATTGCCGCATATAATATCTACTGGGGTTCTTTTTGACTATTGCTAAATTAGCCTTTGTCCCTTGAACATAATTGCCTTTACTGTCATAAATAGAAAGGTGATTATTATCCAGGTATGCCGGATTTTTAATTGCCTTTGGTAACATCTCTTTGATAAAAATACTACTTGGCACTTTCCAGTCTGGTGCTGTTTCAAAATAAGTAATTAAACTTTGTAATTCAGGAGTAGGACTTGTTGGCTTCCCTACTATTACGTTAAACTGGTAGCTTGTGGCGGGTGTATTCAACTTCAAATTATACGATGGAATATTAACATGCACATACACATCTTGGTTTATTGCCGCCCAACGTAAGCGTTCCATATTAATGGCCAACTTTCTAACCATAGCCTCAGGCGCTTCTAAACAGTCATCTATATACTGTCCTTTCAAGTCCTTCATATAATTCTGTAGTAACACATATTCTTTAGCCTGAGGCTGAGCACTCAGCACAATACCCACAAACTCCTGTTGATTCAAAGCTAGCGTTAATATGCTATTTGCACTAAATCCAGGCACTTCATTATTATCTATAATTGTCCTGGTATACACCGGATTGAGTTTACCGTAATGTAAGTTGTTAATAAATGAAATGAGTGCATCTGTCATTAACATATCGAATCGTGCTTTTTGTTCGGGAGTTACGGTAGATGGGCTTGCCAGAATTACGTTCATTGTACTAGAATTTAAGTCCTTTGGATGGTAATCAGCTGGACTTAGACCGTATTTCACCACGCAACTCAGCATCGCTATTGCCTCTCGTGTGTCTTCTATACCTGATGTCGTATTTATCCAGCTCGGTTCATAATTAGCTTTGCTATAAAACCGCCCCACAGACTTAGGGTAGTTCAACTTAGCCATTTCAGCTGGTAAAGTGAGTAGCTGTATAATAGCGGCTTTTACGGATGTGTCGACACTGAATTTGGGAATACCAATACGTAAGCTCAATGAGGCATCAGCTTGTGTGCTTAAATGCATAAATAAAACCCCGATTACTAACCCAATATATTTTTTAAGTCTGGGGTATCCGCATTTATTTGTAGAACTTTCCATAGTCGCATTCACAATTAGTTAAAATTCCTAATTTGCAGCGAATTATGTAGTGATTTCAATCACCTATTACTGTGATCTAGGGCACGCACCTAATTCAGCATATTCTAATTGAGTCTATTCAACAACAAAAGCTTGCAAAGCTGCCATTTTACCATCCCGAAACCGCCAAACGTCACAATAAGAATATTTAACTACTTTTCCTTCTATGTTTTTTAAGGTAATCTTACCAATAACAACTAAATATTCACCTTCCGCTATAAACCTTTCTTCTGTAAGCTTAGGGGGTTCCACATAGGTTTTTGCCATATACTGACGGACTTCTTCTTTGCCATGAAGTGTTTGGTCGGCAACAAATTCCCAGATTGTATCGTCCGTGCAAAACGTTAAAAAATCTTCATAGTTCCCTTTACGAATTGCAACATTAGCTTTTTCCAGAATTTCTTTATTACTCATGAGATTTAAATAAGTTCTTATTGCATGTTCCGATTTTTCCCTTTTTGGCTTAGGCCACAACATTTGGACTCAAAAATTTCAATACTACATAGAATAACCATAAAAATACATAAAGTTTACTTCGGTCATGGTTTAACCTCATAACTAATAAACGCAACCTTCCGGTTATCCGGACTCCAGGAAGGCACATTAATAGTACCCTGACCGCCAAAAAAAACAGGGGTAATATCCTTGATCACTTTGGTCTTCAGATCCAATAAACGGAGTTTCACATCCTGTCCAAACGGATGTTGGTCCTTTTGGTCAGCAACATAGGCGATGTAAATCAGGGATTTGTGATCAGACGAAAGATGAGGGAACCAATTGGAATATTTATCAAAGGTAAGTTGTTCGGGCGTTTCACCAATGGCCAGCATGCGCCAGATCTGCATTTGTCCTGAACGATAAGAATTAAAGTAAATGTATTTACCATCAGGTGAGTATTCCGGACCATCGTCTAAGCCAGGATCCGTAGTTAGTCTTTTTTCAGCACCGCTATTAATGCTGATTGAATAAATATCAAAGTTGCCATTACGTTCCGCACAATACACTACATGTTGCCCGTCTGGATTCCAACCATGCCAATAAGATGGAACTTCAGTTGTGATCGCAATGGGCTCACCCCCACCGATGGGCACACGATAAATAGCAGATTTATATGATTTGGTAGAGGGATGTTTGGTATCGTTATGACTTATGGCCAGCCATTTTCCATCCGGTGATATCCCATGATCATTATTACACTCGTCGGCAAAAGCAGTAGGAATAACCGCCATTTGTTTTAAGCTTAAATCAAGCTTATAGATTTTCCCCCCACTATTTAAAATGAGGTAATTATCGGGATGCCAGTTAGGCGCTTCCAGGTGCTTGGTAACCCTCAATACAGTATCAAGTTGCCCGGTTATCACATCTACGGTCTGTACAATACTGGTGATATTCCGCTGGCCATTCACCAATGTTGGAAAGCAAAAGCATAATACAATCAGCAGCAGGATCTTACCTGTAAGTTGGACTAAGGGTGAGTTTTTTGAATATCGCTTATTCATCTTGAAAGGCATCTGATTAAGGTTAACAATCATTAAAACTATACCTTTAAATTATAGAAAAAAGGGAAGATAATTAGCTTTTTGTAGTAAACGCTGATAGATATTTAAGCAAAGGCTATATTTACCTTGTATCTGGTTTATAGATGACGCGCATTTGATACTGCATTTGTACGGTGCTTGTACGGGTTCGGTCGTACAAGGTATGTTCGAGGTGTGTACGAGGGACGTAAAAGAGCCGGGCTTGTATCAAAGCGTAGTGAAGGCATTATCCTGACATTTATTCGTTTCATAAGGCGCAATTTTGACCATGAGCTAGGTGTCAAGAATGATAAAAATTCCTTGCTGCTTAAATTTTACAAATATTACTTAAATACTCATTTTGGAATTTCCCGTTCGGATCATACCTGGCAACGAGTTTCTTAAAATCAGGCATTTTTTCATACCCAGACTGTATGACTTCGGGTGATAAGGTAAATAACTTTGCCCAATGTGGCAATGGTTTAAATGGCGCGAATTGAGCCTGTTGCCCGCCCAGTTTTTCAATGGCCCTTTGCCATTGATACCTGAATTTTGCTGGTCTGACTGCATGCAGGATTGCAAAGTTGATAGCATAACACCACCTGCTAAAAAAGTGGTCGATTTTATAAAGGTTCTCTTATCCATATTTATACTTGATTAGTTGTGCGGCTTACCAGGAATTGGACCTTTTGCTTCACATTCTTTAACCAGTTGCTATTAAAGTTACGATTTCTAATTACGAAAACCATTCTGTACCTTAACCGTTTAAAGAGAAACAATTTAACGCCATGAAAAATCTATTTGTATTACTGTTCGTTTTCAGCCTGGTTTATGTAGGTTGTAAAAAAACTGAACAAGGCCCTGTCGAGCTTTACGGTAAATGGAAACTGAATGAAATTTTAGCCGACCCGGGCGATGGAAGCGGAAAATACAGAAAAGTAACAGGTGAGCCAAAATACCTGATGATAAATCGTTCTGGGAAGATGAGTGGTGATGCTATAAATTTAAAGCAATTTAAGGTCTTGGATAGTGTGAGAATGGAGGTCATCAATACAGATTATAAGGAACCAGTGGTCTATTATTATGAGGTGTCCGAAAGTTCGCTTACTCTTAACCCACCCTGCATAGAAGGTTGTGGTTATCGTTTTGTAAGGGAATAACTTTACTTCCTCATATTTAAGCTATTAACCATTATCTTTAAGATCATTAAATAGCTTAAATATGAGGACTTATAAAATTTCATTTTTAATGTCTATGTGCATTTTTGCAGTTATCCTTCTAGCTAAAGCGCAGACTGCACCTAAATATATGGTTAAACCTCATTCCAATAATGAAATCCCAGTGGCAAAGATGAAGACGCCCCACAACCTTAAAGATTTTGTGTTCACACCAAAATATAATGAACGTCTTGGCGGTCCGGTTAATATCCCAAATGCCTTCAGGGCACCAGATTCAATTACTTCTAAACCGCCACTTTCAAAAGCGCCCTTCTACCCATAATCTTGGTGATTAACTTCCGTAGTTTGGCCAGGTAATCTTCTTTTAACCATTCCGTGTAGTTTTTAGTTACCCTCCCAAGGCATTTCGAATATTGTTTGATGCGCCAGTCGATTTCACGCAATAATTCATCCACCAATCCTAAAGCACCTGATATACTGTCGCTATTGTCTGCACACATCAAGGCGTGCTGACGGATAGAATCACGAATTACAATTTTAGGTTTTTGACCATTTTCCAGGGCTGCCTGGTGTGCTGCCTGCACATCGAAAGATATTTCTAAGCTATTGGGGAACTTGGCACGCATATCGGAAGGAATCTGATGCGATTCGTAGCTGGTTTGTGCATGTAAACTTGCATAATAAGCATCCGGGTTCTCGAAAATCATCTTCCAATCTATTTCAGCATGCCAATCGCCAAAACGGTCTATATTATTTCCCATATCGATGATGGTAAAGGTCTTCTTTTTAGGAAGTCGCCTGGACCCACGACCAATCATCTGGTGGTATAAGGTTATGGATGTTGTGGCCCGGTTGAGGATCACCGCCTGGATAGTCGGCTCATCAAATCCTGTAGTTAAAATAGAAACTGAAGTTAATATAGCTCCTTTAGTCTTTTTAAACCAATTAAGGATCTCGATCCTTTCCGACGGGCTTGTACTGTTATCCAGGTGTTTGATGGGATAACCCAAGGCTGAAAAAACCTCGTGGACCCTTCGGGAGGTAAAGATACCATTATTGAAGATTAAAGTTTTTTTATTCCTGGCATGCGACTCATATGCATGCACAAGCAAATCTGTCATGGCCGGCGAGCTGTACAGCTCGTCGGACGTACTCACCGTAAAGTCACCGTTTATACCAGTCATCAGGGTATTCAATTCTACATCATAACGCCAGGTGGTCGGCTTAGCTAAAAAGCCCTGTTCGATCAGTGATCCAATCTGCTCCCCTAAAACCAGTTCGTCGTAGTTTCTGTGCATGGGTAAATTAATGTCTGAACTTAAAGGCGTAGCAGTAACACCAATGATGGCCGCATTTTTGAACTTGCACAAAAGTTTATGAAAAGAGTTGTGGTGCGCTTCATCAACGATAATTAAACCAACCATATTGGTGTCTATCAGGCCATCGTTAATCCTGTTTTTCAACGTTTCCACCATGGCTACATAACATTGGTAATCTTCTTTCCTGGAGATCCGCTTAACCACGCTGTTAATGATTTTATTTGGAATACCTGACATCTTAAGTGCCGAAGCACTTTGTCTACAGAGTTCCGTGCGGTGGGTAAGCACAATAACTTTCCGCTGGTACTGCTCAAGGTATTTGGAGGCAATTTTAGAGAAAATGATTGTTTTTCCACCCCCCGTAGGTAGTTGATATAATAGGCGGCAACGGCTGCCTCGGGATTCTAATTTTTCAAAAAGTGTGTCTATATCTTTTTGTTGATAATGATAAAGTTCTTTAGTTGGCATTGGCGATCTATAATTTATCTATAAACTATCGACAGCTAAAGAATGTTTTAAACCCCTCACCTACATTATTGTAAATAAATAGTCATTTACGCTCCCTTATCCTTTGACCTCCACCATTTACTGAAATTCTCAATTTCGCGTGGAATAGTGGTTACAAATACTGATGCCTTAGCAAGCTTTTGTATATATCACTTTATAAAAAACTAACTAAGGCACAATTATCATAGCGGTTTAATTTTTAATAATTCTGATTGTTATATCACCGCATGGTATTAGTATTTATTAACCGTTAAGCCATAAAATCTTTAATATTATCGCTCAGGTCAAAAACTTCAACATCCAGTTTGTTTTCTAAGAGACTACTTCCTGCAGCACTTCTGTAGCCACCGGCACAATGAACCACCACGGGTTTATCTGTAGGAATTTCCTTGAAACGGCTGTTTAATTCTGGTAACGGGATCTGAATTGACTTCTCAAATACGGTACGGTTGCCTAGCTCACTCTCATTTCTGACATCAAGAATGGTATAGTTTTCCTGATTAGCCTTTAAGTCTTCCAGGTTTAAGTGGGCAGAACTTTCCGTTCCGAAATCTAACACAAAGGCTTTTTCAATAAAAGTTTCGTAACCAATTTTTGTCGTTCTTTCCATTAGCACCTTTAGGGCACTTTCATCAGCTGCAGCAAGGTAATAGCGGTCGCCTGGAGATACCAGGGAACCCAACCAGGTTTCGAACTTAAGCCCTCCCATCAGGTTGACTGAATTTTTTAAATGTTGTTTTTTATAAATCTCAGACGGACGGGTGTCGATGATAAGGACCTGCGGATCTAAATACGTTGCTCCTGCAGTGTCTTTTATAGTATCTCCAATAACAACTTTATCGAGACTACTTTGGTAGTCTGGCGCACCCGCTTTATTTAATGCTACATCGTAAGGAAAGTATTTTGGTACAAATGGCTGATCAGACGTTAAGGCTTTTACAAATTCTGTTTCAGACATATCTTGCAAAGACCAGTTACTCACCTTCTCTACACCAATGGTGCTGCTATTAGCTTCGCTTAAGGCTTTACCACATAAGGTTCCGGCACCATGTGCAGGGTAAACAATTACTTGGTCGCCCAGTAACATTAATTTGTCACGTAGTGAACTATACATTTTTTTAGCTAGCACCTCACGTTTCAAGTCTACATCATCACCTTGCTCTCGTAAATCTGGGCGTCCACAATCACCAATGAACAAGGTATCACCGGTAAACACTGCCTTGTCTTCACCTTCATGTGTTAACACAATAGAAATACTATCGGGTGAGTGCCCCGGCGTGTTTAAAGCGCTAAGTTTCACATCTCCAAATTCTATTACATCACCTTCATCGAAGCCTACAAAAGTAAATTCTGGTATCATGAGTTTACTAGCGTAGATAGTGGCACTTACTTGTTCATGAAGCTGCAAATGGCTGCTCACAAAATCTGCATGGGGATGTGTTTCAATTACGCCTATTATGGTGGCATTTTGTTCTTTAGCGTAATCTAAATAAGCTTGAGGATTACGTACCGGATCAATTAACATTATTTCCCTGCTGTTATTACTTAAAATGGCGTAGCTATAATGGGAAAGATTTTTATCTTCAAATTGTTTAATTTTCATACGTTTGTGTGTTTTGATGGATTAAAATGGGTGTTTAATTAATGTGGCAATTTGTTTTTAATCAGGCCATAAGCATAGGTACCACCCAGGGCGCCCACTATAACCACTAACATGCCCAGATAACCATAACCTACGTTAACAAACATAGGTCCCGGACAAGCGCCTGTTAAAGCCCAACCTAAACCAAAAATCGTACCTCCCAATATATAACGCGGGAAACTCTTATTTTTATCTTGGAACACAATAGGTTGTCCCGAATAGTCTTTGATTTTGAATTTCTTGATAAGGAAAATGGCCACTGCGCCTATGGTTACGGCAGTTCCCATAAATCCGTACATATGGAATGATTGAAAGCGGAACATCTCCTGAATCCGATACCAGGATATGGCTTCAGACTTACTCATAATAATGCCAAACAGGATACCGGCTAATATAAATTTTATAAATTTCATGTTGATGATTAAGGGTTAAAAAAGGTAGGGTAAGATAAGATAGGTAGCGGCAAGCCCCCCAATAAAGAATCCGATTACGGCAACCAGCGAAGGCCATTGCATATTGGTTAATCCGGAAATAGCATGACCAGAAGTACAGCCTCCGGCATAACGCGCTCCGAAGCCTACCAACAAGCCACCACCAAGAAGCAATAGAAAGCCTTTAACAGAAAGTACAACATCTAAGCTAAACAGTTGTGACGGATTTAACTGACCGTCGAAGCCAATACCAATGGCTTTAAGATCAGCTACTGTAGCTGGTGAAAGTTGCAGGGCCTGGTTGTTGTTAAGAAATGTGGAGGATATGAAGCCACCAATAATGGCGCCCACGATGAATAACAGGTTCCATCTTTGTGTTTTCCAGTCGAAGTTAAAAAAGGGTACCTTATTGCCGGCTCCGGCTATGGTACATATAGTTCTTAAATTGGAAGAAACGCCGAAGAACTTTCCGAAATAAATTAATAAAAGCATAATAAAGGCAATGGAAGCACCCGCGGTGTACCAAGGCCAGGGTTGTTTAATAAGGTCTAACATGTGTTTAATTAAGGTGTTTTAATCGTATAACGATAGTACAAAGATCCGATAATTGTGATGTGCGAACGGTGACTTTGGTCACCTAACTTTAATTTTTGGGCCATAGTTCATTTAAAAGGATGAAAATACCCATAATAAAAATAAACCAGCCAAATCCCTTTTTAAGTTTCGCTCCATCAATTTTATTATTAAGGTATAATCCAGCAAACATGCCGGCGATGGCCATGGCAGTAACTTTGATTAAAAATAGCCATTCTATGTCAAAATGCCCCAGATCCCCGATAAAACCAACCAGAGAATTTAAAGTAATTATCAGCAAAGATGTACCCACTGCTTCTTTCATAGGCAAGGCTAATAATACTACTAATGCAGGAATTAGTAGAAAGCCGCCACCCGCACCAAGAAAGGAAGTAGCCAATCCTATGGCTATGCCAAGCAGCACAAGTTTTAAGTTGTTGCCTTTTACCAGTTGTTCCGTTGAGGTGGCCGCTTTTTCCTTTATCATAGCATAAGATGCTCCAACCATTAATAACGCAAACAGCAACATGGTAAGTCTGGATGAGGTGACCTCCAAACTGCCGATATTAAACAAATGAGGGGGGATTAGCGAAAGCACAAATTTGCGAACGATAAATACCGTGACAATGGAACTAAGACCAAATAACATGGCGGCTTTGACGTTTACTAAACCCTTTTTGAAGTTTTGCCATGCACCAATCATACTGGTACTGCCTACAATAAACAAGGAATAAGACGTAGCTAATAATGGATTAACGCCAAATAAATAAACCACTACCGGTACGGTTAAAATTGAGCCGCCACCACCAACCAGGCCAAGAGACAGACCAATAAGTACAGAAGCAAGGTATGCTAAGATTTCCATGCCACAAAGGTGCAAGATTCAAAAGCCAGGCATGGTGATTTAAGTCACATAGACTATTTCAGGTATTCGATATAACTTCGATGCAAGATTACCTTATGTTGCTGCTCCATTTTTTTAAGTAAACGTGAGATAACCTCTCTAGAAGAGTTTAAGTCATTAGCAATTTCGGCATGGGTAAGCTTTAAATGTCGGGTATTTAAGTCCTTAAATTGCTTCTCCAGGTAAGATTCAAGGCGTTCGTCCATGCCTTTAAAAGAAATGTGGTCAATTACCACCAACAGCTCCTCAAACCTTTCACGGTAGGTTTCGAGCACGAAGTAATACCAGGTTTTATAATTTTTCATCAGGTCGTCCATGATGCTGGTAGGAATAGCGATTACACTGGTATGCTCAACCGCCATTGCTTTAACCTCACTGGTTTCTTGTTTTGTAGAGCAGATCATAGATAATGCACAGGCATTTCCCGGCTGAATGTAGTACATGAAGAACTCGCCCCCATCCACCCCTTCGCGATAAAGCTTTACTAAACCTTTTACAACCAGCATGGTAAAACGCATGTTCTGTCCGGTATTCATTAATAAATCACCGGCATTAAATTCCTTAATCGTGGCTTGTTCCGTCAACACATCAATCAATGCAGGTTCGAACTGCGAAAATGATTGTTGTAGGTGTTGTTTTATGATTTCTTTACTCATGGTGTTTGGAATATTTTAGACGCACAAGAAATGTATCAATCCATCAACAGTGTTTGCAACGCTTACTTCGTTTCTCCTTTTGTTTTACCACTATAATTTAAAAGCATATACCCTAAAAAGCCCGACAGGAAAGACCCTACTAAAATAGAGAACTTAGCTTCCTGAACCTGTAAAGGATCGGCAAAGGATAGTATAGAGATAAAAATAGACATAGTAAATCCAATACCAGCAAGTAAGCCTACACCCACAATATGGATCCAACGGGCCTGATCAGGTAGCTGGCTTATTTTAAGTTTTACGCTTAACCAGGAAATCAATATAATACCTACTGGTTTTCCTATAATAAGGCCCAATACAATTCCCATGCCCAGACCGGTAAACAGGCCTTCCACCATCCCGTCTTCGAATCTGATATTAGTATTCGCTAAGGCAAATACAGGCACAATTAGAAAACTAACTGGCTTTGTGAGCGCATGTTCTAGTTTTTCCAATGGCGATTCCGTATCATCCTCGGTTGTAGGCAATGTTAAGGCTACCAAAACTCCCGCGATGGTTGCATGAATACCGGAGTGATGAACAAAGTACCAGACCAGCAAACCTGGGATGAGGTAAAATGCAATATTTTTAACGCCAAATCGGTTAAAAAGAAATAAAATTCCAAGAATTACGCCTGCATAAATCAGGTTCATATAGTGAAGTTCAGAAGAATAAAATATAGCAATAACCAAAATGGCTAGTAAATCGTCGACAATAGCCAGGGCGGCCAAAAATATTTTAAGCGAAATGGGAACCTTCTTACTAACCAATGAAAGGATGGCAAGCGCAAATGCAATATCAGTAGCCATGGGTATGCCCCATCCCGCAGCGGTAGTGGTGCCTCCGTTAAAAAATGCATAGATAAGTGCAGGTACAATTGCACCACCTACTGCACAAATAATGGGGAGAATTGCCTTTTTAGGTGAGGAAAGCTCTCCCTCCACTACTTCGCGTTTTATTTCCAAGCCAACTAATAGAAAGAAAATAGCCATCAGACCATCATTAATCCATAACGCTACAGAGTAACGTAGATGTAAAGTCTCATTTTCAAATCCTAATTGGGTATGAAGTAAATTATTAAAACCCTCTCCCCATGGAGAGTTAGCGATTACCAGAGATAAAAAAAGGCAGGCAAAGAGGACTATTCCGCTTGATGAAGAGGAATTGAAAAAGTCTTTAAAAGACCTTATATTGATTAATTTCGGCATATTTTCAAAGATAACAAATATAAATTTTAGAGAAACCCTTAAAAAACACCTTTTTCCTATAGTGATCCTTAAAAGGATTGACAATAAATATTTTATAAAATTTCTAGAGAGAAAATTAAATTACTATCCGTATGGTATAGCTCCTTATACATAAACTTGGATATGTCGGACGCTTTAATGCATTATTATTTTAAGTTTGCCTCCAATTCAACGCTCAAATGTAACATGTTAAAAAAACTTACTTCGTTTCTCAACAAACATAGGCGAATAATAGATCGTACCATGCTGTACTTAAGCAGCCTGGCGTCAATCGCCATCATTTTCAATATTGGGTATGTCATCAATATGCCTTTACAATCATCTTTTGATAGATTCCTGCTGGTTTTATTCAATATATTCGGTGTTGTTCTGATCGTAAGATCTTTACGTAATTTCTCCGCTACAACAAAGATTTCTCGTTTTGGCGTGGCAGAGATTATCTTTTGTCTTTACTTCCTTGCTGTCGTCATGCTCGGCTATGTTGATGTAACGTTGTTTAATGGCTTTTTTAAACAACAGGAATGGATATACGTTGGCATATTTGGCGTTTTTCTTATTGAAGTATCCAAAAATGCATTATTCTTTGATCGTTTTTATTTTAATCCGACCTTGCTATTCGTATTTAGCTTCCTGTTACTGATTTTCCTGGGCACAATACTTTTGTTGATGCCAAATACGACCACCACTACGCCATTGCGTTTAGTAGATGCTATTTTTATGGCTACCAGTGCTGTTTGCATCACTGGATTGTCTGTGATAGATATATCAGCGGAATTTAGCACTTATGGAAAAATAGTACTCATTACCCTGGTGCAATTGGGTGGTTTGGGAATTATGACATTTACCGGCTTTTTCGGTTATTTCTTTTCCGGGGGGTTCTCCTATAAAAACCAGTTGATGTATACGGAGATACTGGGAGAAAATAAGTTAAACTCGGTTATTCAAACCTTGTTAAAAATCATTACAATAACTCTGTTATTTGAAATTGCAGGGGGTATTTTCATTTACCTTAGTATAGACAACACTACCCTTGTTTTTAAGTCAGCCCAGGAAAAAATTTTCTTCACCATATTTCATACCATCTCCTCCTTCTGTAACGCGGGCTTTTCTATTGTACCTGAGGGTTTGTTTTATCCATCATTACGTTTCAATTACGGTCTGCATCTGATTACGGCATTATTGTTCATTCTAGGCGGTTTAGGGTTTGGCATTGTATTTAACACTTATGAATTTGTGAAAAGATGGACCATCAACATTTTCAGGAGAATAGTTTATCGTGAAAATTTTAAATATAAGGCATGGGCCATCAGCTTCAATTCGAGACTTATCGCTTGGACAACTTTAATATTGTTAGTGGTTGGCACTTTGGTAATGTTACTGTTAGAATATAATAACTCCCTGAGCATCTATGAAAGTTTACCTGAAAAATTAAGTGGGGCCTTTTTTATGGGTGCGGTTCCCCGCTCAGCAGGCTTTAATGTGGTAAATATGGATTTACTTTCCTTTCCAGCTATTATGTTTATCATGTTGCTCATGTGGATTGGCACCGCTCCAGGCTCAACAGGTGGGGGTATAAAAATTACCACCTTTGCTGTAGCGGTATTAAATATGGTTAGTATAGCAAAAGGTAAAGACCGTGTAGAAATTTTCAATCGTGAAATCAGCCACGATTCCGTCAGAAGGGCTTCTGCAGTAATATTACTCTCGCTCTTTTCATTGGGCTTAACTATTTTTTGCCTAAGTATTACCGATGGGGACAAGGATTTACTCGCCTTGGCTTTTGAAAGCTTTTCTGCCTTCAGCACAGTAGGGCTGAGTCTGGGAATAACCCCTGAAATGAGTGATGGTGGCCGCCTGGTTTTAGCTATAAGTATGTTTGTAGGACGGGTTGGCACCCTAACCTTGGTTATCGCTCTGATGAAGAAGGTTGCCTTTAAAAGCTATCATTACCCACAGGAAAAAGTATTGTATTAAAAATAAACGCAATGAAGTATATCGTTATTGGATTAGGGAATTTTGGTAAGGCACTAAGCATCAGGCTTACCGCTTTAGGACACGAAGTTATAGGCATTGACAACAGCATCGTTAAAGTAGAGAAGTTAAAAGAGCACATTACCCATACCATTTGCATGGATAGTACAGACAAAGATGCCATGACTTCCTTACCCTTAAAGGATTGTGACGGTGTAATTGTAGCTATTGGTGAAGATGAAGCTGCCTCATTATTAACCACTGCCCTGCTAAAGCAGCTTAACGTGAGGCGAATCATAGGAAGGATAGTATCTGACCTTCAGCAGACTGTATTAGAAGCCATGAATATAGATGAATATATACGCCCCGAAACAGAATCTGCAGAACGGTTTGCCATGCGTTTGGATAACATCAATATACTTGACAGCTTTAAGGTGTCTGAAAGGTATAGTATTGTGGAAACAAAGGTGCCTGAAAGGTATGTGGGAATGACATTGGAACAAGCAAACCTCACCAACCAGTTTAAGGTCATTGTGTTAACAACCATGAAAATTACTGAGATTTTAGTAAATGGGTTAACAAAAAAAACCACTGAAGCTTCTGGTATTGCTAAATCAACTACCGTATTGCATGGCGAGGATATTTTGGTGCTATTTGGTGAATTGAAAGATATTGACCGTCTAATTAAAATGCATTAGCCATAGCATCTAATAGCCTTCAACACTTACCGACCGCTAGCACTAAATTAACTAATGATATTTTCATCAATGGTTACCACCTGGCGATTGGTATATTTGATTCATTGTTTCAATAAAACTAATTTACATGAATTACAGAGCATTTAAAGATACCGAAATAGCAGAAATTGGATTAGGAACCTGGCAATTGGGCAGCGCTGACTGGGGCGCAGTTGATGAGGAAGAAGCCATGAAGATCATGCAGGCTTATGTTGACGCCGGTGGTAATTTTATTGATACCGCAGATGTTTACGGCATGGGTGTTAGCGAACAGCTGATTGGAAAGTTTCTTAAAACAACCCATCAGGATATATATGTGGCTACAAAACTTGGCCGCCGTGGCGATCAGGGTAATGGGTGGCCACAAAACTTCAGTTATGAAGCCATGAAAAAACAAACCGAAGACTCTCTGGAGCACCTTAATTTATCGAAGTTGTTTTTGCAGCAATTACATTGTATACCTACTGAAGAAATGCGCACTGGTAAAGTGTTTGATCATTTACGACGTTTACAAAGTGAGGGGCTGATAAAATATTTTGGTGCAAGTGTAGAAACAAGCGAGGAAGCACTATTGTGTTTAGAACAGGATGGATTGGCATCCCTTCAGATGATCTTCAACTTGTTTCGACAGCATGTGGCCGATGAAGTATTTGCTAAAGCCAGTGAAAAAGGCGTGGCATTAATTATTCGAGTACCGCTGGCAAGTGGCTTATTGAGTGGGAAATTTAATGAAGACACCAAATTTGAAAGTGGTGACCACCGTAATTTCAACGCAAATGGAGAACAGTTCAATGCTGGGGAAACATTTTCTGGCATTGAATTTAAAGAAGGCGTAAAACTGAGCAGGAGGATTAAAAACATGTTTCCTGATGATCGCATGGCACAATGGTCCATCAGATGGATTTTGGATCACCCAGAAGTAACTACCGTTATACCGGGGGCCTCAAAAGTTAGTCAAGTAAAAAGCAACGTAGAAGCGTCAACGCTTGAGCCTCTTTCACCCACATTACACCATGCACTGAGGAAATTATATGACACCGAAATCAGGGATCAGATCCGTGGACATTATTAGGATGACTTATTCAATGTAATCGAGGTCTTTGGAAAAGGTTTCATCCATTTTTCGAAGCGCAAGAAATGCAACCAATAAGCTAATGAGTGCAACAACAATGGCAGCATAAACAATGTTTCCATCAAACATGCCTTTTAGAAATTGTGTCAAAATGGAGAGGGGTACCACAGCCCCTCTTACAAAATTGGGAACGGTTGTGGTTACGGTTGCGCGTATATTAGTCCCGAACTGTTCAGTGGCAATGGTCATAAAAATCACCCAATAGCCGACTGTAAATCCAAGAAAGGTACAAACTACATAAAACGTAAAGAGTTCTACATTCTGCATTAGAAAGTACGCCAGAATGGCTAAGGATGATAAGAATAAATAGGTATATACCACTTTAATACGGCTTTTTAAGTATTGACTCAATAATCCACTGGCAATATCGCCCAAAACCAGTCCGCCGTAACAACAGGCCACCGCAACACCAGCATCTACCACGCCTTTCACACCAAGAGTGCGTCCAAATTCTGGCGACAAAGTGATAAGAATACCTACCACAAACCATAAGGGAATCCCTATTACAATACAATTGATGTATTTATAAAGTCGCTTTTTGTTAGCGAATAGATAAAAGAAATCACCCCTTTTAACATTGGTATTTGTCGTCTTCCCGAAAAGCCCTGATTCGGCAATACCAATTCTAAGGAATAATAATGAAAGTCCTAGACCTCCACCTATAAAATAGGAAGTGCGCCAATCAAAATACCGCGTAATAAAAAAGGCTGCTACCGCACCACTTACACCAACAGCAGCTACTACAGTAGTGGCATACCCCCGCCTTTCACGTGGCATTAGTTCGGCCACCAGCGTGATGCCTGCACCCAACTCTCCTGCTAAACCAAAACCGGCAATAAACCGCCAAAGTGCATATGCCTCTACCGAGCCTACAAATCCATTGGCAATATTGGCGGTGGAATACAGCAAAATAGACCCAAAAAGCACAGATAAACGGCCTTTCCTATCGCCCAGGGTCCCCCAAAAAACACCACCTAACAACAAGCCTATCATTTGTATATTTAACAGTAATAGACCGCTATCCGTTACCTGCTGTGCATTCAGTCCCAAAGACTGCAAACTGGATACCCGCACAATGCTAAACAGTAGCAGGTCATAAATATCTACAAAGTAACCTAATGAAGCGACGATGACCGCTGCACTAAATAATTTGGTTTGGCCTTTCACAGGACTGCTGACTATTGTGTTCATTTCGCTTTATAAATTAAATTACTTTACGGCCAATCCACTTCATAAAAATTCTTTAAGGGTTTTCAGAACGTGATAAATATTTTCTAACTGGAGAACTCAGGTGATGGATATAAGTTCTAAACACAATACCGAAGGCCGAATACCATGTTTCGCATGCGGCTGAATGTGGAATATCTTTGGCATCTGTCCAAGATTGTTTAAAGTTAGTTTGTAAGGGATTTTGATAATCAATGTCGTTGATATGAAAAATAAGCTCATCCAACTCGTCATTGGAGAGTTTAAAAGCTGTATAACGACCCATCAAGAAGGCAACCCTTTGCTCCTTATTCATATGTCATTCGAGATTAATATTTGGTTATTATGGCAATAATCAGAAAACTATGAATTTCCTTTTACTTCATCAATCTTACTTCAAAAATATTTGCAATAGCTGACTTATCTTTGGCAATGAACTTAACCACTAGTTGTCTGGCGTTTAGTGTGGCTGGTAAAGGATAATGCTCATCCACAAAAATACGGCCTTTAGTGCCATGAAGTTCCACCTCACTAATGAGTACGTCATTGACATAGATATCAAACTTTTTACCTTTCTCTGCTCCAAAATAAGTTAACCTGAGTTTTTTGGCTTGCCCTTTGGGGTTGCGAAGCACATAACTAAACCATCCCCTGCCGGTGCGGAAATGCCGTTCCATGAATAGGCCATTTTCTGCATTTGCACTTTTAAACTGGTGGTCAGATTCAGGCTGTTGCTGCCCTGTGCTAATCTGGTCGATGGTTAATGCTTCAAGCGCTGCAGCTTCCGCCTCTCGTTTTTTCACCTCACTTAATAAGCCCGCTAAACCATCTGGGCTGGTATATGGCCAGTAAATGGTATACCTGGTATCATGAAGTTTATAAAAGGGCACTAACTTGAGGTTTTTATATTTTTGCTGATGGATCATTCCTGACGCATGAAAAGATAGTGGTCCATTATTGGTTTTAACAATACCTGTATTCAAGCTCTCTTTTGCAGATACAATTAAAGGAGTCTCATCTAAAGACATTAATGGACCGGAAGCAATATGCCCCATCCGGCTGTCATCTGCTTTTAAACCTTGAAGGTCGTTGTTACCCGTGGCAGCAGCAAGGACTATAGGGCCATGCACAAAAGAAACCCAATTACTTTGATCGGGCAAAAATTCTGCCTGGGTGTGCATGGGCAGGGTGATGGTAATCTTGTCGCCAGTTTTCCATTTACGTTTAACACTAACATATGAATCCGCATCTTTACTGATCTGCTGATCTTTACCATTAATCTGCAGTTTCATTTCGCCTGGTTTTACCCAGCCAGGATACCTGAAATGAATGGAAAATTTTGCAGGTTCATCTAATTTTAAAGTAATCAAAGAATTGTCGCTTTCAGGAAAAGTAGTATGCTGAACAAGTTTTAAACCCTGCTCCTTCCAGTTTAATTCGGATGCCATAAATAAATTGACATACAAGGATTTATCGCCGTGCGCATAAATCATTTCGCCATATTTACCGTGGTTCTCCAGTCCTGAGCCTACACAGCACCAAAACCCTTCATGAGGTTGAGAATAAACGCGGTAGTGACCGGGGCGCATGGGCGTAAAATATACAAAGCCACCTTCGGGATGTTGCGAAGACAGAATATGGTTGTAAATCGTACGCTCATAATAATCCATATACGGTGCGCTCTGGTGGTTCAGAAACAGTTGTTTACTTAGCTTAAGCATATTGTAGGAATTGCAGGTTTCAGGACCTTCCCGAGATTCCATCATGGAAGAGAAATTATCGACAGGGTGAAAATGTTCCCGCACACTGTTACCCCCGATAGAAATTGTCCTTTTTTTTACTACCGTGTTCCAAAAATAGTCGGCAGCATCAGCCCAAGCCGTATCACCGGTTAGTTCAGCCACACGCATGTAACCGATAACTTTTGGAATTTGGGTATTAGCATGCATGCCTGTTAATTGATCTTTTTGCTTTAACAGTGGAGACAGAATTGCCAGGTGCGAAAACTGTCGCGCCATTTTCAGGTAACGCTTGTCACCGGAAATTTCTGCTACATCGGCAAATACCTCATTTAAGCCACCATGCTCGCTTACTAATAATTCCTGAATCTGCTGGTCTGATAAACCTGCCGTTAAACGGTACGCCCAATCTGCAAATTGGAGCAATATGCTTTTGGCCTTCTCGTTGCCAGTAAGGCGATAAGCATCAATAAGTCCAGCATAAGTTTTATGAATATTATATAAGGGTACCCATTTATCATTTAGAGAGAAACTTGCAGCTTTGATTTTTCCTGCGGCGATGTCTTTCCAGATGGCTTTGCCTCCTGGTATACCGCCAATGTAACCATCGCCACTGGCTTGCTGGCATTTTTCAAATTCATCAAGCATGTACGTTAAACGAGCTTTAATATCGGCATCCCCAGTAGCTGCATACATATTAGCTAAGGCAGAGAGGTAATGCCCACCAATATGACCATCCAGGCCGGAATTTTCCCAGTTCCCGTAACTTTGGCTGGTTGGTTTAAGTCCTGCTTCCCTTTGGAAAGGTGCCAACAGGCGGTTCATATCCATGGCCAATATGTATTTCTTGTCTGTTTGTTGGGCTTCCAGAAAAGATCCATCTAAAAGCTTCACAGAAGAGAGTGGAAAAGCCTGTATTTTCCTTGTCTGTGCCTGTGTGCTAACTACACTAAGAAACAGGACTAAAACACCATAAAAACGACATCGATTATTCCTTATCATAAACCTAATCTAGGTATATATTTATTAAATGTCAAGATAACATTTATACGTTTGCTCAGAAAATACCAGGAGGAGAACAAATCATCTATGGAGTATTCCATTAAGTTAACAACATGATAACGGTGTGTTTACGATAAAAAACTCTGATTAAGCACTATTAATCGTTACTTATCACTTTCAATTATAAATAGTCAAAAAAGCATTTATCTTTGTGCAAATTTTTTACAACAAAATTCTATATGGCAAAGGCATCAGAAATTAAAGTGGGTAATACTTTACGATTTAACAACGAACTGGTAATCGTTTTAGAAATAATACATCGTACACCAGGTAAAGGTGGAGCTTTCTATTTGGGAAAATGGCGTAACATTAAAACTGGTAAGATTGTAGAAGCCCGTTTAGCAACTGATGAACAAGTAGAAATTTGCCGTGTAGAAACCAATGATTATCAATATTTATACGAAGAAGGTGACTATTTTGTAGTGATGGACAATGTTACATTCGAGCAATTCAATGTATCTAAATCATTATTCGGTACTTCTGCAAAATTCTTAAAAGAAGGTATGGACGTAATTGTTTCCTTCGAAAGTGAAGAACCAATCATGGCACAAGCACCAAATTTTGTAGAACTAGAAATTACTTACACGGAACCAGCTGTTAAAGGCGATACTTCTTCAGGCGCGCAAAAATATGCTACAACAGAAAATGGTGTAGAAATTAAAGTTCCATTATTTGTAAACCAAGGTGATAAAGTAAAAGTAGACACCCGTACAGGTGAATACGTTGAACGTGTAAAATAAATAATGCTTCTTATAAAAAAGCCTGCGATAAGGATGTTTGCAACCATATCACAGGCTTTTTTTATGCAGCAGCTTGTTTAATCGCTTCGATGTCAAACTTATTCATCTGCATAAAAGCTTCCGTAACATTGATTGCTTTTTCCGGGTCATTCATGAGAGAAACTAAGATAGAAGGGATAATTTGCCACCAAACACCAAAAGCATCACGGCACCAGCCACAGCGCCCTTCCATACCATCTTCAGTTAAATTCAGCCAATAAAAATCGATATCTTCCTGTGTGTCACATTCGACTACCAGGCTCACTCCTTCATTAAAAGTAAAATGATGATCCATTGAGCTTTCCATTGCCGTCATGCGACTCCCATCGAGGTAAAACTCCCCATATTTGACGTTACCTTCTTTATCGTGATCTCCAGCCTCATATCTGGCTATCATTTCAATCGATGAATTTTCAAATAAAGATGTGTAAAAATTAATTGCTTTTTCTGCCTGCCCATTTTGCGCACCGGTGAAAAGCAAGGAAGGAAACAAATCTGCTTTTTCACCGGGCTTTCCTAATGACAGCTGCCATGATACCCCATATTTATCCTGCACCCAACCGTATTTATCACTCCAGGGATAAGTATCAAGGGGCATCATCACTTTTCCTCCTTCACTTAATTTACGCCACAGCTCCTCTACTTCTGCTAATGATTCACAGATATTAAAAAAAGAAATGGAAGCATTGGGTTTGAATACTGGTCCACCGTTTAATAAAATGAATTGTTTGCCTTTTATATTTATAGTAACAACCACTGGATTGCTGGCTTTGATCTCGGCATATTGAAAAGCCTCCTTATAAAATTTCGCCGCTTCTTGTGCCTGGTTATCAAACCAAAGGCAAGGATAAACTGAATTTTTCATGGCTTTGGAAAATTAGGGTCTGCTTTAACTTCTTCTATTTGTGCATTATGCCTGGAGGTATGCGCAGCGATGTATAAAAAGCCATGGTAAGCATTTACAGGCCCAAAATAAGAATCGTTGATGTGGTTACGCAAATCTTCAACAGTGTATTGATTCAAGTAGGCTAATATGGTATCCCTGCTTTTTCGTAAATCAGAAAGGGCTGCTTCAGGATTGGTATAAGAGCCTTTACCCACAATATTATCTGGTGCTTTAGCTTTCGATGTCCTATCGTTCATTCCTTTGATTAACTCCTCGTCTGTAATTTTAACCTCTTTTCTCCGTTCAGGATTTGCAGGCTTTTCTATTTCTTTTTTAGTAAAATCAAATAGTGCTTTTTCGGTGAGCAGGATGTGGTCCAGACACTGACTTATAGACCACTTATCGGAAGCAGGTTTAAACTGCAGTTGCTTGATAGTTAGCCCATCTATACTTTTTTTCAGCGCATCAAATGTTTGCTGATAATAACTAACCATATATTCTTTGCCGTTACCAGTGGTTGCCGCTTCGGTATCCATTATGGCTTTTCGTTGTGCATAGGAATGGCCAACGACGAATAAAATTAAAATTCCGGTTAATAAGGATTTCATAATTTTGATTTAAGGTGGTTGAATAAACAATTAGCGGTTAGATTCACAGATTTCTTTAAGTTTCTCAAGCGCTTTTGGATAGTTAATTTGAAACCAATCGATCATTTTTTCATTAACGTCAACATCTACTGTAACTGTAGATTGCCTATTATTACCTGAAAAGGTGTAATTTTCATATCCACCTATCCAGTCATGTGCGCGTGGTCCTTTGTTTACTTCCTTGCCATCGTCCATCATGGCGATGTATTCTATGGAAACATATTCCTTTGGAATATGCTCTTTGATCAAGCCTACCATCCCCTCTTTTTTACCTTCATTGCTGGTACCAACAAAATATATTTTCTCGCCTTTATTCCAGCTGCCTTCATATTCTGAAGTAGGATTAAAAACACTCGTCCATTGTTTATACCCTTCTTTTTCCAGCATCGTTTGATAAACTTTAGCAACGTTGGCCCGGATGTCTGTTTTAAATTGCATTCTTTCCATTTGATTTAATTTAATATTTGATAAATAGATTCTTATTTTACCTAATCAAAACTAAATCAATCATTTGAAAAGCCACTTGCCTTAAGACAAGAAATACATATTAGGTTTCTTTAACCAAATCTTTTCTAATTCGACTTAAGGAGGTGTCTGTTATTCCTAAATAACTGGCTATAAATTTTAAAGGTGATTGTTGTAAAATGTGCGGATGCTGAAGTTGTAGTGTTTTATAGCGTTCGCTTGCTGAATCTGAAATCATTGAAATGGTACGTTGTTTCAATTGAAATAAACTTTCCGACATCCAGGCACGCCCCCATTCATTTAGCCCAATCATGGAATGGTACAAACGTTGAAAGGTTTCAAAATCTATAGCGTAACATTCCACGGCTGTTAATGCCTGAAAGTATTCTACTGTCGGAATTCTGCGAAACAGGGAGGCCACATCAATAGCAATTTCATTTTTTCCAATAAACCCAGTGGTGATATCGTGTCCGTTATAATCATAGACATAAGACCTGATTAACCCGGTAGAAATGCAATAATAAGCATTAGCCACCTGCCCTTTTTTAAGCAAGAAATCTCCCTTATGAAAACTAACACTTTGATGTGCTTCACAAATGATTTCAAGCTCATCCGGTTTTAATAAAGGATGTTGATAAACAGTTTGCAACGTTTTCATACGATGATATTTAATTTTAAAGATAAATAATTTTACAATTTATCAGAGATACTAATATGATATATATTTAGTTTTTACGTATTAATACTAAAATTATTAGTATATCTTTGTAGACAGAATCAATATTCAATGCCGGTTAAGGGGACATGGTTCACCCATATTTACGACGTCGTAACGGAGAGGAAGCACCTCACTTTCATTAAAAGCACACCCGGTTATTTTTGTACGCGATAAACTTCGCTTGTTAAACCTTCTCACCACGAAGGAACTAGATCAACAATACCGTAAAGAAATTATGAGCGCCAGTTTATTAATAGCTGAAGGTAAAATACAAAGTGAAGGAAAAGCGGTACATTTGATTGCGAAACGATGTTTCAACCTAAGCAGCCTTTTAAGTGCAAAGGACATCTATTATGGCGGACGAAAATTTAAATAGCCGTAAAATCATTCATATTGATATGGATGCTTTTTTTGCATCGGTAGAACAACGCGACCATCCAGAATACCGTGGCAAACCTTTAGTTGTTGGTGGCCAGCCCGATGGCCGGGGTGTGGTGGCTGCAGCGAGTTATGAAGCCCGTGAATATGGCATCCATTCGGCAATGCCATCAAGAACTGCCTACCAACGGTGTCCACAAGCCATATTTGTAAAACCCAGGTTTGATGCCTATAAAGAGGTTTCTCAAAAAATAAGGGAGATCTTTCACCGTTACACCGATCTGGTTGAACCTTTATCACTCGATGAGGCTTACTTGGATGTTACTCAAGATAAACTTAACATTGGCTCTGCATTGAAAATTGCCGAACAAATCAGATCTGCTATTAAAGAAGAACTTCATCTAACAGCTTCTGCAGGCATATCTATCAATAAGTTTGTTGCAAAAATAGCCTCGGACATCAATAAGCCTGATGGCATGAAATTTATTGGTCCATCTTCCATTGAAGCTTTCATGGAAAAGCTGCCGATAGAGAAATTCCATGGTATAGGCAAAGTTACTGCCGCTAAAATGAAGTCTATGGGGATTTATACTGGTGCCGATTTAAAGAACCTTACCGAAGATCAGCTGACCTGGAGATTTGGAAAATCTGGTCGATTTTATTTCCAGATCGTACGTGGCATTGATAACCGTGAGGTTCGGCCGCATCGCGAAACAAAATCTCTTGCCGCTGAAGACACCTTTGCGCATGACCTCAGCACCTTAGAAGAAATGGATACTGAACTGGACCGTATAGCAGAACTGGTATGCGACCGTTTAGCCAAAAAGAATCTAAAAGGACGCACTATTACGCTTAAGGTGAAATACCATGATTTCAAGCAAATTACCCGCAATAAATCTTTCACTACGCCAGTCAGCGACCTTGAAACCATCCGTTCTACCGCTAAACAACTGTTAGCTAACACCTTTGCAGGTGACCAACAGCAAGATCAGCAGGTCAGGTTACTAGGAATATCCCTTTCAAACTTCGTAGATCTTACAGACCAGTTGGATGAAGCTAGGGCTGGCGAACAACTTAGGCTATTTTAATTACATTTTTACCACGCACAGTTTGTGATTCTATCAACTGATGCGCCTTAACAACCTCGTCCATAGAGAAAACTTTAGACACTTCAATTTTTAGCTGTCCTGTTTTTAACAGGTCCGCCAGGTGTTGTAAGGTTTGTTTATGAGGTGTCATCATAAACCAGATTAGTTCTACACCACGTTCACTAGCCAGATTAATGGCTTTAGGATCATCCTTTGTTGATGAAGGCAGGCAAACGACACGCCCGCCAGGTTTAACACAAGCAATAGACCGGTATAGGATCTCCCCTCCCATAGTGTCCATTACGGCATCCAGGTCCGAAACAATGTCCTCGAATCTTTCTTCCTTATAATTAATGGGCTTGTCAATTCCTAAATCCTGTAAAAAAGCCATGTTAACACCGGAAGCTGTCCCACTGACCCAGGCACCACTTAGTTTAGCCAACTGCAGGGCTATATGGCCTACGCCACCCGCGGCCGACTGTATTAATACCCGCTGCCCGGCTTGGACCTTTAAATAAACATGAATTGCCTGGTAGGCCGTTAATCCAGCTAGGGAAACTGCTGCTGCCTCTTCAAAAGAAATATTCTCTGGTTTTTTAACCACCAACTCGGGATTTGTCACTACATATTCACTGTACGTGTTGGCAACACAACCAAAAACTGCATCACCAACCTCAAAATCTGTTATGTTTCCACCTACTGCCTCAACAATCCCACTCATATCTTTACCTAGAATAGCAGGTAACTTAAGGCTTTCACAGGAAATATGCTTACCTGAACGGATCTTAGTATCCACAGGGTTCAATCCCGCTGCCTTTACTTTAACAAGAAGTTGGTCTTCAGCAGGCTGAGGCTTTTCTACCGTTGCTACTTGTAATTTGTCGGCATCACCGAACTCATTGAATAAAATCGCTTTCATGGTTTTAGTTGGCTAAGTATATGCCTTGCTTTTTAAACGATTACCCTGCGATGGACCCCAATGGCGACAATGCATTCCTTTCAAACCGTATCCCTTCCCAACCATGTATCATAAACTGTCTGATATTTTGGTGGTCTGTTGCATCAGGATGAGCTAAAACGGCCTGGTAATGTTCAGCAAATAACGAAAGTGTATCAGCCTTGTTCAAGGCGTTTATTTGGGCAAAAGAAAACACTTTTGCACTTCCCTGATTTTGGGTCGATTCGTTAAACGCATCTCCATTTTTAAATGCTGTAGGCTGGTGTGCAAAGTAGGTATCAATAAAGGCTATCACTGTCGCAAAGGGTGTAGTATTGGATTTTGTACCGGCAAGTAATACTTGTAATTGGTCTTTCATAACTTGGAGTAATCGCTAAATTCAACTAAGTATGCAAATATATCATTAACTTAATTTCTTTTTAAACAAATCAATAGTTCTGCCCCAAGCCAGTTTAGCGGCTGCTTCATTGTAACGCGTTGGCGATGTGTTATTGTTAAAGGCATGGTTAACATTGTCATATATAAACAACTGATAATCTTTATTATTCTGTTCTAATGCTGCCTCATACGCAGGGATACCCGCATTGATTCGTTCATCCAGGCCGGCGTAATGCAACATCAGTGAAGCCTTAATTTTAGGCACGTCGGCTACGTCTGCCTGAGAGCCATAATACGCTACAGCCGCCTGTAAATTTGGGTCGTTTACTGCAAGCAGATTTGCCATTCGGCCACCCCAGCAAAACCCCACGCAACCTACCTTTCCATTGCCATCATTTCTTTTTCTAAGGTAATCAAGGCCCAATATAAAATTTTGCAGGTTCACTGCAGGATCAAGTTTACCAATTTCTTCACGAGCTTTATCCTCATCTGTCGGGGTACCACCTGTAGCAGACAATGCATCTAATCCTAATGCCAGGAATCCTTCAGCCGCAACCTGTTTAGTTACATCAATGGTGTGCGGGTTCAGTCCCCTGTTTTCGTGGATCACCAATACAGCACCTAAGTTCTTGCCATTTTTAGGCTTTGCCAGGAAACCTTTCATTTCCCCATTTACACCTTTAAAGGTAATGGTTTCGGTATCCAGTTTACTGTCGTCAACGAGGGATACCGCAGCAGCATAATTGTTTTCAAGCAATGGCAGCATGGTCATTGCGATTGCCGTTCCACCCGTTAAAACAGATAGTTTTTTAATAAATTCTTTCCTGCTAAGCTTGCTGTGGGTGTACGAATCGTACAGGTTGATGATTTTCTGATCCATATGATAACAAAGTTAGGTTTACGAGTTAAAGGGCAAAACTATAGGTATAACACCTGTTTACCGAAATTAAATATACTAAAATACCAATACACAACCTCACAATGGACCCTCTATTAATTTTTAGTGTAAGTAATAATTGATGTTGATGCCCGTATAAGCGGTGCAAAGATAATTGTTAGCAAAACTAAGACTTCAAGAATTCCGCTACACGCTGGTTCACCAAAGTATGTTGTTCTATCAACCCCATATGTCCTGCAGGGGAAAGCGTAAACAACACTGATCCAGGAATACGTTCGTTCATTGTTTTACTAGCTTCCAGCTTCGTAAGGCGGTCCTTATCAGCGCCAATAATTAAAGTAGGGACATTTATTTTAGTTAAGATCAAAGTTGCATCATATTCGAACATGCCTAATACACCTCTACCGACAACTTCCGGCGATGCCATGGTAGCCAATAAACTCGAAAAATCCAGTTGCTTTGGTGTTTGTGTACCAGCATAAGTCATCAAACGTGTCATCAGTAACGCGACTCCATTTAGATAGCTTATCCATTTAATTAGCCACAGCATTGGGGAAATAGCGATCATTACTTTGCAAAGAGGTTTCAAGACCGGTTCCTGAATAGCATAAGTTAATCGATCTGACAAAATGGTTTTAGTTGGGTTGGTATAGGTAGTATGCTGTAAAATTATTCCCTTAATTGCAGGGATTTTGGTTAAATATAATTTACAAAATGTGAGTATAGTAAAACCTCCCATACTATGACCCCATAAGACTGGATTCTTAACATTAGCAGATTCTATGACAACAATGAGATCAGCTGCCAATTTTTCAAGGCTATAATCTTTATTATTCGGTCTCCTTGATTTTCCAAGCCCAGGATAATCTACCAAAACAAGGTGGTAGTCCTTCTCAAAATACTTTTTCTGATAGTACCATTCCAAACTATTGGAGTTCCAGCCATGCAAAAAAATAATCGTCTGTTTACCTTTTACGCCACCATGCTCCACATTAATGATACTTCCATCTGGCCGGTAAAGCTGTTGTTGTTCCGGGTAACGCTCTGCCTTTGGTCCTTCATCACCTTTTCGGGATTTGCTTAAAAGTAGGCGTACGAGGAATCGCCCCGTTAGTATATAACTAAGAATTATGATAGCACTAATTAAACACCCATTTGCGTAATCCTGTTTAGAAACAATCGCCATCCCTTTGTACAAGTACCATTGTCTGATCAGATAAATATCAAACCAGATTAAAAAAATGGAGCATAAGTTAGCAAACAGGCCTACTAATAATATAAATGGCATAAGTTCTATTTTCCAGACTAACAAGTAAGGCTGCTGTTGGTTTAACAAAATGGTGTATCCAGATTGGCTCATTCCGGCATCCGTTTTAATACCATAAGTTTAATGCCTAACCTATTAATAGCGTTACCTATATAATAAATATCGCGTGGAAACTACAGATTCCAAATGTAACAACCTTATTATGATCATTTTGCATAAAAAGTTGTTATTACTATAAAATACAACAGCATGTATAGAATATACACCCTCAGCTTGCTCTTCGCTCTCTTTACTATTGGCCAGCTTACCGCACAAGAACGAATCGGCATCCAGGGAACAGTCATAGATTCTGCCAGTCGCCAACCTGTAGATTACGCATCTATATCTTTAATAAACCAGGCCGATAAAAAAGCGGTTGCTGGTATGCACACCGATACAAAAGGACAATTTAACCTAAGCGGGGTAGCGTCGGGCCAATATACGATCCGCATCGGTTTTATGGGCTATCGTACTATCGAACGCACAAACATCAATTACACCGCTGGACAGGTCCTCAATCTTGGAACCTTTAACCTTCGCCCGGCGGGTGCCCGGCTTCTGAAGGAAGTTGTGGTGAGTGCACCAACACCAGGCATGTCCATTGGCATTGACCGGAAGGTTTTTAATGTAGAACAAAGCCTGATTAGCCAGGGTGGTTCTGTAACTGACCTCCTTTCTGATATCCCCTCGTTATCTGTCGACGCCGATGGTACCGTAAGTCTGCGCGGATCAAGCGGTGTCAGGATACTTATAGATGGTAAACCTTCTGCCATGGCTGGAAGCGACATTACACAGGTTCTTCAATCGCTGCCTGCCAATTCGGTTCAACGCATTGAAGTAATCACCAACCCATCGTCAAAATATGAAGCTGAGGGGCAGTCGGGGATCATCAACATTGTTCTTAAAAAGAATCTTAAAACTGGGTTAAACGGTTTGCTTACCACATCTGGTGGCTCCTATCGCAATTATAACGGCGGAATTTCACTCAACTACCGTAATAGCAGTTTTAATTATTATGGTAACTATGATTACCGGAAGTTTCGCCGTCTGGGTGATGGACAGAATGTGACCAGATATTTTGAAAACAATGGTATTATCGAGAATAATAACGAAGCCGACAGGGCGGGCATTGGTCACTCGGCAAAATTAGGCGTCGACTACTTTATAAACCAGACTGCCACCATAGGTATTTCTGGTAATTTTAGCATTCGCGACAACCAACGTAATGAAGACCTATTTTACCGCTACCAGAATTTACCAAACCTGAATGGTACAAGTACCCGTTTCTCGCGTCAGACTGAAGATGACTTTGGTTACGACCTGAACCTTGATTTTAAGAAAGAATTTAAACGTAACGGTGAAGAACTACTTTTTAATGCCGCCTATGGCCGAAATAAAGAAGACGGTATTAATGAATTTAACCAAACATTCAGCAATGTGGCCACGCCTGCAGACCGCCAGATTAACGACACCTATGAAAAAGGTGATAACATAAATCTGCAACTGGATTACACACTGCCATTTAATGATCACAGTAAATTTGAAGCGGGTTATCGGTCTACATTCGAAAAGGGAGATGAATCTCAACTATCCAGACGCTTCAATATAATCAGCAACAATTTCGTACCAGATTATGATGTGAGCAACAAATTTGAACTTGACGAATCTGTACATGCTTTGTATACCAACTACCAAAACAGGTTTACTGAGCGGCTGGGCTTCCAGGTTGGTCTACGCGCAGAACAAGCTGAACTGCAAACAAACACAATCTCTTTAAACCCTGACATACCACCTGCGTCGAGAGAAACTGCTGGTGGATTAGATTATTTCCGGCTCTATCCAAGTGTATTTCTTACGCAAAAACTAGGGAATGAGGATAAGGACCAGCAGTTGCAGCTAAGTTATACCCGACGGGTAAGCCGGCCCCGTGGCTGGCAGGTAAACCCATTTGTAAATATCTCAGATCCTCTAAATATACGTCAGGGCAACCCCAATCTGCGTCCGGAAGATATCCATTCCTTCGAATTTGGGTACAGTAGTTCATTAGGTAAAACTAACCTAACCACTTCAGTTTACTACCGTCGAACAAATGACGTGATCCAGCTAATCAGTCAAAGGATTGAAGGGTCTAGTGCTGCTACGCTAAGCGAATGGAGGAACATTAGCCGTAATGATGCCACAGGATTTGAATTAATATCTAAAACAAAATTGGGGAAAGCCCTCGATTTTACAGGTAATGTAAACGTTTTTTACAACCGCTTTTACGGAAGCGATGAATTTAAGATTGATGAAAGAAAGGGCGTTAACTGGGATGCGAATCTTTCAGCAAACATTCGTTTTGCTAAAAATCTTTCTGCACAGATTCGTGCCAATTATAACGCCCCACGCATACAGGCCCAGGGCGAAACCATTGGTAATTTTGTAATGGATGCCGCACTGCGCCTGCAGGTATTAAGCGATAAAGCCACCATCCTCTTTAATGTCAGGGATGTGTTCAATCAGCGCCGTTTTGGTGGGTACACGCGGACCGGACAGTTTATCAGAGATTTTGAGGACCGCCGTGCCTTACGAATGGCTTTACTTACTTTTAGTTACCGTTTCGGTAATAGTGGAGAGCGAAAAGACGAGCGTGATCGTGGAAATGATGATGATAATGGTGACAATTAACAGCTACAATTAAAATTTAATAAGTATAATACCAATATTTTCATTTTATTCGCACATAAGTTTCTATGATTTCCCGATTTACATCCAGGCTGTCTATCTTTTCAATTCCTTGCTGTCGAAGGGTATCACCACTAATGGCGAGCTTAAATTTAAATTCGTGGTTCTCCCAATCACGATAATTACAATATTCCAGATTTTCTGTGTAGTCATTTCCAACCAGGATATAGGTTCCCGCCCCAGTATCATATACCGGATGAGCGGTCTTGCCCTGAAGTGTATCATGCCTGAAAAATGAAAAATGGGTATCATTGAACAACTTGATCATCACATCGGCTTGGCCTTTAACCGGGTACGCAATTACCGTATCTCCGTTTGTGATAATCATATTTGACACTAATTGCCATGACCCACTCAATGAAGCAGGAGAAGCATAATCAACAGGTGACGTTGAGGACTGACAAGCAGAAATGGCCAACAAAAGGCCACAAAGCATGCATAATGGTTTCATAATACGGATTTTTCTTAAAATTAGTAGAATACTATTATTAACCCTAACAAACTAAATATAATTAATTTAACAATTGATTTTTTGTTATAACGAAATATTAAATATATATTTAATAGATAATTAAACCAATCATTACTTTTATGAAAAATTTAGGAAAACATATTAAAAAATTACGACTACAATGCGGATGGACCCAAGTAAAGGTGGCCAACCAGCTGGATATCTCAATTCCTGCTTTTTCTAAAATAGAAGCAGGCATCACCATCATCAACATTATGAGACTTAAACAAATCGCCGACATTTTTAACGTGCCGGTAGCATCTTTGCTTTATGCAGAATTTCATGAAAGCCAGTATACAACTGACAATAGAATCAAAGAACTTCAGAAATCCTTATCGGAGAGAGATGAAAATATACTTGAGCTACAAAAAAAAATAATTGGGTTGTATGAAAAACAAGAGCAATGGGCTACTGAAGAATCGCGATGATAGAATTATAAATGCATACGTTGTATGCGTACAGCGTTTAGGATAGCCAATAAGGCAACACCTACATCAGCAATTACAGCTTCCCAGAGGCTAGCTATACCATCTGCACCTAAGGCTAACACGGTAATTTTAACTACCATGGCCATAGTTATATTTTGCCACACCACATTTCTCGTTATCCTGCCCGCTTTAATGGCGGATACAATTTTAGAGGGCTCATCATTCTGAATAACCACATCCGCGGTTTCAATAGCAGCATCACTTCCAAGTCCCCCCATAGCAATACCCACATCAGCTAAAGCAATTACTGGTGCGTCATTTATGCCATCACCTACAAAGGCGATGCGTAATCCCTGCTCCTTAAATGTCTTTACCCGTTTAACTTTTTCTTCCGGCAATAATTCTCCGTATGCATGAGTAATACCAAGCTTTTTAGCTACCTCATCTACCACGGCTTGTTTATCGCCAGATAACATCACCGTCCTGATGTGTAGACTATGCAAAGCTTTAATAGTCTTAGGGGCGTCTTCTTTTATTTCATCAGCGATGGTAATGTAACCTGCATAATTACCATTAATGGCCACAACGATGATGGTTTCTACAATTTGCGCCAATTCATTTGGATAGGCGATGTGATACTTTTTAAATAAACTGAGGTTACCCACTATTACTTTTTTCCCATCTACCGTACCCGTTAGTCCAAGGCCACTGTGTTCTTCAACATCAGTGACCCTCACATGCTCCAAATCGTCACCAGCATAATCAACTATAGCTTTTCCCACCGGATGTGTTGAATTTCTTTCCAAGGCTACCACCAGGCGTAATAACTCGGACTCTGCTACACCGTCACATTCCACATGCTGCACTTTAAATACACCTTTAGTAAGTGTGCCGGTTTTGTCCATCACTACGGTATTAACCTGTGTCATTACATCAAGGAAATTACCACCTTTAAATAAAATACCATTTCTTGAGGCCAGTCCAATGCCACCGAAATAACCCAGTGGAATAGATACCACCAAAGCACATGGACAACTGATCACCAGAAATACCAGTCCTCTGTAAAGCCATTCATTAAAGTTATAATCTTCAACAAATAAGTAGGGCAAAACCACTAAAGCCAGTGCCAGGTAGAAAACAATGGGTGTGTAGACTTTGGCAAATCCAGAGATAAAAAGCTGCGTCTTTGATTTTCGTGCCGTTGCATCTTGAACCATAGCTAGGATTCTGCTTAGCTTACTGTCTTTAAAAAGGGTGTTAACCTCAATTTCTGCCATGGTTTGTAGATTCACCATACCGGCTAGCACATTATCTCCTTTATATTTTGTATCAGGCTTACTTTCGCCCGTTAAGGCCGCAGTATTAAATGAAGCACTGGCTGATTTTAACACGCCATCCAGGGCAACCCTTTCACCTGGTTTAACCTCGATAGTTTCTCCTAAGGCAACAAGAGAGGGATTAATCGTTTTCGCCTGTCCATTTCTAATTACAGTAACCTGATTAGGTCGAATATCCAGGAGCGCTTTAATATTACGCTTCGCCCTGTCGACAGCGAGATCCTGAAACCATTCACCGATCTGATAGAACACCATCACGGCAACGCCTTCGCTATATTCCCCAATATAAAATGCACCAAGCGTTGCCACACTCATCAACACGAATTCATTGAAAATATCTCCACGTTTAATATTTGTAAAAGCCTGGCTTAGCACCCCTCTTCCGGCAAGTAAATAAGCAATAGCGTTTATACCAAAACTAAGTGTTTGCGGAAGTTTGTAATGGAATCCATACTCCATAATCAATTCCACCACGATGACGAAAAAGGCCAGAAGAATATCCCATTGGCCCCTGATACCATTAGATACCACATGCTTGTGATTATACTCATGATTATCATTATGATGATGATCGTGTGTAGGTTCTACCGCATGCTTTAATATTGTACTCATGGATTTATATAATTAAGTATTGCCGTCATTGCACCACTGCACTGGTTTAAATGGAATAATGGTAGTGTTTTAAAACAAAAGTCCTGACCTCAGGGTTTAGTGTGTAAAACAAAATTATTAATCTAAAATTACATTTATGCAAAACTGGTTAAAAACAATTATCGCAGGAGCTGCTGCCTGGAAATTTGGCGGAGGATGTTTAGGAACAATCGTGGTTTTCGGCATCGTATACTGGCTACTAGGACAATCTGGCTGTTAAGTCTAACGTTACAAGATATCCTTTAGCTTAACCCAAACATTTTCGGCCATAATCTTTTGTCCTTCGGCAGTTGGATGGACACCATCACTTTGGTTAAGTTGCGCTACACCGCCAACGCCATCCAACAAAAAAGGCACAAACACCATGTCGTTTTTCTTAGCAAGCTTTTCGAACATTGCTTTAAAATCAGCTGTATAGCTTTTACCCATGTTTGGCGGCATTTGCATACCTAAAAGCACCAGTTTTGCATCTGGGTATTTCTCTTTTACTTTATCAATGATCGCTTGCAAATTAGTCGTAGTTTGTGCTACAGGGATGCCCCTTAATCCATCATTCGCACCTAACTCGAGGACAAATACTTTAACAGGTTTTTTAAGCAACCAGTCTACCCTGCTTTTCCCTGCCGCGGAGGTTTCACCACTTAAACCACCGTTTACTACCTGATAGGGTAAGTTCAACGAATCTATTTTTTTCTGAATCAGGGCTGGATAAGCCTCATTTTGTTCAAGTCCCAGGCCAGCGGTAAGGCTTGTGCCGAAAAACAGGATATTTTCTTTGTCTACAGGCAAGGGTGTAGCTACCGGCGCAGACTCTGTTGGCCTGAAGTTAACTTCAGGATCGCCAGCTTCCCTATTGCTTTTTTGACCACAGCCGCCAAAAAAAACACCACATAACACCATGCTACTTAAAATCTTAACACGTAACATAAATATGAATTATAAATCTAAAATTAGCCTTTACTTGTTTAACACGTATATTAAACATTTTATGGTTAAACGGTAAATAACTAACATTATTTCCTGCATTAAGTTTAACTAATTTCTTACGCTAAATCCAATATATGCCTGTCGAAAATATCCTGAGTATAGAAAATGTAAACAAAATATATAAAAGCGGCGGCCACCAGCTAACCGTGCTGAACAACATCAATTTTAAGGTGTCATCCGGGGCTACTGTAGCCATCACAGGACCTTCAGGCAGTGGCAAAACAACGTTATTGGGCCTATGTGCTGGTTTGGATCGTCCAAGTTCGGGAACTGTTAAGCTAAATGACATCTGCCTTAACGAACTTTCAGAAGATGAGCTTGCTGTTGTTAGAAACCGTTATGTAGGCTTTATCTTTCAGAACTTCCAGCTGATGCCCACCCTAACAGCTATTGAAAATGTAATGGTTCCTATGGAACTGCGTGGAGAGAAAAACGTGAGGGCACACGCCCTTGATCTGCTTGACAAGGTAGGTTTGGCCGACCGCGCGCATCACTATCCGGTTCAACTTTCTGGTGGAGAACAGCAGCGCGTATCGCTGGCGCGTGCATTTTCGAATAAGCCTGCTATTCTTTTTGCCGATGAGCCGACGGGTAACCTGGACGCAGAAACCGGTGAAAAAATAGAAAACCTGTTGTTCAGCCTGAACCGTGATGCTGGCACCACACTAGTGATTGTTACACACGACCGCGATCTTGCCGCCCGTACCAGCAGCATTATAAACATTAAAGGGGGCGTAATTACTTCATCACATGACTGAGGATAAAACATTACCAACCAGAACAGTAAATGTGCCTTGGCTATTTCAAATGGCATTGCGCGACAGTCGACGCAACCAATCAAGGCTTCTTTTATTTATTTCTTCAGTGGTGCTGGGAATAGCCGCCCTGGTAGCTGTATATTCCTTTCGCCACAACCTCCAAAAGGATATTGAAGGCCAGGCAAAGATATTGGCAGGTGCAGATTTAACCATCGACAGCCGCAAAGCGCCTGGCAAAGAAGCACTCGCGGTGCTCGACTCCCTGGGAGATGAACAGGCACGTGAAAAAAACCTGGCCTCCATGATCTATTTCACTAAAAATGAAGGCAGCAGACTGGTACAGATCAGGGCACTGGAAGGCAACTATCCCTTTTACGGAGAAATAGAAACCACCCCCGCTACTGCTGGCAAAACCTTTAGAAAAGGCAAAAAAGCCCTGGTCGATAAAACCCTCATGCTGCAGTTTAACGTTGTGCCTGGCGATTCGATCAAGGTTGGCGACGTTACCTTTATGATCGAAGGCGCCGTAGACAAGGTTCCCGGACAAACAGGTATTGCAGCTACCGTGGCACCTGTGGTATATATACCCATGGAATACCTTGATAAAACAGGATTGACTAAACAGGGAAGCAGGATACAATACAAATATTTCTACCGGTACAATAACCCGCTGGCGGCAGAAGCGACAGTGAAAACTTTGAAAAAGGTTTTTGATAAAGAAGGCTTGGATTCCAGTACCGTTGAATCACAGAAAGAGGAAACCGGACGTTCATTCCGTGATGTAAGCCGCTTCCTTGCCTTGGCTGGTTTCATTGCACTGCTTCTGGGCTGCATAGGCGTAGGTAGTGCAATCCATGTTTATATAGGCGAGAAACTGGGCACCATCGCCACCCTACGCTGCCTGGGCGTAAAATCCTGGGAAGCATTCCTGATTTACCTTATCCAGATTTTCTTCATAGGTTTGCTTGGTGCTATTGCAGGTGCTGCACTCGGCACCGTAATACAATTTTTATTACCTGCCGTACTGAAAGATTTCATCCCGGTTGAACTAAACATGCAGATCTCCTGGCCATCTATTGGGCAAGGTGTATTGCTTGGTGTTATCATTTCTATTTTATTTGCACTTCCCTCCCTTCTTGGCGTACGCAGGGTGTCGCCATTAAACGCATTAAGGCTGTCGTATGAACAGAATTCACAAAAGTTTGATCCGCTACGGTGGCTGGTTTACCTTTTAATATTGCTATTTGTATGGGGCTTTACCTACCTGCAGGTAGGTGGCTGGCGTGAATCATTAGCTTTTACAGCAAGTGTTTTATTTGCATTTGGTTTATTACTTGCCCTCTCGAAATTTCTAATGTGGTTCGTGAGGATATTGATCCCGGCTTCATTTAACTACTTATGGCGACAGGGCTTTGCCAACCTGTACCGTCCTAACAACCAGACTGTCATGCTCACTGTTTCTATTGGCTTGTCTACGGCTTTCATTTGCACTTTGTTTTTTGTTCAGGGTATTTTAATGAAAAGAGTAAGCTTATCATCAGGCGAAAACCAGCCGAATATGGTACTTTTTGATATTCAGAATAACCAAAAAGACGAGGTTGCTAAACTGACGGAATCATATAATCTCCCCGTGATGAATCAGGTACCCATTATTACGGTACGTATTGCAGAAATTAACGGAAAAACAGCTGATGATATCGTTGAAGCGGATAGCACGGCGAAAAAAAATGATCCACAGGCAGAGCCCGATACCCTAGCTCCTTCTGCAAGGGCGTTCCGGGGTGAATTGAGGGTAACTTTCCAGGATACCCTAACCCAGGCCGAGGAGATCGTAAAAGGCAAATGGATAGGTAAACTGCAACATCCCGACGATGTGGTCTATGTATCTTTAGAAGAAGGTTATGCCAGAAGAATCAATGTAGATGTTGGTGACCGGATTACCTTTAACGTGCAAGGTGTACTCATCCCAACCGTGGTGGGTAGTTTGCGGTCAGTAAACTGGACACGTATGCAAACTAACTTCCGTGTGGTCTTCCCTACTGGTGTACTTGAAGATGCACCACAGTTTCATGTTCAAATGACAAGGGTGCCCTCGAGTGAAACCTCTGCCAGTTTCCAGGCAGCTGTGGTGCGTAACTTTCCAAATGTATCTGTGATTGACCTTGGCCTGGTGTTAAAACTGCTGGATGAGGTATTATCAAAAATCGGTTTTGTCATCCAATTTATGGCAGGGTTTAGCATGGCCACAGGTTGGATCGTCCTTATTTCTGCA
>NZ_JAZQNU010000069.1:0-17648 GCF_045627485.1 Pedobacter sp. | reverse complement strand
GAACCAGATGGTTAAATATGGATTGTATAAGGATTACCACACGAATTTCGATGCCGATAGGGAGAATGGCTCAGAATGGGTTTGGGGTGTACAACATTCTGCCAACGATGGTTTGCCAGGTGTAAATCCGGCAAACGCAAGTCATGACATGGTTTATATTAGTACTCAAAATAGTGCTACCGGAGGTAGAGGCTACGGTTTCTTTACTCCAACCCACTGGTTCGTGGCCCATTTTAGGGTAGATGAAAACGGGCTGCCCTTCGTTGGCGATGCCAATCCCAGGGTGGTGAAAAATGATGAGGGCTTAAGTTCGGTTGATCCTTTCACTCCTGAAACGGATCCCTTGGATCCTCGGTTGGACTGGACAGTGGGCCGGCGCGGCATTCCTTTTCTCGACTATGGAATTATGCCGGGAAGGAACTGGATTCGCGACCAGGCATCAAGCGGCCCTTATATGAGTAAGAAGTTTTTTACCTTGGGTAAAGACAACGGAAAGTATACGGCAGGAAGAACAAACAATGCGTTGAATATTGCTCTTATACGCTATTCAGACGTTATTCTGATGGCCGCAGAAGCTGAAGCAAGAGTCGGCAACCTCGACCGGGCAAGAATCTTGGTGAATATGGTTCGCAACAGGATGGCTACCAACACGAACAGTCCAGAAAACTGGGTTAAAAAGCTGGATGGTACAAATGCGGCCAACTATATGATTGGCACTTATCCAGCTGGCTCGGCTACTTTTTCCACACGTCAAAACGCTTTGCAAGCCATTTTGCATGAGCGCTTATTGGAGCTGGGGTTAGAGGGACACAGTGCCTATGACGTCGTTCGTTTCGGGATGGCCGATAACAACGCTACCGTCGTAAGCTATTTTAATGCCTTTCTAAACTACGAAGCCAGGTTCAGAGGTTATCTCAATGGCGCGAGGTATAGCAAGGAGAAAGGAATTATCCCGATTCCGCAAAAAGCCATAGATAATAGCGTTTTGGACGGAAAGGTCACGTTAAAGCAAAATCCAGGGTATTAACCACACTAGCAATGGATGCTTCTGGCTCCTTGGACTAATTATAATCCTATAATAACTTTACTATTTAATATCTTATGATTAAGAAAACAACCTTACTATGTGTTTCTCTATTCACAGTTGTCAGCTACAGCTTTGGTCAGCAGAAAATCAGTCAAATCTCGAGGCAATACAAAAAGCCCAAAAATATTATTTTAATGGTGGGTGACGGGATGGGTGCTACGCAGATTTATGCCGGTTTAACCGTTAGTAAAAAGCCGTTGAACTTGGAGAAGCTGCAATACATCGGATTCTCAAAAACTAATTCTACACGGTTTGTTACCGACTCAGGAGCCGGGGCGACGGCATTTGCGACGGGTTACAAAACGAACAATGGGGCAATCGGTGTGGATTCCAACGGAAAAGCAGTACCAACGATATTAGAAATTGCAGAAAAGCACGGCTTATCGACCGGGCTTGTTGCAACGACGGATATCACAGATGCTACACCTGCATCATTCACGGCACATCAGCCTTCACGCAAACTTCAACAAGAGATTGCTGCCGAGTTTTTAAATTCCGGTGTAGACGTGTTTATTGGTGCTGGAGAACAGCATTTTACGACGCGGAAAGATGGGGTTGATCTCATTGCAAAACTTAAGAAAAAGGGATACCAGGTTTCGACAAATATTGACGAGATCACTAGTTTTACTACCGGCAAAGTAGCTGGATTTCTCACTGAAAGACCTCTGGCTGAAAGGGGCGACCAGCTTAGCCGTACCGCATTGTCTACCATAAACATACTCAAGCAGAACAAGAAAGGCTTTTTTCTTATGGTAGAGGGATCTAAAATTGACGATGGTGGGCATGATAATCAGATAGGTGTCGTGATAGAAGAAATGATTGATTTCGATAATACGATTGGAAAAGTACTCGAGTTTGCCGAAAAAGATGGCGAGACTTTGGTTATTATCACTGGAGACCATGAAACCGGAGGATTAACTTTGACTTCCGGCGACATCAATACCGGCCGTGTGGAAGGAAAGTTCACGACAAAAGGACATACTGGGGTGATGATTCCCGTGTTTGCCTATGGGCCAGGAGCGGAAACTTTTATGGGGATCTACCATAACAACACTATCTTCAACAAGATGATGGCCGCCTTCGGTTTTAAGTAAATGAATATAGGCACTTAGTCATGGAGCTGCGGCCACTCTAGCAAAGTGATAAAGCGGGTGTTTTTCGAAAGGACACCCGCTTTTTTAATATTGTCGCGGCCCGCGATCAATTATCGCCGTTCAAGTAATTGACACTTGTTAGAAAGAAGCCAAATTCATGACTTTCGAAAAGTAGCTCCTGTTTTTAAAAGTCCTTAGTGTTTAATCTCAATGCATAGTCAGTTTTCAATGGTTCATTGGTTTGATTAGCCACTGTGCGCCCGTGTTGGCGGGGCATGCAAGACATGGGGGCGTCATAAACCAAGCCTGGTTTATGATCAATCACTTCCTGAGGTATGTAAATCTCCATTTATGTAGCCGAGTACCCGCTTGGAATGAAGCGAATATAGTACCCGTCCGGCTGGAGCGACCAGGTACCTGATTGATATTGGTTATCCACTACCAGCGTTATACCAGCCAGCATGGCGTAGCGTTCCATTTCTTCGTAGTGGCGTTGCCGGAAGCAGAGTTTACAGGCTCTATAAGCTCGAAGGGTTGAACCTGCGAAGTAAAAGACCCAGAAGAAACCTCGCGGGTGCACATCGTTTAGATAGAGTACCACCTCGAATTTACATGAATGCTGGAGCATGGATTTCGTATCCGATCAGCTGTTTGACGGGCGCAAATTCAGGTCTTTAACTATAGTGGATAATTATACAAGATTTTGCCTTGATATCTATCAAGAGCAAGGTATAAAAGGGGAACAGGTGGTGACAGTACTGCAAAGATTTAAATAGGAATGCAATGTCATTTCAGAAAAAATCAGAGTTGATAACGGAGGTGAATTTATCTCCAAAGCGTTAGATAAATGGGCTTATGAAAATCAGGTCATACTTGATTTTTCACGTCCGGGAAACCCACAGATAATGCCTATATTGAATCGTTTAACGGAAGCTTCCGAGATGAATGCCTAAATACTAACTGTTTCTTATCAATGGAAGATGCCATAGAGAAGTTGAAGTATGGAGAACAGAGTATAATACTTTTAGACCACATATTTCCTTGGGTGGATTAACGCCACAGGAAATGTTGAAGAAAAGCCAATCAAGCCCTGATTTCCGAGTTTAGAGTGTCTTAAAATTGGGGGGAGGTCATAAAGTGTTTACCTTATATATAAACAGTGGAATGGTTTCTGTCCGTACTCAGGCGGTAGATTCAGCGCCTGCTAAAGCCAATGCTTCCATGGAAAGTGGGGTATAAAAACACCAGCTAACTCCATAGATAATCACTTGAAAAAGTGGTGGAAGAGAATCAGGAGGTTAAAAAAAGAATTGACCCAACTTCTTCAGCAGCACTTATCACTGCACCGGAGCATCAGTTAAGGCGGGTTATGAAACATCACCATAACTTACGCGACAATCGTGGCGGACGGCCTAGTGCTACAGGCGAAAAAGCACAACTATTTAGTAACAAAACACATTACAACCCACATAATCCGGATGCCGTATATTCTACAATATACTGATAGTTGATTTCTGTCATATTTATGGTTTAAGTGCTTGCTAATGATGTTCTCATTACCGGTAGCACTTCATGTTTAAATGATGATTGAAAACCAGAGAATTATATTAATTTTAAGTATGGAATCTCATGAAATTGCTGGATTTAGAAAAGAAGAGCTTACAATAGATATGGCGAAGGCGCAGCTGATGTCGTTGATTTACTTTCTTCCTTGCGCAATTATATTAGGCCTGCCTTTTTATTTCATCTGGGCAGTAGATTATAATTTGCAAACCATTATTGAGATGGTGCCAAAAGGTATTGGTGTTGGCGGCACCATGTTTTTTATATGCGTAGTATTGATGGGCGGAATTGTTTTACATGAGCTCCTTCATGGAGTCACCTTCGCCTTTTTTGCAAAACACGGAATTAAGTCTATTAAATTCGGTGTGATGTGGGCTTTTTTAACCCCATATTGCCACTGTAAAGAACCTTTGCTGGTTAAACATTACATCCTCGGGGCTTTAACGCCAGGGCTGGTGATGGGAATTATACCGATGGTGTTAGCCTTAATAACCGGTAATCTTTTTGTATTTGCATTTGGGCTGTTTTTCACCTTAGCCGCCGGCGGCGATTTCATGATGGTTAATTTATTGAGAAATGTAGATTTTAATGTGTTGGTGCAGGATCATCCTTCTAAGATTGGCTGTTACATTTATACACCCGTTTAAAATACATGGAAATCTTGCGCGTTCCTTGCAACCCCTTGCGCGGTAACTTCGTCTTCGGAATAGGTTCAAATGCTTTCTTATGAAATTTTTATATCCCATAGTTTGTTTTCTGGCGCTAACATCAGGCGTTTCGGCGCAGTATAAAACGAAATTGGCAGCACATGCCTTTGTCGGAATACACCCAAACCTCGAGACTTATTTCTTTGTGGAAAAATTAGCCGTTGAGCATATCAATAACTATGTTTTTAATATAAAAGGAACGGATTATTCACATCAGCCCATGGTGTACTTTGCTTTCAAGCATTTTCAACCCTATCAAAACGATCCGATTGTGATCAGGGTGGCCGAGATCCTGCGACAACTCCGGGATACCTACCACGACAACGGACCGATAATGGATTATTTAGTCAATCAAAAGGAATTCCCTGCAAAAGGACCCAGGTATGCCTGGCCTAACAAAAAAATAGAAACAGATGCTGCTAAACAGCGCATGATGGCTTTAATGCCCGAATTAACGGATAGCTTAAGAAGCTTTTATCGCAAAGCAGATGTTGGTGGCTTCCTCGAAAAGAATCGCCACTTCTACCAGGGTGCACTGAAGGAAGTTTCTAAATACATCCACCCCACGGCTTTCCCAGCCATGGAGAAATGGTATGGCAAAACCTTCTCACAGTACGACTTGTATATTTCGCCAGCAATGCCTATCACACCGGGTGAAGATAGTTATCGTGGATATGGCGCCCAAATTGCTTTTCCCGGCGGAAAAATTCCTTCCATGGTAGTCAGCTCCAGCATCATGTTGAAACCATTAGCCAGCCTTAACCAGTATCAGGAATTTGGTTTTGATAACCGTGATGTTACCCAGTTTGTGGCTTACCACGAGATTATCCATTCTTTTGTAAACCAGATACTTGAGCAATATGCCGATGCGTTGAAAGCTGATTCCGCGCTTTACATTACAGAATGGAAAGAAAAAATGTCTCCCTATGGTATTTCCGATTGGTACATCTGCGTTACCGAGCACCTGGTGCGGCTTGGTGAAATCCGCATTGCCTTAGCTATGGGTAACGCTCATGAAGCTGCACGTTTAAGGAAACTACATGTGGAAGAACAGTATTTTGTGCTGCTGCCATTGCTGGAAAAAGAGATCGCAGACTACGAGGCCGGGCGGGTAAAATACCCGACATTTGAAGATTACTTGCCACGCTTGGTCAGTTATTTTCGTTCGTTAACACCCCAGCAGGTTAAAGCGCAATATTTGAAATAACTTTTTGTAACATAAAGATTAAGCAGGAAAACAGTTGTGAATAAGCACTTTTGTTCAGGTAGATTAATCTATCAAAGGTTTATAAATGAAACAGATTTTAGAAACAAACCGTTTGATATTAAGAGAGCTCCATCCAGGTGATGCAAAAAGTTTCTATGATTTAAACTCAAATCCTAATGTTATAAAATATACGGGAAATGCGGCTTTTAAAAATGTAGAAGAAGCGAAGGAATTTCTTGAAAACTACCGGGATTATAGATTGAATGGCTATGGCAGGTGGGCGGTAATAGAAAAGTCAACTGAAAAATTTATTGGTTGGTGCGGACTGAAATTGGGCAAAATGGAAAATGAAGCTGATATTGGATTTCGTTTCTTTGAAGAAGTATGGAACAAGGGCTACGCCACAGAAAGTGCGGTTGCTTGTATACAGTATGGCTTTGAAAATCTAAAATTGAAACGTATCATTGGGCGAGCAATGAAAGAAAATATTGGCTCTATAAAAGTCCTTGAAAAAATAGGTCTTAAACATGAAAAAGATATAGATTTTGACGGAAAGGAAGCTGTAGTCTACGCAATCGAAAGATAAAGACTACGCTTCCTTTGTAAAGACAATTAAGATAACTTCAACACCAGCTTCTTGTAATCGATCACCGCCTTGTATTGCTTTAAAATATCCCCACCAATAATAGCAGCAATCACAGGATGACCCAGGTGTGCATAAGTGTCATTTACACTCTGCAGGTCTAAGCCTACAGTGGTGTATTTCTTCAATTTCAGTTTGCCAATTTTTAATCTTGGCAGGGTAGCCAGTACCGTGTTGGAAGTACTGAATAAGGTAGTGGCCTGGTGATCTTCACTGTGTTCATCTTCGGCTACTGTTATATCGGTCAGGTGATGATTGAGCAGGCTCTTATCAAATACCGTTCTAGAGGCACCTGTATCCAGTACGGCTAAATGCTGTTCACCAAAAACAACAATTTCCACCAAAAGGTGGAAACCGTCGTCCTGTAAATTGATTAATTTTAAAGGAATTTTAATTTTCTTCATGCAATTAAACCAGTTTCATGTCACTCAGCACGTTATTCATCGCCCTAACGGCATCAGCACTTTTGTTGAAAGCAGCTTGTTCCGTATCGGTCAATTTATAATCTATAATCTTTTCCCAGCCATTGCGGCCTACAATTACCGGTACACCTAAGCAGATGTCAGTTTGCCCATACTCCCCTTCAAGGGATACACAGCAAGTAAACAGTTTTTTTTCATCACGAACGATGCTTTCAACCAGGGCTGCACCAGCAGCACCAGGGGCGTACCAAGCCGAAGTGCCCAATAAACCAGTTAAAGTAGCTCCACCAACCATGGTGTCTGCGGCAACTTTATCTAATACAGATTGTTCAAGAAGTTCACTTACTGGTAAGCTCTGGTAAGTGGCATAACGCGTTAAAGGGATCATGGTCGTATCGCCATGGCCACCAATCACAAAGCCTTGTAAGTCGTTTGAATTACAATTTAAAGCCACACTTAAATAATATTTAAAACGGGCACTGTCTAATATGCCCCCCATACCAATGATTCTGTTTTTTGGTAAACCCAGGCTCTTCAGGGCCAGGTAAGTCATGGTATCCATTGGGTTACTAACTACAACAATAATGGCATCTGGAGAGAACTTTAAAATGTTCTCAGCCACACCTTTCACAATACCTGCGTTAATACCAATTAGCTCTTCACGAGTCATTCCCGGTTTGCGAGGCAGGCCAGAAGTGATTACGGCAACAGTTGATCCGGCAGTTTTACTATAGTCATTCGTTACTCCTGTAATCTTGGTGTCAAAGCCTAACAATGCAGCAGTCTGCATCATGTCAATGGCCTTACCTTCGGCCACACCTTCTTTGATATCTAATAAAACAAGTTCTTGAGCGAGTTCTTTTCTAGCAATATTATCGGCACATGTAGCACCTACGGCGCCAGCTCCTACAACAGTTATTTTCATACACTAAATTTAATTTGGATGAATGTCCATTTGTTGAACAAGTTATCAATTTCAGGTCTTATAAAAAATGGTTTTTAAAACTTTATGTTTCCTTGGGGGTTTTATGAGAAAGAATTTACATTTGCTTCATAGTAAATAAACAATGGCCTATTATGGATAATACACCCGTAGAAAAAGTAGATGTTCTGTCCTTTGCTGGGAAGTGGTATGCACTTTATGTGATACCTACTTTCATGAACACCCACTGGCGTCAGACTACAGAAACCTACGTCATCCATCCAGATGGTTATTATGCCGTATTTACCACTTACAAAGTGATAGGAGAGGATAAACCAAAATATATGCGCAGTAAATTATTCACTGTGCGCGGTACCGGCAATGCACAGTTTAAGGCGCAGTTGGTATGGCCGTTTAAATTCGATTACTGGATTATAGAAATGCCTGAAGATTACTCCTATGCTGTAATTGGTCACCCTGAACATAAATTCCTCTCCATATTGTCCAGAAAGCCAACTATGGCCCCTGAAATGCTTGAAGATATTATTAGCCGTTGTAAAGCAAAAGGTTACGATATGAGGAAGTTAATCGCTCAGGATCACAAGCCAAATACTAAAGACAAAGCCAGGATACATTGAGTAATGCGGTAGAAAATCCGTAATTTTACGCCCGATATGTATTTGATTTTTGATACCGAAACCACCGGACTTCCTGGTAATTATAACGCACCTATTACTGCAACCGATAACTGGCCACGCTGTATACAAATTGCATGGCAGCTTCATGATGAGTATGGGAGGTTAATCGAAAACCAGGATTATTTGGTACGCCCCGATGGTTTTAATATCCCTTATGATGCAGAACGGATTCATGGTATTTCTACCGAACTCGCTTTTGAACAAGGTGTTCCCCTACAAGAAGTATTAGTTAAATTTAACGAGGCCCTAAATAAATCAGAATTTGTTGTTGGCCAAAATGTAGGTTTCGACCTTAACATCATGGGTTGCGAGTTTTACCGCCTGGGTATGGAAAACCGCCTGGCCGAAATGCCCGTCTTGGATACTTGTACAGAGGTTACAGCCGAGTTGCTGCAGCTTCCTGGTGGGCGCGGAGGTCGTTTCAAACTACCTACCTTAACAGAACTTCATCAATACTTATTCAACGAACCATTTTCGGAAGCACACAATGCTACTGCCGATGTGGAAGCCACTACGCGTTGTTTCCTGCAATTGCTGAAAAGTGATGGCTACAAACCTGAACAACTGCGCCGTGATAACGAATACCTAAAGGCCTTTAAGGAGTATAACCCCGGTTTAATCCAGCGCGCTGGTTTAACACACGTTAACCTGAAAGCCGCTTCTGAAGCCTTACGTGCACGTATGCAAAAGGCTGAAGGTGGTGATATTTCTAAACAAACTTTAAAAGAAAACAGACTTGAGTTACAGGACGCGCCCTTTGTGCACCTGCACAACCATACACAGTTCTCTGTGTTGCAGTCCACCATCAATATACCGGCATTAATTAAAGCTGCTGCTGCCGATAATATGCCTGCAGTAGCCATGACCGATCATGCCAACATGATGGGTGCTTTCCATTTTGTGAGCCAGGTGCTTAATTATAACAAGGGTGTAGAAGCTAAAAACAAGGAAGCCCTTGAGAAAGGTGAAGAACCTACCGGGCAGATACTTAAACCCATTATTGGCGTGGAGTTTTTTGTATGCGAAAATCACCTTGATAAAAGTCGCAAAGACAATGGTTACCAGATTGTATTTCTGGCAAAAAACAAAAATGGCTATCATAATTTAGCTAAAATGTCATCGATAGCGTATACCAAGGGTTTTTATTATGTACCCCGTATAGATCGTGCCATTATCGAACAATATAAGGAAGACATCATGGTGCTTTCAGGTAACTTATATGGAGAGATTTCTAGTAAGTTATTAAACGTTGGTGAAAACCAGGCTGAGGAAGCACTGATCTGGTGGAAGTCGCAATTTGGCCCCGATTTTTACATCGAGCTTTTGCGTCACCACCAGGAAGACGAGAATATTGTTAACAAGTCATTGTTACTTTTGGCTAAAAAACATGATGTAAAAGTAGTAGCAACCAACAATACCTATTACATCAATAAGAAAGATGCCAATGCCCACGATATTTTACTATGTGTAAAAGATGGGGAGAAACAAGCCACCCCAATAGGTCGTGGCCGCGGTTTCCGCTATGGGCTGCCTAACCAGGAATATTACTTTAAGTCTTCAGAGGAAATGAAAGCGTTATTCGCTGATTTGCCCGAAGCTATTCTGAATATCCAGGAGGTTGTAGATAAAGTAGAGATCTATAAACTTGCCAGGGAAGTGTTATTACCTAAGTTTGATATTCCAGAAGAGTTCCTTGTGCCAGAAGATGAAACCGATGGCGGAAAACGTGGCGAGAATAAATACCTGCGTCACCTCACTTATGAGGGTGCCCGCAAGCGTTATGGTGAAATAACCCCTGAAATACAGGAAAGGCTAGATTTTGAGCTGCAAACTATTGAGAAAACAGGTTATCCTGGTTATTTTCTGATTGTACAGGATTTTATTGCACAAGCGCGAAGGCTGGATGTATCCGTTGGCCCGGGTAGGGGTTCTGCTGCGGGTTCGGTAGTTGCCTACTGTTTATGGATTACCAACATCGACCCCATTAAATACGATTTACTTTTTGAGCGTTTCCTTAATCCCGACAGGGTATCCATGCCCGATATTGATATCGATTTCGACGATGAGGGCCGGGGCCGTGTAATGGACTACGTAATCAACAAATATGGCGCTAACCAGGTGGCACAGATCATTACTTATGGTACCATGGCCGCCAAATCATCTATTAAAGATACGGCCAGGGTATTAGACCTGCCTCTTTTTGAGGCGAACAGAATAGCTAAGCTTATTCCTAATATGAAATTGGCCAAAATCTTCAATCTGGATGAGAAAAGTTTGAAAGATGCTTTGCGCCCCGATGAATATGAAAGGGTAACCGAACTTAAATCCATTGCCAATGCCCGCGATTTAAGTGCCGAAACCATTACCCAGGCGCAAATTTTGGAAGGCTCACTGCGTAATACGGGTATACATGCCTGCGGAGTGATTATTACCCCTTCTGATATTACCAATTTCGTTCCGGTAGCCACAGCTAAAGATTCAGACCTCTACGTTACCCAGTTTGATAACTCGGTTGTAGAAAGTGCCGGATTATTAAAGATGGACTTTTTAGGGTTAAAGACCCTTACCTTAATTAAGGACACCGTTAAATTGGTGAAACTGAGAAGTGGTATTGAACTGGATCCTGATACTTTCCCAATTGATGATGTAAAGACTTACGAGCTCTTCCAGCGTGGAGAAACAATAGGTATCTTCCAGTACGAGTCTAACGGCATGCAGAAGTACATGAAGGAATTGAAACCTACGGTTTTCGACGACTTAATTGCCATGAACGCCCTGTATCGTCCGGGTCCAATGGAGTATATTCCTAGTTTCGTTCGCCGTAAAAACGGTGAAGAAGAGATTAAATATGACCTTGATGCCTGTGAAGAATACCTGAAAGAAACTTACGGTATTACCGTTTACCAGGAACAGGTGATGCTCCTGTCTCAAAAGCTGGCTGGCTTTACCAAAGGTGAGGCCGATGTATTGCGTAAAGCGATGGGTAAAAAGCAAAAGGAAGTACTTGATAAAATGAAACCTAAGTTTGTGGCGCAAGCTGCAGAAAAAGGACATTCGCCGGTTGTATTAGAGAAAATCTGGAAAGATTGGGAGGCATTTGCTTCTTATGCCTTTAACAAGAGTCACTCCACCTGTTATGCCTGGATTGCTTACCAAACTGCTTACCTGAAGGCGCATTACCCTGCCGAGTACATGGCTGCGGTACTCTCAAATAACATGAGCGACATCAAACAGGTAGCCTTCTTTATGGAAGAGTGTCGCCAGATGAACGTGCAGGTATTGGGTCCTGATGTAAATGAATCAGACATTAAGTTCTCTGTAAACGACAGGGGTGAAGTACGCTTCGGCTTGTCGGGAGTAAAAGGTGTAGGAGAAAAGGCAGTAGAGAGTATCATTGAGGAAAGAAATAAGAACGGCTTTTTTACCAGTGTATACGATTTTGCCAAACGTTCCAATACCAGAACAGTTAACAAAAAAGCCTACGAGAGTTTTGTATACAGCGGTGCCTTTGATAGTTTTGGTTTCCACCGGGCTCAATATTTCTTTACCGGGATCAACGATAAGTTAAATGGCATTGAAAAGCTTATCAAATATGCAAACGACTTTCAGAATAATGAATCCTCATCGCAGTCTTCCTTATTTGGGGGTACCATTGCAGACCTTATTCTGGAACCTTCATTGCCGGTAGCGCCTGAATGGAGTATTATCGACAAGCTTAAATATGAGAAAGACGCCATTGGTATCTTCTTAAGTGGTCACCCGCTTGACAATTATAAATTTGAGTTAAAGGAGTTTTGCCGCCAGAAAGTGAAACACCTGAACGTGGTGAATAAAGTGAGAATGGGCGATACCAATGAAGAAGTATTGCAGGAATTTGAATCACTAAAAAATAAAGAACTTGTAGTAGGTGGGTTAGTGGTAGTTGCTGAGCAACGCATGACAAAAACAGGAAAGCCTTTTGGAACCCTGGTTTTTGAAGATTATGATGACAGTTGTGAGCTGGCGTTATTTGGCGAAGATTTTATCAAATTTAAGCAATTTCTTACCGACGGTTATTTTTTACAAATCCGGGGTATGGTAGGAGAACGTTTTAGAAAAGAAGGCGACTGGGAGTTTAAAGTGACCTCCATGGCATTGCTGTCTGATTTGCGTGATAAACTTGCGAAGTGCATCACCATCCAAATACCTATAGAACAGATTAATGAAGACTTTATTAAAGGCGTAAATGCCATTATTGAAGATAACAAGCTGACCACCGAGCAGCAAAACTGTAAGCTTGATTTTGAGGTATACGACCGCGAACAGAATATTCTGCTCAGGATGCCTTCCAAGTCTATAAAGATCAATCCAAACAACCATTTTATGGAGCAATTGGAAAATTTGCAGGTAGTGGATTATAAGTTGAACTAATGTCATTTTGGCATTGCTATTATGATGGCATTAGTATTGATTATATATTTGTGTCCTTTAAGCTATTAAGGAATTAAACCGAGAATTTTATAAAAATAAAAATTATGGCAATAGAAATCACCGATGCAAACTTTGAAGAGCTTGTATTAAAATCAGAGAAACCGGTATTAGTTGACTTTTGGGCAGAATGGTGTGGTCCATGTCGCATGGTTGGACCTGTTGTAGATGAGATCTCCAAAGACTACGAAGGAAAAGCGGTTGTTGGTAAAGTAAATGTTGATAATAATCCTCAGATCTCTACACAATTTGGTATCCGTAACATTCCTGCTTTATTGTTCTTTAAAAATGGCGAAGTGGTTGATAAACAAGTTGGTGCCGTTCCGAAGTCTGTATTAGCACAGAAACTAGATAAACAATTGTAAATTAAATGATCATAAAAAAGGCCTCTGTATATACAGAGGCCTTTTTTTATGATTAATTATTATTTCTGCTGTCGCGTCTGTTGTCGCGGTAGCGGTTAAGTAATTCCTTTTTAAAGGTTTCTTGTGCCCGGTAAAATTTCCCTACCGTTTTAATTGGTAACTGCGATTTTAACTGGTTATAATATTTCTTATCAATGTTTAGCGCTTTTTGCTTAATGTTCAGCTCGTTGGTAATCAGCGTTTGAACCTGAGCGTCAGACAGTGCCTCAATTTCATCTATTGTTTTAAAGCTAATCATCTTCTGACCACGTTCTTTTCTTAAAGCAGCTTGTTCAGCCTGCCAGTTCTTATAAATAGGCCAAAAGATTTTAGCTTCTGCAGGTGAAAGTTCTAGTTTTTCAGTCAGGTATTTGACTTTATAATTTTCTATGTCATTACTCCTGTTTCCAGGACGTTGTGCTAAAGCATAGTGCGTTATACTAAAGATTAGAACAACTAATAAGCTTAATTTTTTCATGTTAATATATTAAAAGGGCAGTGGTGTGCCATAAAGGTCTTAGAGATTGGTTACTATATCAGATTGAGAATAATTATTTAAAATGTACTCTTCCAGGTCATCTTCGTTTGCTGCAGCGCTCATACTGCTGAGCTGGTCATTGTTTAACGCTTCAATAACCTGATCTTCAGAGAGGTCAAATAAAATTTGATCGTAACTTAATTCTGTTGATACAGGGGCAGCCGGAATGGATTGCTGGTTATTTACATATAACCCTGCCGCGGCTACCAGAATGAAGCAGGCAGCGGTAGCATATTTAAATAAATCCGATTGCCATAAGCGAACCACCTTAGCTTGTTTCACCGGAGTATCTTGTATTTTGCTCGTAATTTTAGCGTTCAGCTGTTCGAAATAGTGCTCAGGAACAACAAAGCCGTCATTAATCTGGAGCGCTTTCAATCGTTCAACGGCTACACGTGATTGAATCTCCTGGTTAAGCTGTTCAAAATAATTTTCGGGCACAACAAAATCAGGTCCTCCAAATCTTCCCTTTAAGCTATCTTCTATTTCATTATCCATAACATGTATATTGATACATTAAATCGTAAAAGGTTTAAAAGGTAATGTCTTCATTTAGCATAAAAGTTTCAATCTTCTTAACAGCGATGTGAAAAGATGCCTTTAAAGCACCTACGCTAGTGCCTAGTATGGCAGAAATTTCCTCGTATTTCATATCGTCGTAATACTTCATATTAAAAACAACCCGTTGTTTCTCAGGAAGGGTTAATATGGCTTGCTGGAGTTTTAAAGCGGCTTTATCGCCATTGAAATAGGAGGGCTCCACTAAACGTTCTGCTAGTTCGGCAGAGACTTCATCTAATGGGGTATTGTTTTTTAGTTTTTTCTTGTTCAGAAAAGTAATGGATTCATTGGTGGCAATTCTGTAGATCCATGTATATAACTGAGAGTCGTTACGAAACTTTCCCAGGTTTTTCCACACTTTGATAAAAACTTCCTGTACCAGGTCGTCAGCATCATCATGGTCAATCACCAAACGGCGTACATGCCAGTAGATTTTTTGTTGGTATTTATTTAAAAGCAGGTTAAAGGCTTCATTTCTGGTCTTCTCATCAGAGAATTTCTCAATGATTTCTGCGTCTTCAACCTGCTTCATAATTATTTTTTGCGTTTAATTACTTTTTGCGCCGCCTCAACAATGTTGATGGTATCTAAACCATATTTGGTCATTAATTGATCTGGCGTACCACTTTCACCGAAGCTGTCGTTAACAGCAACGAATTCTTGAGGTGATGGTAATTCCGTAGACAAAAGTCGTGCTACACTTTCCCCAAGGCCACCAAATTTATTATGTTCCTCAGCTGTAACAACACAACCAGTCTTTCTGATCGACTTTAAAATTGCTTCTTCATCCAGTGGTTTAATGGTGTGGATGTTGATGATTTCTGCTTCGATACCCATCTCTGCCAATTGCTCACCTGCTTCTATAGCTTTCCATACCATGTGGCCGGTAGCAATAATAGTTACGTCGGTTCCTTCGTCAACCATCCATGCTTTACCAATTTCAAATTTCTGGTCTGCATCTGTAAATACAGGCAATACCGGGCGTCCGAAACGCAGGTAAACTGGACCTTCATGTTCTGCGATTGCAATTGTCGCTGCTTTGGTCTGGTTGTAATCACAAGTGTTGATTACGGTCATTCCCGGAAGCATTTTCATCAAACCTATATCTTCCAGAATCTGGTGGGTGGCACCATCTTCACCTAAAGTTAAGCCCGCGTGTGAGGCACAGATTTTAACGTTTTTATCAGAGTAAGCTACTGACTGGCGAATCTGGTCGTAAACACGGCCAGTAGAAAAATTTGCGAAAGTTCCAGTAAAAGGAATTTTTCCACCGATGGTTAAACCGGCAGCTATTCCAATCATATTGGCTTCGGCAATACCGATCTGGAAAAAACGTTCTGGGAATTCTTTAATGAAAGCATCCATTTTCAAAGAGCCCACAAGGTCAGCACAAAGTGCAACAACTTCGGGATTCTTTTTTCCGGCTTCCAAAAGCCCGGCGCCAAATCCTGAGCGCGTGTCTTTTTTTTCAGTGTATGTATATTTTTTTCTCACGAGGTTCTGTTTAATAGTCTTTTAAAGTGCTGGTTAATTGTACAAGAGCGGCTTCAAGTTGCTCATCGTTTGGAGCAACGCCATGCCATTTATGTGATCCCATCATGAAATCAACACCACTACCCATTTGTGTACTCATTAAGTTCAAAATAGGTTTACCTTTTCCGGTAAGTGATTTAGCATAATGCAAAACTTTAACAAGATCCTCCATGTCGTTACCATTAGAAGTAACTACCTGCCATCCAAAAGATTCAAATGTCTGGTGAAGATTAGCCATAGACAATACCTTTTCTGTTGGTCCGTCAATCTGCTGGCCGTTATAGTCAACAGTTGCAATCAGGTTGTCTACTTTATTGTGAGGGGCAAACATAATCGCTTCCCAGTTCTGTCCTTCCTGCAGCTCACCATCGCCCATTAAAGTGAAAACAAGTGAGTTGTCTTTATTTAATTTTTTTGCCAAGGCAGCGCCAATGGCCACTGATAAGCCCTGGCCCAATGAACCAGAAGCAATACGTACGCCCGGAAGGTGTTCGTGTGTGGTGGGGTGACCTTGTAAACGGGTGTTTAACTTTCTGAAAGTGGCTAATTCACTAGGGTCAAAATATCCAGATCTCGCCAATACGCTATACCATACAGGAGAAATATGACCATTAGACAGGAAGAAAAGATCTTCGCCTACGCCGTTCATGTTAAAATCTGTGTTGTGATTCATTACCTCAAAATATAATGCGGTCAAGAAATCGGCACAGCCTAGTGATCCTCCTGGATGTCCGGATTGGCATCCATGAACCATCCTTACAATATCTCTTCTTACTTGAGAAGCGATATCTTCTAATTCATTGATTGTCTGTTTCATTAACTTGGAATTGGTTTAATAGTGGCAAATGTAATTATTTACCCGTTGAATTGACATTTATTTTAAAAGCGCTAAAACCTGCGCCGTTGCATTCTTGGTATCTACTTTATCGATGATGTGCGTAACTATACCTTCCTCATTAATGAGGAAGGTTTTACGGGCTATGCCCATGTATTTTTTGCCGTACATGTTCTTTTCTACCCAAACACCGTAGCTTTCTACAATTTTCCGGTCCGTATCGGCAATCAGCGGAAAAGGAAGGTTGTATTTTGCAATAAACTTCTGGTGTGAAGCTTCGCTGTCCGTGCTTACGCCCAATACCACAATACCCTGAGCAATTAAGCCCTGGTAATTGTCTCTGAAGTCACAGGCTTCTGTAGTACAACCTGGGGTACTGTCTTTCGGGTAAAAGTAAAGGACAACTTTCTTTCCGGCAAACTGACTTAAGCTAATTTTATTTCCATCCTGATCGTTTGCAGTGAAATCAGGAGCTTGTTGGCCTTCATTAATCATGTATTACAATTTATAAGGTTTACCTGTAAAAATCCAGGTTCAATGTTTTTACATTATTCTTCATGTCGTCAACCACAAGTTTTAAACTGTGCTTGCCGGGTTTTATGCGTTCATCAAACGTATGCCACAAGGTAGCTGTTTTGGCGTCAAATTCCATTAAAATCCATTTACCATCCACATACCCATTAAAACTCTTCAGGCCCGACAGGTTATCACGAATTTTAAAGCTCATTTTGCTTATACCAGCCATATTTTTTCCCTGGCTTATGTTAATGGGCACAATAGTAGGGGCAACGGTATCAATGGAAATAAAAAAGCTACCGAAATTACGTGGTTTAGCTTTCACATAACCATCTTCAAAATATCCACCTTGCGACGCGCGGTTGGTGTTTACTATCACTGCCTTATCCTTAAAAGGCAACAAAGCCGAATCTGCTTTAATCCATAATTCAAAACTGCTATGCAGGGGCGT
>NZ_JAZQNU010000068.1:0-1556 GCF_045627485.1 Pedobacter sp. | reverse complement strand
CTGATCAGCTGTAATTACTTTTGCTTTCTTCAAGTTTCTGCTTGATAAATAGATATTGTTATTTTGTGAAGGTAAAACCAACAATGTCTTTTCATTAGTCAATTCTAAAGCCTTAACTAAATTCAAATAGTTTGTCGTTTTGATTGAATCAAAGGTGAAATCTTCTAAAACCACAACATTGTTATCTTGTGCTTTATAAGTTAAAGCCGATTTACGGGCTAAAGATTTTAACTTTTTGTTCAATTTAAAACTATAATCACGTGGCTGAGGACCAAACACACGACCACCACCGTTAAATAATGGCGATTTAATACTACCAGCACGAGCGCCACCAGTACCTTTTTGTTTGTATAACTTGCGGGTTGAACCTGCAATCTCATTACGTTGTTTTGACTTATGCGTTCCTTGACGTTGGTTAGCTAAATACTGCTTAACATCTAAATAAATCGCATGATCGACAGGTTTCACACCGAATACCGACTCAGGAAGCTGCACTGTTGCACCTGTCTCTTTTCCTGAAATGTTTAATACTTTAACTTCCATCTGCTTACTTATCTAAGATTACGTAAGAACCTTTAGCTCCCGGTACGGAACCACTAACTACCAAAAGGTTTTGATCAGCATAAACTTTCAAAATTTGTAAATTCTGAACCTTTACTCTGTCTCCACCCATTCTACCCGCCATGCGCATACCTTTAAATACACGAGCTGGATAAGAAGCAGCACCTAATGAACCTGGTGCACGACCTCTGTTGTGTTGACCGTGGGTTTGACCACCAACACCACCAAATCCGTGACGTTTAACAACACCTTGAAAACCTTTACCTTTTGAAGTACCAACTACGTCAACAAAATCGCCTTCATTGAAAATACTTACCGTAATCGTATCACCTAAGTTCAACGAATCTTCAAACGGTTCAAATTCAACTAATTTACGTTTTGGGGTCGTGTTTGCTTTCGCAAAGTGGCCTTTTAGAGGCTTGGTTGTGTTCTTTTCTTTGGCTTCACTGAAACCTAACTGAACTGAAACGTAACCGTCTTTCTCTTCGGTCTTTACCTGTGTTACAACACAAGGCCCAGCTTCGATCACTGTACATGGTATGTTCTTACCATCAGCGTCGAATATGCTGGTCATTCCTACTTTTTTTCCAATAATACCTGACATTTTCTATTTTTAATTTAACACCCATCGAAGCAGTAGGGCTTCGTTCAAGGTGGATATACATTCCCGTTAAGGGAGGGCAAAAATAAGAAAGAAATCTTAATTTTCAAACAGTTAGCGATTTATTTTTCAAAATAACTGTAATATTTTTGAGGAAGGCAGGAAACTGAGGAAAGCGAAAATATTTTTAACCAACCAATTTATTGCTTAAACTGAACAGGATTACACACAGCACAAATAAACCAATTAGCACATAAAGATAATCCTTCTCAATTAAAAAGCTGAAGACAGAAAAAACAACCCTCATAATGGGGGTGAAAATTAATAAAAGTGTACCAAATTGTATAATTGCAGCACTGTCCATTGACTTTAACCCTGTAAAAATGACGTCAAT
>NZ_JAZQNU010000067.1:0-2323 GCF_045627485.1 Pedobacter sp. | reverse complement strand
ATTAAATTTATTAATGGAAACATAAGCCTTGATTAAACTGTCAATTTCAGTAGGTTTAACTTGTGCATTTACCGAATTAAGGGATAGTAATAGGAAAATGATTGACCAGAGCGACTTCGCCATAATGTAGTATGAAATTTATGTTAAGGCACTAAAGATAAATTTTTATGAAAGAATTTATGGAGTCTTTCAAAATTGGATCGTCTCCAGTTTCTTGGAAAATCACTCCAGATGTTAATGAGGTGAAACACTTATTGATTGATACCGTTAAACACCTTGAACTAGATCTGGAATCCAGATTATTTGTCAACTATGAGCCCTTTGAGTTACCCATCGGATTTCAAGTGAAAAATCATGCCCAGGCCCTCCAAGCCGCTAATTATCACGAAGCGGAGCATAGTGGGAGGATTTTTACGTTTTTAAAACTGCTATCAAAGAATGAAGAACTTCAATGAAGACGCACATCCATAGTTTAGGCGTGCTCCAAAATAAAGTTCGCATCTACGTTCAGCTCGGTATGCACCGCTTTCAGAAAATCCACGTCGGGCCTCTGCTTGCCGTTTAGGATTAGCGAAAGCTTCGCTGGGCTTACCTTGAGCTTCCTTGCCAGGTCCACCTGGCGTAGCCTCATTTCATACATGCGCATCTCTATCATTCCGGAAAGCGTCGAAGGAGCATCCACTACATACACGTTCTTTTCATATTCCTGTGCAGAAAGTGCCAGCCTACGAATCTCTGCCAGCTCTGCCGCAGAAACGTTTTCGCTGCCTTTGGCCATCAAGCCATCTATTTTTGCCATTACCGCTTGGTAACTGGCCTTAGTTTCAATCTTGTTTCCCCGTCCCATAATTGAAAAGATTATATTAGAAAATAACAGCAATTTCCACCCAAGCCGCAAAAGGGTTTTTGGATCAAGGCTAAACCGCCGAACAGTCCTTCAGTTTATCATATTCCGCATGCGTATCAACAAAACGTACGTAAACGGTCCTTCCACTGCACGGTACCAGTTATTGAGCGAATCCTTAGCTCCTGCATGTACAGTAAAGAATTCCTTTAACGTTCCGTAGCTGATAACGACCATAACAAAACAGATGTTGCTTACGCAAAGATACAAATATTTAGATTTTCTAAATAATATTTAATTTTATAAAACCCACCTTCTCTCTACCTTACAACCCAAACTCCTTCCCCACTATCCTTTGCATCCTACCCAAAGCCGCATTCACATTCTTTGCTGTGGACTGCACCACTTGCCTGTACTTAGTCCCCAAACTATTAGCCGATAAATAAGCATTACCAATCCCTGGCGTCTGAAAATGCTTTGCAATGAACACCAGCAAGTCCGATCTGGGGCTCGCGACAATCACACCCGTCTCAATGAGCAGCCTCACCAGGTAAGCCAAAGCATCGGCAGATATAGAAACCTTAATCCGGTAATCAGGCACTTGCGGAATGGCGATCATACCCCTTTTCGTTTCTGGCGGTTGCCCAAGTAAAGCGATCCCCTGTTTCTTTTGCAAGTATCGGATCTCCGCCTTAATAAAGGAAGCTAAAACAGCTACCAAACTCGGGCTTTGCGGATCAAAACAAGCGGTACCCCGCTCCTGCTGGCCTTTAATCACCTTTTCCAAATGGTACAGGAGTTCAAATTTGTCATTGAGGTTATATACCTTGTCGAGATTCTCCAGCAACCGCGATTTATAATACCCCTCGTAACTTGCCGCATTAAAACGCAAATACAACAGGTGTTCCATCACAATCCGGGTAAAATCTTCTGCCTGCACATCCCGGCAAAGGTTAATTAACGACTTCTGCAGGTGCTTCATGTAAGCCAGGCTTTCGTAACTGGCCTTTCCAGATTTTAGGAAACCATTAAAACAGGTTAACATTAAATCCTGTAAAGGCAAATCAACAGCTTTTCTTTTGAAACCCGTACTCAACAACTTCATCTGCTCTTCCATCTCCAGCAACACATGCTTCAACTGGCGGTCCGGCACCTGGGCCTTTAAACAGAAGTATTGGCTATGGTGCGTTTCCAGATAAGTTAAAATGGCTACCAGTAAATCCACCATCGCCATTTGCAACCGGCATTCCCGCTGCTCCTGCTGCTCCAATAGGTTGAGCAGCTCGAGACATTCATGTTGGATCTGCCGAAGATGCCGCTCCACCAGCTGATCCGATGTCTGGCTAAACACTTCTTCCCGTATCGCCTGGAACAGACCGTCGCCAATTTGCGCGATTTCCAGTAAACGTTTTTTTACCAGCGGCGCAGTCAGTGCAGCAACTTGTTCAGCAACCATCGATTCCTGTACCAGCGCTTTCA
>NZ_JAZQNU010000066.1:0-3445 GCF_045627485.1 Pedobacter sp. | reverse complement strand
AGATTAATTGGCTCTTTTTGGGTGGTGATTGTAAATAATGTGCCTTTAAATCAGTTGTATAGGCAATATATGGAATAATATGTTTCAACACGAGGTGAAGAACTCTATATTTGCATCACTTTAAACGGAAACGCTTAGAGTAAGTTCTTCAAAGAACTTGATTCCGTAGCTCAGCTGGTAGAGCATTACACTTTTAATGTAGTGGTCCTGGGTTCGAATCCCAGCGGGATCACAAGAAATAGTAACAAAACGTTTAAAAGCCTGCAAAACAATTTATTGCAGGCTTTTTATTTTTGCCAAAAACTACAATTTATTCAATAAGTCACATATAAAAAGTGAGTGATTAGGTGAGTAAATTGAAGTTCCCCCGACTCACCGAATAAAATTGTAATACATTGACTCATAGTAAGTTCATTCATTGAACGACTTGACATCCATTAACTGCAAGGCTACTTTTGTTTAACCCTTAATCAGTTGATTATGAAAACGAATTTCAGTATGATTTTCTACATGAAAAAGCAAAAAAACTATTCTAGCGGTGATGCTGGATCAAGCGGAATTCTTGGGGGGAATTAAATAATTTCTTTCTTTTGCAGCATAGAATTTAGGATTACTAGCTGCTACTATTTTGAACCAAGTCACCGACACATTAATTAGTTTTTTATTGCCAGAAGGAATTCTGGATTATTTTGAGTTAACCAAGGCTGATAAAGATTCGATTGGATTCAATATTTACCTTGAAGAGAAAAATATAGCCCCTAGCGGCTACCAGAAGCATGAGCTGGAATCCAAAGGATTCTTTCCAGAGACTCGCATTCAAGACTTTCCTATTCGTGGCCATAAAGTGGCATTATGTGTAAAACGGCGAAGATGGACCGTTATCAAAGATGGAACGATCATCAGCAGAGACTGGGATCTGGTAATAAAAGGGACGCGAATGACAACTGAATTCGGTCTTTTTTTAAAAGGAATATTTGGATAATCATCCCATTAGCTGTTATCATTTAGGCCAATACTTCCAGATTGACGGGAAGCAGCTTCAGGAGCAATACAAAGAACATATCAGTGAATATGATAGCTGGGAACAGAAATCACATGCGGATGAGTGGATGTTATTTTCAAAGAATGTGAGCACCAGGCTCAGTATTGATGAAACCGCCTTGTCCAATGGTGAACTCTATACCATTGTCACCAATAAGGAAGCCAGGGGCAGAAAGGGTGCTATTGTAGCCATGATAAAAGGTACTGTAGCTGAGGATATTATTACTGTATTGAAGAAAATACCAGAACGCTTAAGAAAAACAGTACAGGAGGTGACCATGGATATGGCCGCCAACATGCAGCTGGCTGTTAAACGGTGTTTTGTTAATGCACACCGGGTAATCGACCGTTTCCATGTGCAGAAACTGGCTTATGATGCTGTACAGGAAGCTAGAATAAAATACCGCTGGGAAGCCTTGGATCAGGAAAACGAGGCTATAGCATCCGCAAAGAAAAACAAAATAAGTTATCAGCCGGAAGTGCTTTCCAATGGAGATACGTTAAAACAATTACTGGCAAGAAGCAGATACTTGCTATTCAAGCATCATATTAAATGGACAGAAGTGCAGAAAAGACGTGCTGAGCTGCTCTTTGAAAGGTATCCTGAGTTAAACCGTGCCTATGACCTATCCATTAGACTTGGCAACATCTTCAAAGTATGTAAAAGCAAGGAACATGCCTTTAAACACCTGGCCCTATGGTATAATGATGTAGAGTCCAGCGGGATTGAAGCCTTTAGAACGGTCGCTAGATCGGTTCAGTCACACTACCTCTCCATATTAAACTTCTTTATCAATAGAAGCACAAATGCATCAGCAGAGTCTTTCAATGCTAAAGTTAAAGCATTCAGAGCTACATCAAGAGGTGTCAGAGATGTCAAATTCTTCCTGTTCAGACTATCTAAAATCTATGCTTAAAAACTACTCCCCCCAAGAATTCCGCTTGATCCTGGGTTCATCGTAACCGGAAGAATAATCCATGAGGCCACTGACGCCGGCGACATGCAAGACGCAGCAAAAATGGTATCTTCGCCGCCTTTTGGCCAAATCAGGAGCCTAACCCTACAACCGACACCTTTAATGCGATCCCAAAGTTCGTCGTATCTACTTCAGCACAGCAGCTCGCCTGGAAAAACTCAAGCCTAATGTTTCTTCACTAATGCTCTAGCATATTCCCAGTTCATTCTCGCAATATTTAGTACGGAAATACCCTGCGGGCACTTCACCTCACAAGCTTCCGTATTGCTGCAATGGCCAAAACCCTCCGCATCCATCTGCGCTACCATTTTCAACACGCGCTCTGCCGCCTCAGCTTTACCCTGAGGTAGTTGTGCCAAATGGGCGATCTTAGCCGATGTAAAAAGTGCGGCACTGGAGTTTTTACAGGTAGCCACACAGGCGCCACAGCCAATACAGGCCGCTGAATCAAAGGCCGACTCTGCAACATCGTGAGTGATGAGCAGCGTATTGGCCTCTACCGGCTGACAAGTATTCACAGAGATAAAGCCTCCCGACTGGATAATTCGGTCGAACGCTGAGCGGTCAATCTTCAAATCACGTTTTAAAGGAAAGGCAGTAGCCCTGAAGGGTTCCACATAAATAGTCGCTCCATCCTTAAACTCACGCATGTGCAATTGGCATACCGTTAAGCCGGAAACAGGCCCGTTCACCTGTCCGTTAATCGTCATGGCGCAGGCGCCACAAATTCCTTCCCGGCAATCGTGGTCAAATTCAACCGGATGATCGCCCTTGAGGATAAGCTGTTCATTCAGGGTGTCCATCATTTCAAGGAAAGACATGTGTGCGGAAACCTGATCAACATCATAATCGACCAGTGATCCTTTGCTATCTGCGTCCTTCTGACGCCATACTTTTAGGTGTACTTTCATAATCTAGCTGTAGTTTCTAACAGATAATTCGATAAATTCGAAGGTCAGCGGTTCTGGATGCAGAACAGGCACTTGCTGAACACCCGGCCATTCCCAGGCCGAAACGTAACAGTATTTCTCGTCGTTTCTTAATGCCTCGCCGGCGGCAGTCTGGTACTCCTCCCTGAAATGGGCACCGCAAGATTCTTCCCGGTTTAATGCATCATAACACATTAAATTGGCCATCTCGAGGTAATCGGCCACACGGCCTGCTTTTTCCAATTCTGCATTCATGTCTGCTGCCATTCCCGGTACCATGAGGTCTTTGTAAAACTCCTCCGCCAGTAGTTTGATACCTGCGATGGCTTCGCCCAAACCTTTGGCCGAGCGGGAAAGCCCGCATTTATCATACAGCAGTTTACCGAGTTGTTTATGAAAATAATCTGCTGTCTTGGTTCCTTTGATAGTCACCAGGTTCTCCAGCCTGGCTTTTACCTCTTGTTCGGCATGTATAAATTCAGGATGGTCAGTTGTAAT
>NZ_JAZQNU010000065.1:0-2982 GCF_045627485.1 Pedobacter sp. | reverse complement strand
CTAAGCCCGCTTGGCCTCCGACTTGTCGATCCAAATAAAATTTCATTGTCGCCAAACACCATTGATGGGCTACTTGCATTGCAGAATGAAGGTTTTATGTTTTTCATTATTAGTAACCAATCGGGAATAGCCAGGGGTTTTTTTGAGCATGATGCATTAGTGAAAGTGGAACAGAAAATCCAAAATTTATTAAAGGAACATGGTCTGAGTCTGGCGGGTTTTTATTATTGTCCACATCATCCTGATAGTGACATGGAGGCATACAGGATAGATTGTTCGTGTAGGAAGCCTAAACCAGGACTTATTCTGGAAGCTGGCGTTGATCATCAAATAGATCTGTCCAGGTCCTGGATTATAGGTGATATCCTAAATGATATTGAGGCTGGACACCGGGCAGGTTGTGGAGCGATATTAATTAACAACGGCAACGAAACTGCGTGGGAAATCAATAATGAAAACATACCTGATGCGATGGTTAAGGACATTGACGAGGCAGCCAGTTATATAATAAATCAATTAAAGAACTGATGGAAATGAAAAAGGACCTCCTGCAGCTCATCGCAAAATTTAAAAAACACAGGGTATTAGTTATCGGTGATTTTATGATTGATGCTTATATTGAGGGCAGCTGTACAAGGGTTGCCCCAGAGGCCCCGGTACCCGTGATAGATCTTAATAGTAAACATTTTTGTTTAGGTGGGGCCGCCAATGTAGCCGCTAACCTAAAGGCCTTGGGCTGCGAAGTGATGTTTTGTACTGTGATTGGGAATGATGAGCAGGGCGCAAGGGGAAGGTTGCTGCTGGAGAAGGCGGGACTGGCCGAGGCTTTAATTCTTGCAGATGAGCAAAGAACAACTTCAATTAAAACCAGGGTGTCCACCCCCCGTCAAACCTTGCTTCGCTTTGATGAAGGAACCACTTCAATGCTGACGGCTGAAACAGAAAGTATTTTTTTAGATAAAATCCGCCATGCCTATGCACAGTGTGATGCTTTGATTATTGCCGACTACGAGAAAGGGGTGATTACCAATAGAGTAATTGATTATGTTGCAAAACTAAAAACAGGTCAGCGTAAGGTAATCGCAGTAGATGCGAAGCGTATTGAAGCTTTTTCAGTTTTGAAACCCGACCTTATTAAACCAAATTATGAGGAGGCGATAAAACTTTTGGGATTGCCCTTTGTACCCAACAACAGGAAAGCGCAATTAAGGCATCAAGGCGAAGAACTATTTCGCTTAGGTCAGGCGCAGGTTACTGCAGTTACTTTAGATAACGAGGGCTCTTTATTGTTCAACGGTGTTGACTGTGTTTATGATAGCACGGCACCCACGGTAATGAGCCAGCAACAGGTAAGTGGGGCAGGCGACACTTACATCAGTGCTGCTTTATTGGCCATACTCAGTGGTGCCAACATGATGCAGGTGGCCGAGTTAGCAACAACGTCTGCCAGTATCGGCATAGAAAAGGCGTATACTTCTATTTGTTCACTGTCGGAGCTCCAGGAGGTATTTAGTCATGCAGACAAATTGATGGTATCTGCTGTTGTTGTACGGGACACCCTTAAGAAATTCAAAGCGCAGGGCAAAAGAATTGTGTTTACCAATGGATGCTTTGATATTTTACATAGTGGACATGTAAGTTACCTTCATCAGGCTAAACAAATGGGCGACATTTTAGTGGTTGGCCTAAATAAAGACGAAAGTATCAGGCGTTTAAAAGGCAGTAACCGACCTGTCAATTCGCTGCATAACCGAACTGCTGTGCTTGCAGCCTTAGCCTGTGTAGATTATATCATTCCTTTTGGAACGGAGAAAGACGATACGCCTATTTCATTGCTTAAAATAGTACATCCGGATATTTTTGTAAAAGGTGGAGATTATGAAAACAGGTTACTTCCAGAAACAGAAACTTTAAGAAAAATTGGGTGTGAAATTGCATTTCTTCCTTACGTGCCAAATCAATCTACCACAAAGGTGATTAGTCGGATGGATGAACCTGCGCGTCGTAAGTTATCTTTGTTAAATTAACCATGGAGGAGTGGAAGGCTTGCTGTAACCTTTTGGTAATGAGGGTGGATAATATGGGTGATGTTTTGCTTTCTTCACCTGCAATCAGGGGGTTGAAAGAAACATTCTCGTGTAAAATCACTTTACTTACTTCAACAAAGGCTCAGGGACTGACAAATTTATTACCAGAAATAGACGAGTTTCTAGTGGTTGATCTTCCATGGGTACAGAACAAAGAATGTCATGATCCAGATTCCTACATTGATTTGATAAATAAAATAAAGTTAAAGGCATTTGATGGCTGTGTTATTTTTACGGTTTACAGCCAGAACCCCATGCCCGCTATTTTACTGGCTTATCTCGCTGGAATTCCGCTTCGTCTCGCTTATTGCCGTGAAAATCCGTACCACCTTTTAAGTCACTGGATTCCAGATCCTGAACCTTACCAGGTAATTAAACACCAGGTGACCAGGGATCTTGACCTCATTGTGGCGATTGGTGCACATACCAAGGATGAGCAGTTGACGCTTTCGTTGCAACCGGGACTATTTTCCAGGGTACAAGAGAAATTAAAGCAGGCCGGAGTGGTTGTAAGTCCTTACAACTTTTATGTTTTACATCCGGGCGTAACAGAAGTAAAACGGAGGTACCCAAAGGACCTATGGATAGCATTGGCCGATACCCTTGTTACGCAACAATTCCTGCCTGTTTTAATTAGTGGAAATAAAGAAGAAGCGGAAATTGCAGCAGAAATTGCACATAAAGGGGGTTGTAAAGCTATTGCAGGTCTGCTGGCACTGGATGAGTTTGCTGCCCTTCTTGAAAACGCGAAAGCGGTGATATCTGTGAATACGGGAGCGGTTCACCTTGCCGCAGCAGTACAGACACCTGTGGTTGTGCTATATGCACAAACAAATCCACAACATGTTCCCTGGCTCGTGAGTAACCGGGTATTACCCTACAGTGTACCGGACCA
>NZ_JAZQNU010000064.1:0-1962 GCF_045627485.1 Pedobacter sp. | reverse complement strand
GATTGTCTTTTGCATTTTTCTAACTCCATGCCGCCATTGGCAGCTTTAAAAATTTGTTTGATTCTTGCCATTTGGTGCAAGTTTTATTTCACTCTACAGATAAAAAAATAAGCAGTCAAGAAATATTTCACTGTTTTAATCACCCACAAACCTTCTGCCCTTGATGTAGTATTCAACACCCGCCAGATCATGCCAGCCATTGGCCATGTGTGGAATCATCTTGATCTTGCGCACCTTATCGGCTTCAGGCTCTGGAAGGTCAATTCTGGTCAGCAGATAACACGGCACACCAGACCGCCGCCAGATCCCACCAGACAGGTAAAAAATACCTCTGGCATCCACACGGAATAGAGTCCCGTACAACTTCGCGTTTCCTTCGCCTGGCGTATATTTACGATTCCCTTTCAGCATTTCCGCAAGGTCATCAATCATCAATTCTTTAGTGATCATGGTAGCCACCTATTTTGAATTTCGTTCTTTGGTTGCTTGAAGCATTGCAGATGGAAAACTCATTCCACCTTCTACCAGCTTCGCCGTACGCTCTTTAATCCACTTTGTGTATGAATCGTCAATATAACTTCTTTTGCTTTTTGCTACTGGCTTCACTGGCTTTTCAATCGCCACAGGTGGCTGCCAAATATGTTGTGGAATGCCTTGCGCCGTCAAATCTTTTACAACCTCGGTATAGGTATCTTTGAAAGCCTCATAAGCATAATACTTCTGCTTTTCGTAATTTGATGCCCACTTCATTTGATTGAACATCTCATACACAGCATCGTAAGCCTGTTTTTCGGCGTTTGTGATGGTGGTGGTGCTATCGGATAGCCACGCCTCAATATTCGCTAATGCGGCGAATTTAGCCTTGTATGTCGCACCTTCTTGTAAACACCACTGACGAAACTCAGGAATTGACGGCGGCCACTTCTCTTTTTTCATGCGCTCAATACCGCGAATGAAATCATTAGTGTTTAGATCCTGATACTGGTTTACCATTTCCAAAGCCAAGTCTTCAGGATTAACACCCACCCATTGGTCGGCAAACTTTTTGCCATAGTTAAGCTGCATCTTTCCAATTAAACGCTTTGCGTCATTCACATCAAATTTGCTCATGTTATTTTCCTTCAATAAAATATTGTTGACCAGGAGTTACGTCTATCGCATCAAACTGCTGATCACGATCACTCAGGAAGTTATTCCACTTGTCCATTTCAGCTTGTGTTTTTCCTGCTGCTGAATAATTACTGTTTTGCGGTGCATTGGACATTGCAATGTTTTTGTCTAACTTGATCTGATCCCGACAAATCAATTCAATATCTGTATAACCGTTTTGAACATGGTAATCAGACTTGGAGATATTCAGGATTGCAGTTTTAATTTCATCCACTGAATAACCTTCCTTCAGTCTGGCCTTAATTTTCTTTTCCCGAACACCTTCGAGTTTAGTCCGGTCATTCTTCTTGAATACCTCTCTCCAGAAATCAAAAACCTCAAGTACAGAAGTATTATCTTCTTGGTTAACGGTTGATGGTTGATGGTTAACGGTTGATGGTTGATGGTTAAGGTTATTTTGGGTTACGTTTTCAGAACCTAAATTAACCTGACTGGTTTCTTGTAGGTTATTGTCTGGGTTTTCTTCAGGTTTGTTTTTGCGAGGTCGACCACCTTTTCCGCCTTTTACACGGCTTTTATGTGCGTTTTGCTGATAAGCCTGAATTTCCAGATCGCATCTATGGTTGTGAAAGCCGTCTTCTTCCTCAGTAAAGAATTCCTCCAAAACCACATCCACAGCTTTGGTTTCTTCTTGGGTTTTTGCGCGTAACCTACGATAAACCTGCTGGGTTATTTTAGGTAATGGACTTTCATTCAAATAATAGAAATCCAATGCTCTGCGATAAAAGCATTCTTCCAGTGGGCTAAGGTGATGTGTATCACTGATGAAATCACCTATATGGTGCATATACT
>NZ_JAZQNU010000063.1:0-19648 GCF_045627485.1 Pedobacter sp. | reverse complement strand
TCGCGCTGGCTGAAAGCCATAAAAGAAATCAACGTAAATGAAATAACAAGTAATATTTTTTTCATACAGGTAATTGTGCCTTTAAGTTTGCGAAAGTATTAAAATTAACACAGTTTTCATGAAGATCTACTGTATTTATTAATGCTAAGCTCAACTATTAGACCAATTCTACAAAAACTATTATTTGTCCTCTTCCTGGTCATCTTCGCTCTCTTCTTCACTTTCTAGTTCATAGGACGGCCGCGCTGCCTCATAGGCTTGAGCAAGAGGCTGCTGCTCTGTTGTACCTTCCATCGATGCATGGATCACGCCACTAAATTCTGAAGGTTCTTCACTGGTTTGCGATTGTTCTTTATCGTCCATTTCCTGGCTCTGTTCGTCTTGGTTTTGATCATTCAGACTTTGGTTTTCCTGATTTTGGTTTTGCTGGTTTTGAACATTCTCGTTTTCGTTCTCTGGTAAGTTCATGATCATTGGGTTTAAGTGTTCCTGATTTAACAAAGCATTTGCAAAAGTGTTTTCGCAGGGTTTAATGCCTTCCTACACCACTATGACAGCCAATAATTTGAAATGACTAACTTTGTTTGACAACAATTACTGCGATACAATGACATATAAAGAAAAATTATCCGCAATACGCAAACAAATGGAGGCCGATAATGTACAGGCTTACCTGATCCCTTCTGCCGATCCGCACATGAGCGAATACCTACCAAAACATTATAAATGCATTCCCTTTGCCTCAGGTTTTAGGGGTTCGGCCGGAACTTTAGTGATTACCCAGGATTTTGCCGGTTTGTGGACGGACTCCAGATATTTCGAACAGGCTGCAGAACAGTTAGCGGGGAGTGGTTTTGAACTGGTAAAATTGAAAGTGCAGCACATGCCTGAGTATATTGACTGGTTAAACGATACTTTAGCGCCAGGCGATGTGGTGGCGACAGATGAGAAGTTGCTGTCTATTCTTTCCGGAGATTTGTTAACGCTCAACTTAGGAAAAAAAAGAATTACGCTAACCCATAAAGATTACCTGGATCCCATTTGGGAAAACCGACCGGCGTTACCTACAGATGCCGCTTTCTTAATTGAAGATGAGCATATCGGGCAAAGTGTAAGTGCTAAACTAGCGGAAGTAAGAGCCGCATTAACGAAACATCAGGCAGATTTCCATTTGGTTTCTTCTTTAGATGACATGGCCTGGCTTTTTAACATCAGGGGAAAAGATGTGAATTACAACCCAGTGGTACTGAGTTTCGCTTTGATTAGCCAGGACCATGCAAAAATCTACATCGACCCAGCTAAATTAACAGAAGCTGAAAAACAGACTTTGTTAAAAAGTGGGGTAGAAGTTATTGCCTACGATGAAATTGAACGTGATTTGTCTTTATTGCCTGCTAATGCTTCTATATTGATCGACCCTAAACGCAACTGTTATGCTTATTTAAAAGTATTACCTGCTAGTGTGAAGGTAATTAAAGAAACCAACCCATCGACCGTTTTGAAAGCGGTTAAGAATTCAACCGAGCTTAAGAATACCAGGGCAACCATGATCAAAGATGGTGTAGCGATAACCCGTTTCTTCAAATGGATTTCTGAAAACATAGGTAAAATAAAAATAACCGAACTTTCTGCAGCAGCACGGTTGCGAAGTTACAGAGCGGAACAAGAAGGTTTTATCGGGGATAGTTTCACGACGATCAGTGCTTACAAAGCACATGGTGCATTGCCACATTATTCAGCATCAGCTGAGAGTGATTCGGAATTGCAACCAGAAAGTTTATTCCTGGTTGATTCAGGGGGTCAGTATTTTTATGGCACCACAGATATTACCCGTACGGTATCTTTAGGCAAAAATACAGAGGAGGAATGTATCGATTATACCTTAGTGTTAAAAGGCATGATTGATGGTTGTAAGTCACGTTTCCCAAAAGGTACCTGCGGTTACCAGATCGATGCCATTACCCGCAAGCCAATTTGGGAACATGGTATTAATTATGGCCATGGAACCGGACACGGTGTAGGTTATTTTTTAAATGTGCATGAGGGACCGCAGGTGTTTAACCCAACCAATATACCTGTGGCCATTGAACTGGGCATGATCACTTCCATTGAGCCTGGCATTTACAGACCTGGCAAACACGGCATCAGAATAGAAAACTTAGTAACGACCATTGAAGATGCCAAAACCGAATTTGGTGAGTTTTATGCTTTTGAAGCACTTACCATTGCACCAATCAGCACCAATATCATTAAAAAAGACTTGTTAGAAAATAGCCAGATCCAGTGGTTGAACAGCTACAATGCCATGGTATTCGAAAAACTAAGTCCGTTTTTAACGGAAGAAGAAAATAACTGGTTGAAAAAAGAAACTGCTGCAATTTAGGCCGGCAGACTGATTTTACCCATTAACACAGATGGCAGACCGGGGCGGCTTCCGAAATCAAGCCGCCCTCCTGTTATACATTCATTGGCCAATAAAGCGAAGAGCACTGCTTCTTTGGCATCGGGATCTACATCAAGCTCGCTGGTGTTCCTGATTTTCTTATGTAAAAGTTCTTCCAGCTTTTGCAGGAGCAATGGATTATGCATTCCTCCGCCACTGATATAAATTTCAAAAGCTAAAGTTTGATCCTGGTTTAAATTTAATGAACGCATAGCCCTTTCTACTGCTGCAGCAATGGTGGTAGCGGTGTATTCACAAAGGGTAGCCAAAACATCTTCATGTTTGGGTTTAACACCCAATTTGGCTAAAGCTTGATCCAGGTATTGAAGGTTAAACAATTCCGGACCGGTTGTTTTAGGAAACGGCAGGTCAAAGAATGGCTCATCTACTAATGCGGCAAGTAATTCGGGATGCACCTGACCAGCACTAGCCAACAGGGCGTCTTTGTCGTAAGCCAAATCCGGATAGTGTAATTGCACGTATTGATCCATCATCGTATTTCCAGGGCCAACATCCGTCGAGAACACCTGATCTGCACTTTTTCCTGATGGTAGATATGTAAAATTGGCAATGCCACCGATATTCAAAAGAATACGATTTTCGTCAGGACTGGAGAAAATCAGGTAATCGCCATAAACGGCAAGTGGCGCCCCTTCACCTCCAGCGGCAATATGTTTTTGTCTGAAATCGCTTAGCGTGATTACGCCTGTTTTTACAGCAAGGTGGTCGCCATCGCCGATTTGGAGGGTGGCGTTGGGCCAGCAACTTTTTTGGTGTTTGGTTATTGGGGCATGAAAGATGGTTTGCCCGTGGCTGGCAATAACATCAACCTCTTCTACCTGTACTCCCCATTCCCTTAAACATTGCAGAACAAGTTCTGCATGGTAGGTTCCAATATAAGCGTTTAAGAGCGTCAATTTCTGTAGATCTACCTGCTCCTTAAAAGAGATCGACTTGAGTTCTTCCTTAAAAGTTGATGGGTAGGGAATGGTTTTGAACTGCAATACCTTTATTTTGGTAGCCAGCCCGGAGCCTTCAAATTGGCACAAAGCCACATCCAGGCCATCTAAGGAGGTACCCGACATTAAGCCGATGATGATTCTACTGGGCGCCAGGGAAAGTTCGTAAAGTTTTTTCAGGTAGGGGTTCATGGTTTTACGGAATCGAATAATTTATTCAAAGATAACCGCTTTTGTTTCCGGATAATCAAGTTTGTCGCTTTTACGCTTGCCATTTACCACTACATGCATGATATTGGTCTGGTCGTCAAATAAATCATACATTAAGGTATTATAGACTTCCAGTTTTTTTAACGATTTTATCGGTGCGGATTCTACATAAACGATGACCGCCTCCCTGTCCTTTTCAAAGCCAAGGTAATTTAAGATTACCGGTTTACCATTTGCCTGAAACTTTAAATGCATGGCAATATATTTTTTTAGCAGCGAGTTCATGGCCTCGTGTTTGGCTGGTGCGGATAGGTCCGCTGGCACATTAAACTGTTTTTTTAATGCATCCTCCATATCGTCTGTAAACAAACGGCAACTAATTTCTAATGTTCCACCTTTAGTAGTATAATTGATATCCATGCTGCTTAAATGCAATGGATGCAACAGGCTGATTTCACTTGCGGCACTACTGTTATAATCAAGCGACCCCGTTTGTACCGGGGATGATGGGATTAAACCCAGTAACATGAAACAAAACACTAAGAATTGGCTAAATAGTACGGTCATGATGTAAATTCACAAGGCCTTTTAAGCGGAGTGCGGTTAATTATAAGCAATTGTTTAGTGTTTTACAAAAAAACGTTTTAAATTTAGCTACGCAATTAATTTGTGTCATAAACCGAAGCTTCTATGAAGAAAATTTTTACCCTGATTACCCTACTATGTACTTTCACCGGATTAACGCATGCTCAAAACATTCGAAATAACCCTGACAGCAACCATGGTAATAAATTTGAACAATTAGGAACCATATTACCTACGCCTAACGAGCAACGGACAGCAAGCGGTGCTCCTGGAGTGAAATACTGGCAACAACGTGCTGATTACGACATTAAATGTACGCTTGACGAAAAAAACCTTTTACTTACTGGTGAACAAACTGTTACTTACGTGAACAACTCCCCAGATGTGTTGACTTACCTATGGTTACAGCTTGATGAAAATGAACACAGCACCATTAACAACGCTAATTACCAGTCGAGCTCGAAAATGCCCAACATCGCCACAACAAAAATGGTCGACAGGTTGCAAGCCACCAATAAGGATAACGGACTTGGCATACAGATTAAAAAATTAACGGATGCCCAAGGCAAAGATTTACAATACACGATCAACAAAACGATGATGCGTGTAGAAATTCCTGCTGGCTTAAAATCCGGACAATCCTTTGTATTCAATGTAAACTGGACCTATAAAATTGCAGATCGCATGGATATTGGTGGTCGTGGTGGTTATGAGTTTTTCCCGGAAGATGGTAACCACTTATTTACTATGGCACAATGGTACCCACGTTTATGCGTGTATAGTGATTTCCAAGGCTGGCAGAACCACCAGTTTACAGGACGTGGTGAATTTGCCCTAACTTTTGGAAACTTTAAAGTGGAAATGACCGTTCCTGCAGACCATATCGTTGGATCTACCGGTGAGTGTTTGAATTACGAAAAGGTGTTAACCCCTGAACAATTAACCAGGTACAATAAGGCCACAAAAGCCACTGAGCCCATAGAGATCGTAACCTTGGCAGAGGCTAAAAAAGCGGAAACTACAAAAAAATCAGGCACAAAAACCTGGATATTCCAAGCCAATGACGTGAGGGACTTTGCCTGGACTTCTTCCAGAAAATATGTTTGGGATGCCATGGCACAACCTATAGAAGGAAAATCAGTGTTGTGCATGAGTTTTTATCCTAAAGAAGCCTATGGGTTATACAGCAAGTTTTCGACTAAGGCGATTGCCCACACCATCAAAACCTATTCTGATTTCACCATTCCTTATACTTATCCGGTGGCTCAAAGTGTGGAAGCAGCCAATGGAATGGAATACCCGATGATTTGTTTTAATTATGGCCGTACAGAAAAGGACGGCACTTATAGCGAATCAACTAAAAACGGTATGATCGGAGTGATTATCCATGAAGTGGGCCATAACTTCTTTCCAATGATCGTAAACAGTGATGAACGTCAATGGACCTGGATGGACGAAGGTTTGAACTCATTTTTGGAGTACCTCACGGAAGAACTTTGGGATAATAAATTCCCAACAAAAAAAGGGCCCGCTTACACCATTATTGATTACATGAAACTTCCTAAAGACCAATTGGAGCCGGTGATGACAAATTCTGAAAACATTGTGCGTTTTGGTCCTAATGCATATTCTAAGCCAGCCACTGCGTTAAACATCCTTAGAGAAACGATTATGGGCAGAGAGCTATTTGATTACGCTTTTAAAGAATATGCAAGGAGATGGGCTTTTAAACACCCTACTCCCGCTGATTTTTTCAGAACAATGGAAGATGCCAGCGGTGAGGACCTTGATTGGTTCTGGAGAGGTTGGTTTTACAGTACCGACGCCTGTGATATTTCTTTGGATTCTGTGAAATATGCAAGACCTGATTTAAACGCCAAATTGCCACCTGCAAGAGAACGCCTGGTTGCGATAGATAAACCGGCAGTGAATGCTTTTGAAGACATCTCTAAAATTAGAAATAGAGAAGATAAGTCAACTACTTTTTACACCGACCAGGACAAAAACACCAGAGACTTTTACTGGCGATATGCACGTGGTTTAGAAAAAGTGGATACCACTGCTCGTAAACAGTCCATTGACATGCCAATTGAACCTTTATCTGCGGCTGATCAAAAGAACTATGCTAACAAACACTTATATGAACTATCTTTCAGCAATAAGGGCGGCTTAATAATGCCTGTGATTGTAGAATTCACTTATGGAGATGGTACTAAGAAAATAGACCGCATTCCTGCACAAATCTGGCGTTTAAATGAAAACAACGCTTCGAAGGTATATATTGAAGATCAGGAAGTGGTGGCGATCAAATTGGATCCAATGCGCGAAACAGCTGATATTGATGAATCGAACAATACCTGGGGTGGCCAGGCGCAGCCGACCAAGTTCCAATTGTTCAAACAGAAATCTGGTGGTGCAGCAAGGGGACAATCTGTAGGACCAAATCCGATGCAGGCCGCAAAGAAATCAAAGTAATTACTTTTAAAACATAATGAAAAAAGGTCCCGATTGTAATCAATCGGGACCTTTTCATGTCAAGCTTTTTTGTTTCCAAGCCCTGCGTATACAAATAAGAATGTATTTTACAATAAATTATTTGACCATTTTTAGCAAGTATGCACCATAACCGCTCTTAACCAGTGGTGTGGCAATTGCCCTTAACTGTTCTTTATCGATAAAACCCATACGGTAAGCAACCTCTTCAATACATCCGATTTTCAAGCCCTGACGCTCTTCAATTACTTCAACAAATTGGCCTGCCTGCATTAAGGACGCAAAAGTTCCTGTATCTAACCAGGCGGTTCCCCTGCTCAATACACCAACTTTAAGTTTTCCCTGTTCCAGGTAAACCTTGTTCACATCAGTGATCTCATATTCTCCACGTGGTGAAGGTTTGATATTTTTAGCAATTTCTACCACACTGTTGTCATAGAAATAAAGACCTGGAACGGCATAGTCAGATTTGGGTTGCGTGGGTTTCTCTTCAATAGAGATCGCTTTATTATCAGCATCGAATTCTACAACCCCGTAGCGTTCTGGGTCTGATACCTGGTATGCGAAAACCACACCACCTTCGGGATCTGCACTGCTTTGTAATAAGCGCGACATGCCATCGCCGTAAAAAATGTTATCACCTAATACTAATGCCACTTTATCATCTCCAATAAAATCAGCACCAATTACAAAAGCCTGAGCTAAGCCATTTGGCTCTGCCTGTACGGCATAACTAAACTTACAACCTAAACGGCTTCCATCTCCTAGAAGTTTCTCAAAATTTGGCAAATCGTGAGGCGTCGAAATGATTAGGATTTCTTTAATCCCTGCAAGCATCAATGTCGACAATGGGTAATAGATCATTGGTTTATCATAAACCGGCATCATTTGTTTGCTCATCACCAGGGTTAAAGGGTGCAACCTGGTGCCGCTTCCCCCTGCTAGTATTATTCCTTTCAAATTATAATATTTTAGTTTCGGTTAATTATTACTTTTGGTAAAGATAACAATGTTGTACTTACACGCCTAATCTAACACTATCTTCCAGCTGTGCATACCACTCCGCACCATATTTCCTGATGAGCGGACCTTTCAGAAACTGGTAAACCGGAACTTTCAACTCACGCCCAAACGTACAGGCATCACTACAAATGCTCCAACGGTCATAGTTTAACACATCAAATTCTGGGTATTGCGTAATCCTAATCGGGTAAAGGTGACAGGAAATAGGTTTTTGCCAATCTACCAAACCTTGTTCATGTGCTTTCTCAATGGCGCATTTTGTGATTCCGTTTTCAAAGGTCACATAAGCACATTCTTTATTGCCATCTACACAGGGAGTGGTTAGGTCACCATCTGCATCGACTACCGAAGTACCGTATTTTTCAATGGCCTCGATGCCTCTCGGCGCCAGCATATGTTTAATCACAGGGTAAATCTCTTCCAGGATCGCCTTTTCAGCATGCTCCAATGGTGCACCAGAATCGCCTTCCACACAACAGATCCCCTTGCATTTATTTAAATTACACACAAAGTTTTCACGGATTAAATCTTCATGTACCAAGGTGTTTTGTACTTCTATCATTGTAATCGTATTAATCAATTTTAGCTAAGGGATATTTCAATCCGGTAGCAGAGTTTATTTCCATGGTCACTGCACCTACCAGTATCTCTACTTCGGCCTTTACAGGCACCCTGTTGCCATCATCGGTAATCCAGAGGTACAACCTGCTGTCTTTTCTGAAAATCCGCCCTGGCTGTATAGAAGGGCTAAATTTCAAGCACCTGATAGTGCCAAGTTTGCTTTTCACCACTTCTTTCCCTATATATTCAATTTGTAACTGCGATATCTCATCTCCCAGGAAATAATTCAAAGCAAACTTGTCGCCGATTTTCATTTTTGAAATATCCAGGCTCCTTGCAAAATAATAAGCAGAAACCAGGTCGAAAGTCTGATTGGTAGGTCCGGTGAAAGTACCCCGGTTCGAAACCACTTTACGGGTACTTTGCGTAAACCGTGCTTTGTCTTGACGACGATATTTTCCCTCTCGGATATTTTCCTGGTAAAAATAAGGGGTGAGCTGCGTTTTATCAATATATGAATCGTAATGATCCCTGATTTTATAAAACACATCAAATGATCCAGAGGTTCTGGCATCAACCGATAACTTATAGGTTGGCTTACCGTCAAACTTCTGGTCTGAATTTGTTACCCTGATTGTTGCTTCGGCAGCTGTAATAAAGCCGTACTTAAGTTTGTAGGTAAGTACTTCGCCTGGCTGAAATACGGATTCTTTTAAAAATGGTAATTGCTGAGCGTAAGTAATATTGCTGGTTAATAACGTAAAGATGGCAAACAGGTAGGTATATCTCATACACAGGCTTTGCAAAAAGCTTTCCAAATTTTTAATCCTTGCGTTTAAATACTGGAACCGTTGAACAAGGCTCCCCATACATGATACTTTTAACTACGGGTGTAAGCAAGTTGGTCAACTCTACATAAGCAGAAGTTGGCACAGCAATATCACCGCATCCTTTGATTACCACACGTTCATTTGCATAAGCATTGAGGTCGATCTTAGCCAGGGCCTTGGTAAATAATACGGCTTCTAAAACCTCCAGGCTGCCAAATACCACTTCATTGGCATAGGGTTTCATCCGGTTAGACAACAACATGTAAGCCCAAGTGGGAACAATGGCATCTGCAGAACAGATAATGGCCACGTTCTTACCAGCATATTGTGTCCAGTCGTGTGTTTTAATAAATTCCCTGAAATCTTTTTCCCTTAACATAAGTCCATGAAAAAGATTTTCCTTGATATCATATACCAGGCGTTCTCCGGTCGGATAATAATCCTCCAGGTTTAGAGTAACCAACCCACTGGCGGCTACTTTATTAACAAAATTTTCCTGTATCTCCATGGTGCTAAAATAAAAAAACCGGAAGCAGTGTTGCTTCCGGTTACAAAATTACATAAAATAAGATTAATAGAATTTCACCCTATTGTCTTTTATCTCGCTTTTAGCAATTAATGCCTGGAAAGCGGAGCCTAAAGAGCGCTGAGTAAGAGACATTAACATAGTTTCTTTTAGTTTAAACACATTAGCTAAAGGTGCAGGTGTGCTAAATGCGTTTACACTAAACACATAAACACCTCTTTCACCTGCTACCGGAGCAGATACTTTAGCAACCTGTGATCCGAATACCGAACCTACCAGTTTATTCTCTTGTCCAACTCCTGGAACTACAGGGTTAGCAAATACAATGTTTTCCACTGGCACAATTGGTTTAGCTACTTTTTGCGCAACCTGGTTGATATTAGCAGCACCTTTTACAGCGCTATTCATTTTCTCGGTAAGCATTTTAGCTTTCACCTCCTGGCGTACCAAAGGCTCAATATCTTTCTTAACTGCTTCTAAAGGCAATATTCCCTTAGGTCTGATTTGTGTTAAACGAGCAACCACAAAGGCATTATCCATGGTATAAACCTGGCCTAATACTTCACCAGCTTCTGCTTCATAAGCATCTTTGATGATCGGACGTGGATTATCCAATCCTGGAGCGTAACCCTGGCTTGCGGCAACTTTATCAGCTATCGCTACAGTATAACCGTTTTTCTGTGCCACAGCACTAAAGTTATTATCTTTTACCTGGCTAAGGAAGCTAGTGGCCTTTTTATATGCGGCATCTCTTGTTTTGCTGCTTGGCGCTAAATTTTTCTCAATATAAGCCAGCTTCACCACTTTTGATGAACCAACTTGTTTTTCGATCTTAATTAAGTGTACTCCAAACTGTGAACGTACCACTTTCAGGTCACCAACTTTACCGTTAAATGCAGCATTCTCAAATTCAGGAACCATTTGACCACGACTAAACGTACCTAAATCGCCACCTTTATCTTTTGAACCGTCAACACTGTATTGTGCAGCTAAGGTCGCGAAACTAGCGCCATTCTGAATTAATGTTTTCAATGAGTCTGCTTGTTTCATTGCTTTATCTACACCACCTGCTCTGGCAGCATCAATTAAGATATGACTTGCCTTAACCGAATCTGGTGAAAAACGAGAATCAACTACTTTAGCCAGTTTGAAAGAGTTACCAGACAATACCGGTCCATAGAAACTTCCTGCTGGTAAAGAGAATACTGCAGAATCTACCTCTGGGTCTAAAGATCCTTTAGTTAGGTAAGTATAAGGAACCTTAACATCAGAATTGATTGCTGAAAACAGCGAATCGTTTTTAGCTGTTTTAAAATCAGCAGCTAATTTATTTACTTGAGCCCTGATGGCTGTGGAATCTTCTTTAGTTGGTTCAGCAGAAAAAGTAACATATTCAAATGTTCTGGTTTCTACCGGATTGTCAAAACGCTTTTTGTTCTCGTTATAGTATGCTGAAAAATCTGCATCTGTTAGTTTCAAGGTTGCATCAGCAATAGAAGCATAATCCAAAGCTACATAATTGAAGCTGGCCAATTTGTTTCTGTTGATATACTCATCATTAGCTTCTAAGGAAGTTACGTACAGAGAGTTTTTAATCAGGTTACCATACTTTTCTTGTAAGGCTTGCTTCTCTATTTCTTCTTGCAAAAGATCCCATTGTGCTTTTAACTCTGGATTTTGGCTTTGTTGTTTTAAACTGCTTATAACAGCAGCACGGTCAACCTGACCTGTTTGGGGGTTGCCGAAGTATTGTACAATAAGCGGACTAGGATTTTTACCTTGTAAAAGGTCGAACAATTCATCGCTGGATACAGTTAATCCTAAACGATTGTATTCTTTATTTAATAAAACATTGGCCACTTCACCGTTCCATACGTTCTCTACCGCCATTGCCTGCATTTGAGGGTTTGAACCGCCTCCGTATTGTTGTTGTAATTGTGCCTGACTTTGTTCTACTTTTTTACCGAATTCTTCGATGTCAATAGATTCACCGTCTATCGTTCCCACTACTCGTTGAGACTCAGCCCAGAATGGCTTACCTACGTTAATCGCATCGCCCAACAAAAATGCAACAATTGCAAAACCGATAAAGCCAATAATGATGAAGCCTGCACGATTACGCAAAAATGTCATTAAACCCATAATATTCTTATTTAATTTTTTTAAGAGGGCGCAAGATACAACTTTTGCCAAAAAAAGAAAATTAAAAAGGCAATTGAATAAGTATTTATAAATTAAGGGAATAAGTAGTGTTAGATTCTGCTATTGATCGGTCAGATCACCCTTGATATAGGTTTCTGCGTAACCTTGCTCAAAGGTAGTAGTACTGAAATCTTGGGGTGCAGAAAAGTTTATGGCATCTACAAAGGATCCATCGGGTCTTTTTACAACTCCTTTAGGGGAAAAGAACATCTTTTTGTTTTGGTCCCAGGTCAGTTCTTCCGTATTAAATGTCATATTTTCAGTAACCACCACCACGTTTTTACGAAAGATGATCAGCTGTTCGGTCTCTTTCATAATCGCATACTCGGAAGTAATACTCCCTGTTTTAGTCTGCAAATCACCATAAAAGTCAACACTCACCCCTTTGGGCATTTCCTGATACGTTTTACCGTCTTTGGGACTCACTTTATCGAGTACGGGGGCAAAACCTTTCGCTTTAACTTTGGCCGAGTCACTGTAAATTACCTCAACACCTAAAGAGCGGTCGCGGGTAAAGGCCACTTTACTAGCCGAAATGGCAGCAGCCTTTTTTAGGTCATCCTCATTACAGGATGACCACAATATCATTTGTGTTAAGCCCAGTATAACTAATATACCATATCGAATACCGAGGCTATTCATGTTAGTCGAATTTGAACTTTCTAAACCATTTATCGTTCAGGGTAAAACCTAAGCTGAAATTAACATAGTTTTCCTGAAGCAGACCATCAGAAGTATTTCCTCTCTTACCAATTTCTGTGGTAAAGTTTAATTTATAAAATGATAATCCACTCGTGGCACGTGCCAATGGAACACCAACCCCGAAAGTTAAGGCCATCTGTTTAATATCATGCTGGTTGATTTGAACATATGTTTTGTCGTAAGTAAAACCTAACCGGTAATCCATACGTTTGAAAAAACTATTGATGGAGTTAATATCAGGCGTAACCTGTGTACCCACCGAAAAACCATTGGTATTCTGCAGTCCCAGGCTCTCCCCGCCAATGCTGGCTTCAGACCACTTACCCATGCGGTAATCAGCACCGATTAACCATTTGTTATCACGTTGTATAGTGAAGCCGAAATTATGTATCAATGGCAGCTTCAGATCAGTTGAACTTCCAACATTATTCACCAAAGTATCTAAAGCAGAATTCTCTTCGCCCATGGAGTTCTTGGAATATTGCGTAACCACCATCGACCTGGTTGATGACACCTTTGAGGAAGACGATCCAGAGTAACCTAGAATAATAGATGTTTTGCTATCCAATGGAATATCATATTGCACACCATAAGAGAAGGTGAGCCCACCAATACTATTTTTGTCCTGCATACGAGAATTGATGGTATTATTCGATACTGTATCTGGGACAACCAATTCTGTAGAACGGGAATTCTGCAGGTTACCAAAAAGGTATTCTACATTAGCGCCTATTTTAAGGTACTTTCCGAACCTGTAACCGTAACCAATAAATCCTTTATTTAATCCGCCCTCGCCACTGTAGATATAATCTGCTTGCTGTGCATCTGAATTTGGACCATTACTCAACGTAACCCGGTTAGTAAAAGAATAACCTAAATCAGTATAAGGAACCACCCCAAAACTCAAGGCAGACCTGCTGGATACTGGAATACCAATTAAAAGATGGCTAAGGGTTCCGTTAAAACTATTCTCAGAAGTCGAACCGTCATCTAATGTAGTCAGGCTACCCATTATACCGATGTCGACTGTTGTCAGGTTAATTCCTGGGTAAGAAGCCGGATTGTGCATATTTACATTACTGTAACCACTAGGCTTATATACACCGGTAGAAATCCCGCCCATTCCACGTAACTGAGGCGTAACAACGCCCCTAATGTTTCCAACACCGAATTTACTGTATGGCGACTGTGTGGTAACCTGTGCCTTTAAGTTCATGCTGATTAGCACAACCATAATGGCAGTGATATAACTAATTCTTTTGTACATATTCAAATGCAATGACTTCATTTAATCCTTTTAATACTAAGTATGGTTCGTGAATTACCTGCTCTGCAAATTTATACCCTTTTAATTGATTCAGGAAAAAGGGTGCGTCGCCTCCGGTGATCAGCACTTTTATTTTATTGTTATTCGTAAACGGCTTGGTGATGAACCCTGCCACCTCATGCACTGCACCTTGCAATACCCCATGCTGTATAGCAGTAAAGGTATCTATTCCTTCGGGAATCACTTCATCAGGTGCCGGCTTTTTAACCAGTGGCAACCGCTCGGTATAATGGTTTAATGCCTGAAACCGCATTTGCAGTCCTAAACTAATACTACCCCCATCATAACTGGCATCCCCATATAAAAGATCATACGTAATACAGGTTCCTGCATCAATGATCAAACAATCTTCACCAGGATATAACTGGTATGCGGCAATAACCTTTGCCCACCGGTCTAACCCTAATGTATCAGGCGTTTTATAGTTGTTTTTAATCCCCGGATTGATTTGGGTAGAAAATTCAAAATACCGGCTATTGGCCCTCAGCAGTTCTTTAACGTCAACTTCTTCTTCATTTACACTGGAAACAGTAGCACAATCAATTTGATACTGCTCCAATAATGCCGCTATCCTGCGGGTATCAAGTTTGGGAACCGATTCAAATGAAACCAGCGTCCTGGATTTAAAAACAGCGATTTTACTGTTTGTATTTCCAACATCTATAACCAGGTTATGCATGGCCTACAGCTACAAACTTCATGGCACAAAGCTATTAATCTTTAGCAAGTTTCAAGGGATCAATTTGTTAAAAAAAGTTAAACGAACAAAAAGCACTGTATCGTGATGACCAGTATGAGGAATAAACTTTCATAAAACCAACGCTTTGTGGCGTTTGAAAAATAATAAGCCAGCAATACGGCACCTGGAGGAACACATAACAAAAAATGATATAAACGAAAGCCGGGTTTGGCATAACAGCTGACTACCGCCAATAGAAACATAAAAAATAATGCCTGAAAGGCTTTTCTGGTATAGATGAAACTGCGGAAAAAATTTTTCCTTAGTTGTATCATGGCCAGCACCATCATAATGGCCACAGGCACTAACACCAGGTAATCGTTATAGTTGATCTTGAAAATAACAGGAAATTTATTGGTCAAAGGAAGCCAGATCCGGTAAAAAAGCCCAAGCTGGTCCTGCCAGTAATAATATACCGCAATAAAGAAAAAGACCAGAGCGAAACCCACCAGACCAGAAAGCCATTCGCGCCAGTTAAATGAACGGTATAACAACAGAGATAGCCAAATAAGCGGCATCATGGCTACAAAAGGAAAATATATAAGGGTGCCAATGGCAATGATCATCCCAATGTCGAACACCAGCATAATCGCATTTGGTGCTTTCCCTATTTTCAGGATTTTATCCATGACCATGATCAGCAGAAAGTTGCACATGAGTACCGGGCTAAGCACTAGAAAAGGTAAAAACAGACTGGCCCCGGTAATGTATAATAAGGCAGGCAGGTAACCTGGTTTACTTAACAAACCATGGTTATTTACCACGCGATTAAAAATTAACGCTTGCAGGAATACGATTAATCCAGCACATACCACGTTAAGTGTAGGACTAATGATATTGCCAGCTATAGGAATGTGAAAAAACAGTTTAGCGTAGGGTTCCACAAACTCAAAGTTCAGCATGGGAGGCATGTCCACGAAAATCGCAATCCGCATAAAAAAGGTATACGCGAATAAATAAAGGACGTTTATGGGGTTTATTGTTCTGAATTGGTTAATCATACCGGTTTAAGAACTCAAAGTAAAGGAAATTATCTGGCAAAGCGGCTCACTACTTCATCAATAACCGCAGCGGTTTCATCAGGGAAGTCAATTTTGTATTCCTGAGGGTTCTCGACCCAGCTTTTCAAGTTTGGAAGCCAGTTCCTATTACTCCCCCAGATCACAGGAAAACCTAGTTGCTTTAAAGCATAAGCATTACATTGCTGTTCGTATTGAAAACGCATCGGCATAACTAACAGCTTTTTCCCCAAAAATAATGCTTCAGCAGGACCTTCAAAGCCACCACCGGTGAATAAACCAGCACAACTGGCAAGGCTCTGGTTAAACTCGGAGTGATCAACCGGTGAAACGTCTACATTATTTGCCCGGTATTTGAATTTGCTGTGCTTGGAAAAAACCTTCCACTGCACATTTGGTAATTGTTGTAGCAGGGGCACCAATATTTTGTCGTCAATAGCAGGCAAATAAACGGTATAATGTCCATCGTTGCTCACCTTCAGGTTTCTTATTTCTGAACGAATTACGGGCGTATTGATAAAATCATCGTATTTATGAAAATGAAAACCTACATAATGGGTGGCTGGTGCATAATACTTCATTACCAGCTGGGCCCAATCGATGCTTTTAGGCTTTGGCACCTTCTCCGACTGAAAAGCTGCCTGGTGACTTAAACCTACACTTTCTATACCCTGCATTTTACAGGCCCAAGCGGTAACAGGTTCAAAATCGTTAATGATGAGGTTGTAATCTTTCAATGGAATCTTCCGCATGTCGGTTACAAAACGCGGAAGATTCATCGTTTTAAAGGTTTCCAAGTGGTGGACGCCTCCCTTTTTACCAAAGATGAAACTGAATCCATGCAACTGGTACTTTACGGGCTGCTCCAGTTTAACGTCACTTTGAGTTCCGCTGATCAATAAATCTACTGCGCCATGTTGCTGCAGCAAAGGAACAATTTCCCTGGCACGGCTGATATGGCCATTACCGGTTCCCTGAATCGCGTAAAGAATCCTCAAAGTTTAAGCTTAAGCAGTTTTTTTTCTCTTGTTTTCGCTGTAAAAAGCAAACCCTAAGGCTACTACCAGTAGTAACGATCCTGCAAGTGAAATCTTTTCTCCCGTATAATAAGAAGTTGGCTCAAATTTAAACTCAACCGTATGGTTTCCTGCTTCCAGCTGGGCGGCACGTAATACGTAATCCGCACGGAAATAAGGTTTTTTCACTTTATCTACGTACATGTTCCATCCTTTGTCGTAATAGATTTCAGAAAAAACAGCGATTACATCACTTGGCGCACTGTAAGAGTAAACCAAATGATCAGGATGATAACTTTCCAGCTTAATCATCGCATTAGGGCCACCTGAAGTGATTTTCTTCTCGTCAATTAAACCTTTATAACGCTCGTCAACGATAGCTTCCTTTTTTGGATCAAAGCTACTGATGGCCTTCATTTCTTCATCGGCATCTTTAACATACTGCACACTCTGTACAATCCATGCATGACCCGCAGCTGTAGGGTTACGCTGCATTTTATAAGATCCGTTTTGCGGATCCTGCGTAATCAGGTATTTTGTATTAAGCATATCAAGAACATCCTGATTGATACTTTTCGAAAATTGGTTATCGATCAACTCTTGATAACGTTTTAACTTAGCAGCATGGTAACCGCCAATTGTCTTATGAAATTGTGATGCACTTGCATCCTGAAAAGTAGAAATGGTTAAATCCAGTACCCTGAAATCCGGATCCTGATCAGCAATTATAAAGGTATCTACATCTCTTGGCTGAAAATGATTTTTGAGATCTACTTTATTCGCAAAGTTGTTGTTGTTTAAATAACGACGATCTACCTGCCACATATCAATCAATACCGCAAAACCTAATAAGATCAGCGTCACGGAAAGATTCATCTTCTTGGTGATGTAAGCCCAGATCAAGCCATAACCAACAGCTATAAACAATAAAGAACGAATGGCGTCGGCACGTGCAAGACCAGCACGGTCAGCAATAAGTGCATTACCAATTTTCATCGCTTCAGCACGGTTGTTCTGCAACATCTGCGTTAAAGCATCTACCATTAAACCATGGTTTGATGTGGTAAAGCTGAAAAATGCCGTAGGCATAATAGCCACCAATAAACATAAACCGCCTGTAATTCCTGCAGCAATGTTTAGTTTTTTAACAAGCACTTTCTGCTCATAGGCACCTTCTATCGCTTCCTTAACAGCAAGGATGGCCAACAAAGGAACCAATAAACTAACAACAGCAATAATGGATTCAACAGCCCTGAATTTATTGTATAATGGGAAATAATCGAAGAATATGTCTGAGATTAAGGGGAAGTTACTGCCAAAGGACAAGAACATAAACAATATGGAAGTACCAAGAATCCACCATTTCAGACGGCTGCGTACGATCAATAAACCGAATACAAAAAGAAAGCATATGATTGCCCCAAAGTAATAAGGCCCGGATGTAAAAGGTTTACCACCCCAATATTGCTGCAATCCAATTTGTCCAGCTAATTGCTGAATAGCTTGTGTAGGGTTACCACCGGTTAGTGCGGCTAAGGTTTTATAGGTTTCACTTTCTGGATCGGCTAAAGCTTCAATACCACTTGCACCACCATATAAGTCAGGAATTAGAAAAGTTAAACTTTCGCCTACACCCTGGCTCCATCCATAAGCGTATTCTTTTGTTAAACCGGAATTTTCTTCCGCTTTATTAGCTGATGTTAAATTTGATTTACCACGATTAGATTCTAAACCATATTCATAGGTCGTCCAAAGTGTACTGGCATTCACCATTAAGGCAAGTACGCCACCCATAGCCAGGAATCCGATACTTTTACCGAACGGCTTTAGGCGTCCCTCTTTATAAGCATAATACAATTCTATTCCTATGAAAATTAATAGGGCAAGAAATAGGTAATAAGTCATCTGGATATGGTTAGAACGAATTTCTAAGGCCATAAACAAGGCAAATAAACTTCCGCCGAGCCAGTATTTACCTCGCAGGGAAAGAATCACCGATGCAATTATCGGTGCAAAAAAAGCAATGGCCATAGCTTTATTGCTATGCCCTGCGGCAATTATGATAAAATTATAAGAGGTAAATGCAAATGCGATGGCACCTACAGCGGCCAGATAGGGCTTGACCTTTAATACGCTAAATAAGAAGTACGCACCTAAAAGATATAATAAAACCACATCCACTGGATCCGGAAACACAGTTTTAATCAGGGATATCACATGTGTAGCCCCATTCATTGGGTATTGTACCCAAATCTGGTAAGCAGGCATACCACCAAACATTTGGTTCGTCCAAAGCGGCCCCTTACCCTCTTTGGCTTTGTAATCCATAATTTCTTTTTGCATGGCTTTAGCCTGCAGTACATCACTTTGCGCCAGGCCTTTGCCTTGCATGACAGGGCCGAAATAAGCAAAACAGATAATTACGAAAAATCCGATGATGGCTAAGTGCGTGCCATTTCTTTTGAACCAAGTATTCATTAAGGGTTATTTAATATAAAACTAACCCCAAAAATATAAAAATGAAGGAAATAAGCAGCCTTTAAAACGGAATTAAATATTTTATTATTTTAATTCTTCATATTCAACGAAATCACCCAATTTGTCGGCATTGCCTTTCTTAGGTTGTGGTGGCATATATTCAATGGAAATGGACCCTTCTGGTTTAGGATTAGCATTATACGCCGGCCCGCGCCCGGCACCAGCACCAGCGCTCGCTTGACGCTGCATCTTACTGAACATACTTTTCAGTACCATTGGAAACACCAGCCTCAATATAATTCTGATTACCCATATTACAAAAATGGTAATCATGATAAATTTCAATAAACCCATGCTCTTTTCTTATAATGTTTTACAAATATGACGGTTTCCGTCTTTAATTATTACAGGGAGCGCTAGAAATTGCATTCTACTTACACATTCTTCCCTGTTTCCCTCAATGGCCGTGCCATAGGATAAAGGTAACACAAATGTGTTTACTCCTCAACTACCTGTGCTACACGACCTACCTGCC
>NZ_JAZQNU010000062.1:0-2312 GCF_045627485.1 Pedobacter sp. | reverse complement strand
ATAGTCACTATTTATATACCTCATAAACTCCTCTGCCGTGGTGATTACAGTCCAGCCCATCACGCAGTCCTTGTTCGTTTCCGTAAGGCCATAATCGGCATAGTTGCTTTCCGTAATGGTAACAAGGCTTTCGGCAGGAGTGCCGTTGTACTTTGTTGGTGCGTCATGACCGCAGACGGTACATTTGCCATCGTCACCAAAATGATGCGCGAGTTTAGGCACAAGGCGCAGTTCGTCTGTATTTTCAGGGTTCTGCATTGTTCCATACTTGCTGCAGGTAGGCTGTTCGATGATTGTCCAGTCACCACCAGCCCAAGCACTCATGCAGCACATCATCAGTACTGCAGATAGTAAAAGTCTGAAGAAGTTTCGTTTCATATTTCTGAGTTTTTATTTGTTATTACTGTTCAAGTTTCTCAAGTTCGTATACCGTTGATTTGTATTGTTTTATTTTAACATTAATCAGACATTAATTAAAACATTAATCAGACATTAATAATCATTGACTATGATTTTTGCTATAAACATTGCCATCAGCCCTTAATAATATAACTCCGAGCTTGCTTGCCTGAGTGGCCGTAGTGCCCGAAGAATGTCTGATTAATGTTTAGATTAATGGTCATTAATGTTTTAAAATACATGCGAAAGTTGAATTATTCGTTTGTTTCTGCTATTCAAACAATGTGGCCAGATCCATTTGAAAGAACGTTGCAAACGGAATGCCATCCGTCCCGGCAACAAAAGAGCGATGCGGATGGTAACGACGTACAAATTCCGGCAAACCACTATTCATTCCCCGTCGGCCACTTTTTACTTCTATCGCCACCACATCACCTTGACATTCCACGATGAAATCTACCTCATCATTGCGATCCCGCCAGTAATACACGTGTGCATCCTGCTCTTCTGCAAAGTCTAACAGATATGCACCGACAGCCGATTCGGTCCATCGTCCCCACACCATCGGGTCGGCCATGTCTCGCTCCAATCCTTTACCTCGGTATGCGGTCATAAGCGCATTATTATACGTCAATATTTTGGGTATGGATTGGCGTTTCCGGGCTTCGTCGAATGCATATTTATGCAAACCCGTCAAAAGATTGCACTGCCTCAAGACCTCCAGATAAGACGATAATGTGGTAACATTACCTGCATCTTGTAACTGCCCCAATAGTTTTGTCAGAGAAATCTGTTCAGACGAATAAGAGCAACCCAATTCAAAGAGTTGTTTCATCAATGTCGGCTTATAAATATTGCTCGTCATGATAACATCTTTTTCTATAGCTGGTGCCACCAATGAATCTTTTATATACTTTTTCCATCTACGCATATCGGCAATATAATCAGCGGCACCGGGATAACCACCAAAATATATCCATTGCTCTAACGTAAAACCAAAAGCATCCCGCATTTCAGGATAGGACCAGTGTCCCATTCGAATCAGTTCATATCGGCCTGCCAATGACTCAGTAAGCCCCTTACGAAGTAAAAGGCGCGATGAACCTAACAACAGAACCTTAATGGGTACCTTATTCCGAATATCAGCATCCCATTCCCGTTTAACAACTTCGCTCCACTGCTTAAGTTTTTGGATCTCATCGATAACCAATATCGCTTCCGAGAGTGATTGGTTGCGAACTTGAATACGAACCGATTCCCACACACGACGAATCCAATCATTATCATCTGCAGGGATGGCATCAGCATTAAAAATAAAACTGGGAAGTTCCAGAGACTGGCACACCTGCTCCACCAATGTTGATTTACCTACTTGGCGAGGACCCGCAATCACCTGCATTTTGTTTTTCGGCTCTAACAAGCGTTCACGAACAATAGTATAATATGGACGAATATACATTGGAAACTACAAATTACTCAATTCTATAAAACATTTTACTCAATTCTGCTAAACAAATTACTCAAATCTTGCTGCAAATGTACAACATTTTTCTCATATCTGCAAGAAGACCAGTGAAATATTTTATTCAACTTTCGCAAGTTCCTAACTTGCTCACTTATCGGTTGTAAGGTTTTACGGTTATACGGTTTTACGGTTATACGGTTGTAGAAGCCTACCCCTAACCCCTCCCAAAGGGAAGGGAAAAGCCGCTGTAACCTTTTAACCCGTAACCCGTAACCTTCTTAACTCCTTGACTCCTTGACTCCTTGACTCCTTAACTCCTGGTTTTGAGGTTATACGGTTTTGCGGTTATACGGTTATACGGTTTTGCGGTTTTACGGTTGTGAGGTTATGAGGTTATGAGGTTAAAGGAAGCCCCCTCCTGCTCCCCCAAAGGGGGAGAGTTATAAGC
>NZ_JAZQNU010000061.1:0-43478 GCF_045627485.1 Pedobacter sp. | reverse complement strand
TGGCTGTATTGCTGTCGGAGCAAATGGCTCCATAAAGGCAGCAGCAGGCAAACTGGGGATAGACCTGGCTTGGCAAGACTTGCCAAATGGCATGAGGCAGTAAGACAGTCGGGCTTTAAGTCGTTTAACACCATATCAAGATCTATTCAATATCATTATCAAACCATATTGAATTACTTCGACGGCCGATCCACAAATGCCTCAGCTGAATCATTCAATGCAAAAATAAAAGCTTTCAGAAGTCAGTTTAGAGGAGTAAGAAGCATCGAGTTTTTCTTGTACCGCCTTACCCAACTTTATGCATAAAATCACCTTGCTCCACAAGTTTTTGACTTGATCCATTTTCATTGAGGGCCTTATAACACAAGCTGATGCCATATTTTTGGTAAACCTGTGGCAATTCTATTTAACTATCTTTTAATTAATCTAGGTGACCTTTTATGCGCTTTATATGCGCTACTGATGGAAGTATTTTATAAATTTGAAAGAAAAAATTATGGGCATAAGTGAAATATTAAAGAGTGCACACTCTGGTTGGCGTTACATCGTTATTGTATTACTGGTTGCAGCTATTGCTACAGCAATTTCAAGTTGGTTGAACAAGAAGCCTTATACTGAAGGTAACAGGAAGTTAAATGTATTTACATTGATCAGTGCACACATTCAGGCTCTATTGGGCTTGATTCTGTATTTTATGAATGGATGGTACAAAGTAGATAGCGCTGTTCCTATGGGCCGTTATTGGAAGATGGAACATATCAGCATGATGATTTTTGCAGTCATTTTAATAACTGTTGGAAATGCACGCTCTAAAAAGTTTTCTGACCCTGTAGTTCAACACAGAACGATTGCAATTTATTATACGTTAGCATTGATTATTATTTTTGGTGCTCTTTATGCAATGGTAAATGCAGATCCAACCAGAACTTTTTGGGGTATTTCTTAATATAATTTCGGTTTATAAGATTTATTTATAAATTTGTTCTACATGATTAACAAAAAACATACTTGGCAATGGCATACTAACTCTAAAAGGAGTTGCGTCGTAGCTTTGTGTACTTTATAGTTTATCAACCTAAACCAGAATCACATTGAAAAACCCGACGTATTACGTTGGGTTTTTTTGTTTTAAAGGAAATTGCATAATATTAATAAGCCTAAAGAAATAATAGGAAATAGATACGGTGCTGTTAATATAAGTTATATGATCAAAGAAAAATTTTCCATTCATACCACATTTAAAAAGAGATTGGCAGATACCATTACGCCAGTAAGTATCTATTTGCGATTGAGAGACGTTTATCCAAACAGCATCCTACTGGAAAGTTCAGATTACCATAGCAGGGAGAATTCTGTAAGTTACGTATGTGCTGATCCGGTGGCTGGCATTACCTTAAATGATGGTGTTTTATCAAGCTATTATCCGGATGGGAGCCAGGACGTAAAAACCGAATTTAACCTGTTAAAAGAAATTGATGCTTTTAAAGCCAGGTTTGAACGTAGTGGTACGTTAGACAAACGGTATATCTCCTCTGGTTTATTCGGATATTTTACCTGGGATACGGTACAGCATTTTGAAGATATTACCTTACAATCCAGCGTGCCAGATGGCGATCGCATCCCTTCCATGCAGTATCATGTATACAGGTATATCATTGCAATTGACCATTTCAGAAATGAAGTGACGTTATTTGATAATAATTTCGATGGTTCAGTAAATGCAGACCTGGAAAAGATAGAATACTTGATTCAAAACAAGAATTTTCCTGAATATAGTTTCAGGACCGTTGGTGAGGAAAGTTCTAACCTGAGTAATGAGGACTTTATTGGTGTGGTGGATAAACTGAAGAAACATATCCTTCGTGGCGATGTCTTTCAAATCGTTCCATCAAGAGCGTTTAAACAAAGTTTCTTGGGTGATGAATTTAATGTTTACCGTTGTCTGAGATCCATCAATCCTTCTCCATATTTGTTTTACTTTGATTATGGGAATTTCAAATTGTTTGGTTCATCGCCAGAGGCACAGATAACCATCAAAAACCAAACAGCTAATATTTACCCGATAGCCGGAACATTCAGACGTACTGGTAATGACGAAGAAGACGCCCTGTTGGCAAAACAACTTGAAGATGATCCAAAGGAAAGCGCGGAACACGTAATGCTGGTAGACCTCGCTAGAAACGACCTGAGCAGGCATTGCAACCAGGTAGAGGTTAAATCTTTTAAAGAAGTGCAGTACTATTCACACCTGATCCACCTGGTATCAAAAGTGTCAGGCAAGTTACAGACCGAGGTCTCTGCGATAAAGGTGGTAGCAGATACCTACCCTGCTGGAACCTTAAGTGGTGCCCCAAAGTATAAGGCCATGCAACTGATTGATGAATACGAAGGCCAGGGGCGTAATTACTACGCGGGGGCAATCGGTTATATGGGTTTTGATGAGGAATTTAACCATGCCATTATGATCAGGACCTTCATGAGTAAAAACAATGAACTTCATTACCGTGCGGGCGCCGGAATTGTTGCAGATTCTATTGCGGTGAACGAATTAAATGAAGTGAACAATAAAATAGCCGCCTTGCGCAAAGCCGTGGAAATGGCCGAAGGCATTTAAATGATAAAAGATATGCAAAAGAAAGTTTTAGTCATCGATAATTATGACTCCTTCACCTATAACCTGGTTCATTTAATCAACGAAATTGGTTACGAAGTAGAAGTATGGCGCAATGACAAATTTGAGCTTGAAGACGTGGCGCAGTATGATAAAATTTTGCTGTCTCCCGGGCCTGGCATACCTGAAGAAGCTGGTTTACTGCTGGATGTGATTAGGACTTATGCGCCCACAAAAAGCATCTTTGGCGTCTGTTTGGGCCAACAGGCTATTGCGGAGGCCTTTGGAGGTAAACTGCTAAACCTTGGCCGCCCCATGCATGGTATTGCAACCGCTATTGATGTACTGGATAAAGCTGAACTTACCTTTACAGATTGCCCTTCAGAAATCAATGTTGGCCGTTACCATTCCTGGGTGGTGGACAATAATGGCTTTCCTGCTTGTTTAAAAGTAACGGCTACAGATAAAGACGGACAGATTATGGCCCTACGCCATCACGAATTCGACGTACGCGGTGTACAATTCCATCCTGAAAGTGTTTTAACGGCCTTTGGCAAACAAATGATAAAAAACTGGTTAGATCATGAATATACTAGATAAAATCGTTCTTCGTAAGCGGGAGGAAGTAGCGTTAAGTAAAATGGAGGTTTCCATCAGGGAGCTGGAGGCTGCCGCAAATTTTAACCGTACTCCCTATTCTTTTAAAACATTTTTATTAGATAAAAATCGCAGTGGTATCATTGCAGAGTTTAAGAGGAAGTCGCCCTCTAAGGGCATTATTAATAATACCTCCACTGTGCAGGAGGTGACCACAGCTTATGCTGATGCTGGTGCTTCTGCACTATCGGTATTAACGGATACAGAGTTTTTTGGTGGTCACCGTGACGACATCATCAAAGCCCGTGCTGCAAACACTATCCCAATCCTGCGCAAGGATTTTGTGATCGACGAGTACCAGTTATTCGAAGCCAAAGCCATGGGTGCTGATATTGTATTGCTTATTGCGGCGATCCTCACCCCAAAAGAAATTATAAGCCTAACGGCCAGGGCAAAAAGTATGGGTCTAAATGTGCTTTTGGAAGTGCATAACGAGGTAGAATTGCAGCGCAGTGTTTGCGAGGGTTTAGATGCCATAGGCGTGAACAACCGTAACCTGGGCGATTTTACAGTCAACATACAAACCTCGTTTGACCTGGTTGACCAGATTCCTGCCGACTTTCTGAAAATTTCTGAAAGTGCAATTAGTGACACTGAAACGATTAAACAACTGAAAGCTGTTGGTTATCATGGCTTTTTGATAGGAGAGAATTTCATGAAAACAACTGATCCAGGGCTTGCTATGCGACGCTTTGTCAACGAATTAATCTCGGTATAACTTTTGTATCTTTGTAAAATACGATGGGAAAACAGAAAATTTATGATACTGCTGTTAAGCAGGAAAGAGCTGTACTTGTTGGTGTAATCAGACAGGGTGAAACAGAAGCAGAGACGAAAGAATATCTTGATGAGCTGGCTTTTTTGGTAGATACTGCCGGTGGAAAAGTAGAACACGTTTTTACACAAAAAATGATGCGTCCGGAACGCTCCACTTTTGTTGGGTCAGGAAAGCTTCTCGAGATACAGGCCTATGTGAAATCTGAAGAGATTGACATGGTGGTATTTGACGATGAACTTTCGCCGTCGCAACTAAGAAATATAGAAAGAGAACTACAGGTTAAAGTGCTGGACAGGAGTAACCTTATCCTGGATATTTTTGCCGGACGTGCTCAAACTGCGCAGGCAAAAACACAGGTAGAACTGGCACAACTTCAATACTTATTGCCGCGTTTAACACGTTTATGGACCCACTTGGAACGCCAGAAAGGTGGTATCGGGATGCGTGGTCCGGGTGAAACCCAGATTGAGAGTGACAGAAGGATGATTTTAGAAAAAATATCCTTGTTAAAAGAAAGGTTAAAGCTCATTGACAAACAGAATGAAACGCAGCGTAAAAACCGTACCCAATTAATTAGGGTAGCATTGGTTGGTTATACTAACGTGGGGAAGTCAACGATCATGAACATGCTTTCCAAATCGGAAGTATTTGCCGAGAACAAATTATTTGCAACACTGGATACCACAGTGCGTAAAGTAGTGATAGACAACCTGCCCTTTTTGTTATCAGACACCGTTGGTTTCATTCGCAAATTGCCGCATCACCTGGTAGAGTGTTTTAAATCTACGCTTGATGAGGTACGCGAGGCAGATATTCTGATCCATGTGGTTGATGTATCACATCCAAATTTTGAGGATCAAATAAATGTGGTTAACGAAACCCTTAAAGATTTAGGTGCCAGAGAGAAAGAAATTATTATGGTGTTCAATAAAATTGATGCCTATGCAAGTCCGGAGCCTTTAACATTAAGCGAATTTAAGAAAAGCTGGATGGCGCAACATAATGATCCAACCATGTTTATCTCGGCAACCCGGAAAGAAAATTTAGAAGAATTTAAGCAATTATTATATGATAAAGTTGTTGCTTTGCATACACAACGGTATCCTTATGATAAGTTGCTCTATTAATATAAGATCAGTAGAATATGGAAAGTAAAAGACAACAGAAATTTGCGGGCGTGCTGCAAGAAGAGCTCGCAGCAATTTTTCAAAAAGAGGGAGCCGCATATTTGCCGAATACACTGGTAACCATTACCAAAGTAAGGGTATCATCTGATCTTGGTGTAGCAAAAGTATACTTAAGCTTATTCAACACCAGCAATACCGCTTTGGCAATTGCTGAAATAAATTCACATGCAGGCGAGATAAGGTACAAGTTAGGTGCACGGATTCGTCACCAGGCCAGGATTATTCCGTCGTTAACTTTCTTCCTCGATGATACCAATACCTACGTGGAACAAATGGATAAAATTTTCGATAAGATTTCTAAGGAAAGAAAAGAAGATCCCAAAGACGACGAAGAGGCTTAACCAATGTCGCCGAGTACTGCATTCAACACCTATTTAAAATTAAACGGCCATCGTATTTCGAAGGTCGTTGATTTTAATACTGTTACAGACAAGCTGTATCCGTTTGATTTTACCAGTAAGAACACTTCCTTAACGGCCAACATTCTAGCGGATACGACAAGCTTCTCCAAATGGGTTAACCAGGAGCTTAGCGAAAATGATTGCAAGTATGGCATTGGTGGGTATAATGAACACCGTACCATTTATGCGCGCAGTGTGCATTTTGATACCGCTGAAGAGCCCCGGCGCTTACACTTGGGTGTAGATATCTGGGGGAAAGCTGCTACACCCGTATACAATTTTCACGATGCTACGGTGCACAGCTTTCAATTTAACGATCATTACGGTGATTATGGCGCAACTATAATCCTGAAATATAATTTTGATGGGTTAATTGTTCACGCTTTATACGGGCATTTGGACCTTGAATCCCTGAGTGGCTTACAGATGGGCCAGTCTATAGCTGCCGGAACGTTGTTTGCCCGTTTTGGTGCAGCCGAGGAAAATGGCCACTGGCCACCACACCTGCATTTTCAACTGATCTTCGATATGAAGGGGTTATATGGCGACTATCCTGGTGTATGCCGTCTGTCTGAAAGCGAACAATACCTGGCTAACAGTCCTGATCCTGCTTCCATATTACAATTTACTTTCCCCTCAAGCTTTGATTAAAAAATGAGTAAATTAGGGCATGAGAAAGATCTTTATTGCTGTTTTTCTGCTTTTAAATGTTACTGTATTTGCACAGCCTCAGCTAAAGGGAGGCCTGGAAGCTTATATCCTGTCAAATCTAATCTACCCGGCGTATTCGCTTCAAAATTGTATCGATGGCCAGGTAAAGATTGCGTTTAAATTGAACCAGGCTGGTGAAGTCACTTATTCGACCATACAAGCAGGCGTGGGTACTGATCTGGATGACGAGGCCTTGCGTTTAATTCGAAGCAGTACAGGTAAATGGATCATTCCTTCAGGCTACGACACCACTTCCCTTGCCGTGGTACCTGTAAATTTTAAATTAGACGCGGTTAATTGCCGTAATAAAACCAAGGCCTCTGTTAGACAGGCCATCGATACCTACCAGGCACAACAGGGGCTGGAGGACGCTATTTTAAACTATTATAGGAATAAAGAAAATGGGAAGGCCGATGCCGCTGAAGAGGAACGGTATATTGCCCTTAAAAAAGAGGGTGGTTATGATGAGGCTTACATGAAACACCGAATAGAAATGGGCCAAAAGAAGTTAAAGCAAAATGATAAACAAGGGGCTTGTGAAGACTTCCAGTTTGTGAAATACATGGGGTACAACCTGGCCGACGAACTGTTGAAACAGCACTGTGCCACCAATTTTACACAATAACCTTTATTGCATCTGGTATAATTTGGGCAGCAATGCGGTTTACTTTGCCCATATATTCTCCATCTACCTGAAAATGCACCTGGCGTTTAGTTTGAATGGTTAGCTCGCGGGTTTTAAATATTTCAATTTTTTCGTGGTTAAAGGGAAGAGAGGTAAAGTTGATTTTCAGGATTTCCATCACCGAATATTCTTTTATCAGGATAACCTCAAAAAAGTCATCGTCAAGTAGCCCATCCGGGTTAATTTTTATGCCTGTTCCATACATTGTTGCATTAGCTATCACAACCATTGCGGCCAACGATTTAATTTCCGTGTCGTCTGTTTTGAAGGAAACCTCCATTTTATGCCTTCTTCTGAATGCATACCATGCTGCCTTGGCGTATGCCCACATTCCCCTTTTAGGTAGGTCGTCAAAGCGTTTAACCACATAGGCATTGTAACCAATATCTGCAAGGTGTATACACAATTCACCATTCACAATCACTACATGTATACTTTTGGGTGTTCCAGTCAGGATCAGTTCGAAAGCTTCTTCAGGATTTGTAGGTATCCCTAATTCACGCGCCATTCCATTTGCAGAACCAGCAGGTACCAGCCCAAGGGGCGTGTTGGTGTTCAACAGACATTCTGCTACCAGTCGAAGGGTACCATCACCGCCTACGGCAATTACTTTTGTTGGGTTTGAATTTTTAATGGTTGCTTTGATGTCATCTATTTGGCAGCTAGGAGGGAGCTTAAAGATATCAAATAGCAGGTCTCTGCTAGAAAAAAAATCGGCGATAAGCGCATTGTAGTCGTTATCGTGGTTTCCCGAACTGGGATTCACTACGAACAGTAATTTTTGTTCCAAATGTGGTTATCGTTATAATTGTAAAATACAAACAACTGCGGGGTATACGCTGTTTTAAATATAATGAATAAATCTGTTAGTGTTAAAGTTTATCATGGGTACGGGCATACACATAATTTGGTGGTTTATGGCCACGTTTTTAAGTACAGGGCAAAGGTAAACCAGGTCTATAGTAACCACCTTATTGTTAATGTAATTAACCTCTTAAAGCTTTTTGTGGTTAAGCCGCTGCCATTTGCTAGGGTTAGGCTACACTTTGAAGGAGAAATCGTTGAGCGAAAAACAGAATACGACGGTTTTTTTAGATTTGAATGGGAAGCAAAAGAAAATGTGGACGCGGGCTGGCATACCGTTAAGGTAGAAACTTTAGGTGATGCGGGTGAGGTGGTTGCAGAATGCGATGGAAAGTTATATGTACCTCATATTACACAATTTGCCTTTGTGTCTGATATTGATGACACCGTAATGGTTTCTCATTCAGCCACAATTTTACGCAGGCTTCGCGAATTATTTATCAAAAATCCTCATACCCGTAAAACTTTTCTTGATACCCAGCTGCACTATTCCATGCTGGCAGAGTCTCATACCACCAAAGATCAGCCAAATCCCTTCTTTTATGTATCCAGCAGTGAATGGAATTTATATGATTACCTGATTGAAACTTTTACACACAATAAACTACCAGAAGGTGCTTTTCTACTTAACCAGCTCAAACAATGGAAAGACCTGCTTAAAACAGGCAAAACTGGTCACGACGGCAAGTTAGTCCGGGTTATGCGGATCATTGATGCATTTCCGAAGCAGCGATTTATTTTCTTCGGCGACAACTCTCAACAGGATCCTGCTATCTATACCACCATAGCAAATAAATACCCTGAAAACGTTACCGCCATTTATATTCGTAATGTGGTGGCGGGTAAAGCTGCCGTAACGGCGCAATTGCTTGAAGATGTTGAACGAAAAGGGGTGCGCACCTGCCTTTTCCAGCACAGCGAGGAGGCTATAGCACATTCAAAAAAAATAGGTTTGATCAATTAGCCAAAGCATATTGTGTAATATTGTACATGGTTTTCAGTTTGCCTCAAGATGCGCTTCTATTTCCCGATCCGGCACTTGCCGACCCTGATGGCTTATTGGCTATAGGTGGCGATTTGAGCCCAGAAAGGCTCATTATGGCCTACGAAAATGGGATTTTTCCGTGGTTTAGTGAAGGCGATCCTATTTGCTGGTTTTCTCCACCAGAACGTTGTGTCATCTTTCCAGAAGAAGTAAAGGTGAGTAAAAGCATGAAAAAAGTGTTTAAAGACGGTACCTTCAACATCAAAATGAATACTGCTTTTGCAGAGGTGATCAAACATTGTGCATCGGTGTACCGCAAGGGACAAGGGGGTACCTGGATCACCAATGATATGCAAAAGGCTTACATCAGGTTACATGAAGCAGGTGTGGCACATAGTGTAGAGGTCTGGCAGGGAAACGAGCTTGTAGGTGGATTATATGGATTGAAAATTAACCATGTATTTTGCGGCGAGAGTATGTTTAGCCTGGTCAGCAACGCCTCCAAAGCAGCACTCATCTGGTTATGCCGGAAACCCGAGTTTCAACTCATCGATTGCCAGGTGCCTAACGACCACCTGTTTAGTTTAGGCGCAAAACTAATTCCGCGTGCTGATTACCTTAAATATTTGAAACAAGTTTAACCTATTTTAGGAGTTCACTAATATCCTCTTTACTTAAAGATTTGAAAAAGCTTTCTTCTGTAGTAATCAATGAGCTGGCTAATCGTTTTTTTCTGTTTTGTAAAGACAGAATCTTCTCTTCTACTGTATCTTTAGCAATGAACTTATAGATAAAAACTTTTTTGTTCTGTCCAATCCGATGGGTTCTGTCTATAGCCTGTTGTTCAACTGCCGGATTCCACCAGGGATCTAAAATAAATACATAATCAGCCTCTGTTAGGTTCAAACCTACACCTCCAGCTTTAATGGAAATCAGAAATACCTTTAATTCCGGATCATTTTGAAAGCCAGCAACAATTTCCCCCCGGTTTTTAGTAGCACCATCTAAATAGGTATATGGAATGGTTTCCTGCTCCAGGTATTGTTTAAAAATGCTAAGGTGTTTCACAAACTGTGAAAAAATCAGCACTTTGTGACCGCCTTTTAAAACGTTATCAAGTGTGTTTATCACGTTTTCAAATTTCCCCGAGTCTGAAGTATAGTTATTATCTATCATGGCAGGGTGGTTGGCCAATTGTCTTAATGCCGTAAGGCCTTGCAGCAGCTGCACCTGCTTTTTTGCATAGGTGCCATCATCCATACTGCTAAGCAGGTCATTCCGGTAAGCCGATTTCGTTTTTTCATAATAAGCTGCCTGGTCTTCACTCATATCACAGTATATAACCTGTTCCGTTTTGGGAGGCAGCTCCTCGGCAACCTGCTCCTTGGTACGCCTCAGCACAAAAGGTTTAATAATGGCCTGTAACTTACGGGCCTTCTCTTCATCTTTTTTCTTCTCAATTGCCTGCACATATTGGTCGTTAAAAAACGCTTGTGTGCCCAATAAACCAGGGTTTAAAAAGGTAAGTTGTGTCCATAAATCGGCTACAGAGTTCTCCACTGGGGTACCGCTCAAAATTAGGCGGTGCTTAGCCTTCAGTGCTCTTACCGCTTTGAATGATTTGGACGAAGGGTTTTTGATATTCTGACTTTCATCCAGAATGATGTAATTGAAATAGAACTCTTTTAGTAAAGACACGTCCACACGGGTAATACCATAGGTGGTAATCACTACGTCGTATTTGATGAATTTGTCTACTGCTTTATCCCGGTTGGTGCCGGTATGCGCCAGGATTTTTAATTTGGGGGTAAACTTACGTGCTTCATTTAACCAATTGTAGATTAAGGAGGTTGGCATAATGATGAGGGATGTACCAGGTGTGTCGGCTTGCTCATTATCTTCCTTAAGTTTTTGCAACAAGGCAAGCGTTTGTATGGTTTTACCTAAACCCATGTCGTCGGCCAGGCAACCTCCAAAATTATAGGCCCGGAGGAAGCTAAACCAGTTATAACCGGCTTTCTGGTAACCTCTCAACTCACCTTTAAAATTAACAGGCATCTGTACGTCATCAATGTTTTCAAAGTCGTTCAAACGTTCCAATTTACGATTCAGGGTTACATTGGCCAGGCTATCATCCGAGAGGTCATTAAGCAGGCCGATGTGGTGTTTTTTAAGCTTTAAGCTTTTAGACCCGTCTGCCAGACTAAACAAACTTCCGTATTTAGTAAACCACTGTTCCGGAATAATGGCAATGCTGCCATCCGGTAAGGGGAACTCCCTCTTTTTATGTAAAATATATGGTTTTAACGCTAAAAACGGGATAGGGAAAATACCGAAATACACAATGGCGTTAATGTCGAACCAATCATTTTTTTCGCTAATCTCGAAGTCTATTTTATTCGTGGCAAATAAAAAGCGCTTATGACCAGTGGTCTGTTCAATTTCATAACCCTTGGCCTGTAAATCTTCCAGGTGTTCATTTACCCAGTTAATTACCCCATAGGCTTTATCTTCATCGGCATGTGGTTTACTTAATTCCAGGTTGTAAAAAAGCGCACTGGTTTTTTTTAGCCCGGCTTTAATCAATTCGTTAAATTTCGCTTTTTCCCAGTCGGCCTTGCGTTTAATGCGGGTAAATATATAGCTATCCTCATGTTTGGAAATCCGTACACTTACTTTACGTTCCGCATCCATCGGGAAAATATATTCACCGTACTTAAACAACAGCTGCAGTTGCGAGACTCCGCCTTCTACATAAATTACTTTAAGCAATGGCACGGGTTCATAATGTTCGGTTTTAATATCAAAACCTTCTGCATAAACATGGTACCGTTCAATCAGCGGCGCAACAAATTTCTCGAAATAAGCTTCTTCACTACTTTTTGGGATAGTGATATAGCGTTTATTTAAAAAAGGCTGCAGTTTTTTACCCTCAATATCCTGCTCAAAGAAGTAAAGCATATCCTCCAGCAGTAGCCATGCAGGCTGGTTGCTCACAACCTGGGCATCTTTAAACATAAAATCTATGCGCGTACCCTGGTACTTTATTGTAGGGAAATAACGGGTTTCAAAAGCATTTTTTCTGAAATGAAAGAGGACTGTTGCTGCATCTTCAGCAATTGTAATTTTTCGTTCTGCCGGCCAGCCATCTTTACCCATTAAATAAAGACCGTCTGTGATTGTTAATACAGATAAAACTTCTGCCAACCTTTTCTCTATTCTTGGCCGTACTTTATTGTAGAATTTATCATCAAAAAATTTACTGAAGAACTCGGTAGGTCTGATTTGTTTCTTATGGTACTTCTTGATAATAAAATCCTGTTCAATTTCATCGAGTGTTTTAATCAGCTTACGATCCAGGTCTGTCAGGTAACTTGAAAATTCTTCAGCTGTATGGCTAAACAAACGTTGGTGAGTTAGAGAAAAGTCGCCTTGAGGATTTAACTGAACCATGTGGGGCTCAATTAAATACCCCATATATTCATGTTTGCATAAAGAATAAACAATTTGGCATGGTTTGGCGCTATCTACACGTAACATATGAAAAGGTTAAAAATCAATAGAGGATTAGCAGATTAAAACCTTTAAACATACACAAATTGACAAGCTTTTTTAAGTCTTTCAACTAGAAATCGTAAAAAAAAATGGCGTTTCGCCAGGGAAAATATTATTAATGCAGGCGTCGGTTTTTTTAACTTAAATTTTTATTTAGAAGGGCCTTAGAAGGGGGTTAGAAGGGCCTTTCAAGGGCCTTTGAACGGCTACAGCCCTGCTAACACCCTTCTAACGGCGGCATATCACCCATTTATGGCCCCATAACCTGACAAGTCCTGTCTGAAATATGGTGCCCTGTAAACGGCAGTCAGGAAAACGCATGGTCCAGACATAACAGTTGCTTTACTGACAGTTAAGTCCTTGTCGTTTTTTGAAGGATGGAAAAGAAGGATGAGTGTGTGATGGAAAGTGGGTATTGGGCTTCCAACCCGTAGATCTATTAATACGGTTATATGACTGGTAAAGGCTTAATCTCCTTTGTCTGGCGTTAGCAACACCACCGGAAACCGGTGGTGTGCAACGTGCCTTAAATATGGAATTTTATTCCCTGTGCCAGGGGTAGAGTATCAGAATAGTTAATGGTATTGGTTTGGCGGCGCATATAACCTTTCCAGGCATCAGAACCACTTTCTCTGCCACCGCCGGTTTCTTTTTCGCCACCAAAGGCGCCACCGATTTCTGCACCTGAAGTGCCGATGTTTACATTGGCAATACCACAATCAGAACCACCTGCCGCTAAAAACAGCTCCGCTTCCCTTAAGTTTAAAGTCATGATGGCTGATGACAGACCTTGCGGTACGCCGTTTTGCAAACGGATCGCTTCGTCTAGCGTTTTATATTTGATGAGGTATAAAATTGGCGCAAAGGTTTCTTCCTGTACGATGTCGTAACTGTTCTCTACTTCAGCTACACAAGGTTTGACATAACAGCCTGAGGCATATTGTTCTCCTTCCAGCACGCCACCTTCAACGATGAAATTGGCACCTTCGGCTTTGCCTTTTTCAATAGCATTTAAGTACATGTCTACTGCTGCCTTGTCAATAAGTGGGCCTACATGGTTATTCTCATTCAACGGATTGCCAATTCGAAGTTGGCCATAAGCTTTAATTAACTTTTCTTTAAACGTCTCGTAAATATCCTCCTGAATGATCAGCCTTCGTGTAGAAGTACAACGTTGTCCGGCAGTACCTACGGCACCAAAAACAGCACCAATTAAGGACATGTCAAGGTCAGCATCTTTAGATATGATAATCGCATTGTTGCCACCTAGTTCCAGGATGCTTCGGCCAAAACGACCAGCAACGGCTGTGGCTACTTTTCTACCAACAGGGGTAGAACCTGTAAAGGAAACCAATGGAATTCTGCTGTCGTTATTTAACAAGTCGCCAATTGGGTTACCGATAACCACACTTGAAATTCCTTCGGGCATATTATTGGCTTTTAACACTTGTGCAAGAATGTGCTGACAGGCAATGGCACACACCGGTGTTTTAGACGATGGTTTCCATACACATACATTTCCACAAACCAGGGCAAGTGCTGCATTCCAGCTCCATACCGCAACCGGAAAATTGAAAGCAGAGATTATGCCTACAATACCCATTGGGTGCCATTGCTCGTACATACGGTGTTGCGGGCGTTCAGAATGCATGGTTAGTCCATATAACTGTCGGGATAAACCTACCGCGAAATCGCAGATGTCTATCATTTCCTGCACTTCACCTAAGCCCTCCTGTAAACTTTTTCCCATTTCATAAGAGACCAGGGTACCCAGGTCTTCTTTGTTGGCACGTAAGGCATCGCCCAGCTGGCGTACCACATCACCTCTTTTTGGTGCAGGAATATTGCGCCAGTATAAAAAAGCTTCCTGTGCGGTTTTTATCACATGTTCATAGTCTTGTTCGCTGGCAACCTGTATGCGCGCAATTTGTTCTCCACCAACCGGAGAATAACTGGTAATGGTGGCGGCACCTGAAATTGGTCCGTTCAGACTTCCCGTACTGAAAGCCGGGTTTTCTGCTAATACGCCTAAGTTTTGTAGTACGGTGCTGATTTCTTTTTGCATAGCGAGAATGGTTTTTATAACAAATGGATATAAACAAAGATGCTCATTTGAGGTGTATAAAAAAAAGGCAAAGCCGGTTTCTTGACCCCTGTATTACCAGTTTTAAAGATAACTTTGTTTATTTTTGTAAATAATTCTGAACAACCCAAAGGCATTTAATGCGAGTAAATAAATCTTTAAAATTCTAATAATTACTAATTTATAGGTTAATTGTAGCGTTAGGCATTTAAATATTGAAAATATTTTAGCCTTTTACGTTTAATTAGCGTAAACTTATAATGTGTTTTTAGACAACAAGGGAAATGTTCTTTAATTAATCAAATACATGGAAGAGGAATTTAACTTCGACTTTAACGATGATGCACAGCGATCGGTAGAACGTTACGAAGAAATGATACGTAATCAGGATCAGTATTTTTTCGATGCCCAGGCTTTTGAAAACATCATTGATTATTATATAGAGAAAAGTGATCCGGTTAAAGCATTGCAGGTAATCGAATATGCCTTAAACCAGCATCCTTATGCGGCGATATTTTTCGTCAAACAAGCACAATTATATTTTGTAACCAACCAGTTGGACCGGGCTTTTGAGTCTCTTGAAAAAGCAGAGTTGCTGGAAGCATCCGAAGCAGAGATCTTTATTCTACGCGGTAATATCTATTCCAGCCTGGATCAGCATGAACTGGCGTTGGAAAACTTTAAAAAAGCATTGGAATTCGCAGAAACGATTGACGATGTTTTGTTGCAGATTGCTTATGTCTACCAGAATATGCTGGATTACGAAAGCGCAATCATATATATTAAACGTAGCCTGGAAATCAATATGGAGAACAAAGACGGCCTCTATGAGCTTGCTTTTTGTTATGACATATTAGATAAGCAGGAGGAAAGCATCCAGTTTTATACGGAGTATATTGATAACGATCCTTATAGTTACGCGGCCTGGTATAACCTGGCGAATTCATATCACAAGCTTGATTTGTTCGAAAAAGCAATTGATGCCTATGATTATGCCATCTTAATTAAAGATAATTTCGCCTCTGCTTACTACAATAAAGGAAATGCCCTGGTGCAGCTGGATCGCTTTGCAGAAGCGATTGAAGTGTACAAACATACTTTCGAATACGAAAAGCCTAATGCTGATACCTATTGTGCCATTGGCGAGTGTTATGAAAAGCTTGAAATGATGGATGAGGCCCGTTCGTATTATAAAAAATCAGTAAAGATGGATCCGAAATTGGCTGATGCCTGGTTTGGTATCGGTGTAACACTGAACTTTGAAGAACGATATTTCGAATCATTACATTTTTATAAAAAGGCATTAGACCTGGATGGTGTTAACCCGGATTTCTGGTTCGCTATGGCTGATGCTTATTATAAACTTGGGCAAATGGACAAATCTGTAGATGCCTATCACCAGGTTTTATTATATAACCCTACAGATGTGGAAGCCTGGCTTGACTATTCTACTGTCCTTTACGAACAGGGAAAGCTGATCGATGCTTCAGAAATTATCATGGAGGGAATAAAAAATAATCCGGATGCCGCAGAACTATATTACCGCATGGTGGCCTATTTGTTTGCAATGAAGGAAAACGATGAAGGTTTCGCATACCTGGAGACGGCTTTAAGTATTGAGCCAGAAAAGCATTACATTTTATTTGAATACCTGCCTCAACTACAGGAAAACGGATTGATATTAGAAGTTATTAACCGTTATATCAAATAAAGAACGTCTTTTCGAAAATCATCTCTTAAAAAGTCTATTTTTTTTTCACCTTTGCAGTATATATGAATTACCCTTTAAATAATATACCCGAACGTCCAGTAAAACCTCGTAACAAAGGTATAACAATGGTTATGGACAAAGGTTTAAGCTTAAGACAAACAGAAGATTTTATTGATGTTGCCGGTGTTCACACTGATATTGTTAAATTAGGATGGGCTACTTCTTTTGTTACCCCAAACCTGAAAGAGAAATTAGCCATTTATAAAAGTGCAGGAATTCCTACTTATTTTGGCGGAACCTTATTTGAGGCATTTGTGATCAGAAACCAGTTTGATGATTATCGCCGCGTATTAGATCAGTTTGGAATGGAGTATGCAGAAGTTTCTGATGGCTCGATTTTTATTGAACACGAGGAGAAGTTAGAATATATCGCAAAACTGGCTAAACAGGTAACTGTAATTTCTGAAGTAGGCTCAAAGGATGCAAAGAAAATCTTCGCCCCATACAAGTGGATTAAACTAATGAATGCAGAAATTGAAGCTGGTTCATGGAAGGTGATTGCTGAAGCTCGTGAAGGTGGAAACGTTGGTATTTACCGTGAATCAGGAGAAGTTAGGGAAGGTTTAGTTGATGAGATCTTAACACAGATTCCTGAAGAAACCATCATTTGGGAAGCCCCACAGAAAGAACAACAAGTTTGGTTTATAAAACTGATTGGTACCAATGTAAATCTTGGAAATATTGCTCCTGCGGAAGTTATTCCATTGGAAACGATTCGCCTTGGCTTAAGGGGAGATACGTTTGACCATTTCCTTAATTTATCTAAATAAGCGTTTTAAACGTTTACCGAAACATTATGGTTAAAACATTTGGTTTAATCGGCTACCCTTTGTCACATTCTTTTTCTAAAAAGTTTTTTACTGAGAAATTTGATAAGGAGGGTATTGCAGATTGTCAGTATGAACTGTTCCCCCTTACCGACATTAGTATGCTTACGCAGCTATTAACTAATAAGGGGCTGACAGGCTTAAACGTGACGATCCCTTATAAAGTAGCCGTTATTCCATTTCTCAATGAAATGGACGATGCTGCACGCCATATTGGTGCGGTAAATTGCATTTCCATTAATCACGATAAAAATACACCCTATTTAAAGGGATATAATACTGATGCTTACGGTTTCGAAGAATCTTTGAAACCCTTGTTGTCACAATATCATCGTCAGGCTTTGATTTTTGGCAATGGTGGAGCGGCTAAAGCGGTTAAATATGTGCTCGATAAACTTGGAATTCCTTACCTGACCGTGGTAAGATCAGCTGCAGAAGGCTGTATCACCTATGAAGAGGTAACCGCTGACTTGTTGCAGGAATACCAGGTGCTGATTAACACCACCCCATTGGGTATGTCGCCGAGCCTGGATACTTGTCCGGCAATTCCATATGAGGCGCTCACCGATCGACACCTGGCATACGATTTAGTTTATAATCCTGCCGAAACATTATTTTTACGCATGGCGAAAGATAGATGTGCTAAAACTAAAAACGGATTAGAAATGTTGGAGCTCCAGGCTGAACGTTCCTGGACCATCTGGAATTCATAAACACTTATTGCTTATCATGATTAACATCAAGAAATTTACTTTTAATGCGTATCAGGAAAACACCTATGTGTTGTATGATGAAACAGGTGCCTGTGTGATTATTGACCCAGGAATGTATGAATCGTACGAGCAGAATGAGCTGGTTGCTTTTATTAAAGAGAATAATTTAACACCAACAGCTTTGCTCAATACACATTGCCACCTGGATCATGTGTTTGGTAATAAATTTGTTTTTGATCAGTGGGGTTTAAAACCCCAGTTCCATCGTGGCGAAATGAAAATTTTGCAGGCCATACCTAGTTACGCACCAGGTATGGGCTTTAGGTATGATATGGGGCCTGACCCGGACGTATTTCTGGAGGAGGGTGACCAGGTGAAATTTGGTGAAAGTGCACTCGAAGTGCTGCTTGCGCCAGGTCATTCGCCGGCACACATTTGTTTCTATGCGAAACAAGAGAACTTTTTAATAGGTGGCGACGTGTTATTTTATGGCAGTATTGGCCGCACAGATCTACCAGGTGGAAATCATGAGCAGTTATTACAAAGTGTTAGGGAAAAGTTGTTTACCTTGCCAGTTGATTGTGAAGTTCATCCCGGCCATGGAAAGTCAACTTTCATTGGTTTTGAAAAAGAAAATAATCCATTCTTTTAACGCAGGTTAACCATTTACCCAATGAACACAGCCTTTTATATTGCCCGCAGGTATCTTTTTGCTAAAAAATCCACCAATGCGATCAATATAATTTCCACTATTTCTGTGTTGGGTGTTTTTGTTGGAAGTGCTGCGCTGATCATTATTTTATCCGTTTTTAACGGCTTCGAAGAGGTTGTGTTGAAAATGTATAATACTTTTACGCCCGAGGTGGTGGTAGTGCCTTCGCATGGCAAAACCTTCGACCCGGATACCGATACCTTTAAGCAGATAAAGGGAGACTCCCGTATTTATTCCTATACAGAAGTATTGGCCGAAAATGCCTTACTCCGCTATGGGGATCGGCAGTCTGTAGGTTTGGTAAAGGGCGTTAGCGACCAGTACCTTAAAAATCAAAGTCTCGATAGCATTACCGTGCAGGGTAGTTTTGTGCTGGAAAATTCGTCTGGTCCACAAGCAGTAATTGGATCGGCTATCCAGAATTACCTGATGATCAACACTAACGATCCATTTACCCCCTTGCAGATATATTCTCCAAAAAAGGGAAGTAATGCAAGTTCAATCAATCCAGCTGATGACTTTACTATGGCTACCATACCTGTGGCTGGTGTATTTGAACTGCAGCAGGATTTCGATGACATGACCATTGTGCCCTTATCTTTTACACGCGAACTGCTTCAGGAGCCGAAAAATATTTCATCTATTGAAATAAATCTTCTTCCTAACGTAAGTGCCGAAAGTTTCAAGAAAGAGATTGAAAGACAGTTAGGGGAGGGATTTGTTGTAAAAGACAGGTTACAACAAAATCAGGTCTTGTATAACATACTGGGTTCAGAAAAATGGGCTGTATACATCATACTGACTTTCATTTTAATCATCGCGATTTTTAATATTATTGGCTCACTCACGATGCTAGTGCTGGATAAACTAAAAGATATAGCGGTTTTAAGCAGCCTTGGCGCAAGCAAGCGCTTAATAAAACGAATATTTCTGATGGAAGGGATGATGATTACCATGACAGGGTGTATATTTGGCCTATTAGTCGGGTTTCTCTTTTGTTGGGCTCAAAAGGAATTTGGTTTCGTACAGATGTCACAGGAGAATCTGATGATTCCAAGTGCCTACCCCGTTGCTTTTAAAGGGATGGATTTCGTGCTGGTTTTTATTACCGTCAGCGTATTCTCTTTTATTGCGTCGGCCTTGTCGTCTAACTTAAGCGTAAAGAAGATTAACCATATTAACAAAGATCTATAACTATGATGCATACCAAAAAAATAACGTTGTTATCTATTGTTCTGGCCTTGGCTGTTATAGCTTGTAACCGCACACCTGTAGAGGGTGACAATAGCGAGGTTAAAGTGATAAAAGGACTTTATAGCTATGGCCCAGAACTTCGTGCTTTTACCGATTGCGACGAAGGCAGGGAGTATTGGGTAGCAGACAGTGCCAAAACTCTGGAACTTGCCTATAACGAACTAAACTTCGAAAAGCCATATGTGCCGGTTTATATTGAAGTGGAAGCACGTGTGGTAAAATCAGACAGCAGTACGGTAACCGCTAACTTCGATTCAACCCTTGTAGTAACCAAGGTGTTGAAGGTAACAACCGAAATTCCTGATGGGCCTTGTAATTAATTATTTATCCTTCCACATATAGATTCTTCCTGCGTACCGGAATAATTTCTTTTGATTCTGCGATACTAAACAATTTATCGATGGCTTTACGGCCTTCCAAGCCCAGGTCAATAGTGTATTGGTTTACGTAAAGCTCAATATGTTTATACATGACGGCTTCGTCCATGGCCTGCGCATGTTCTTGTATAAATTCCAGTCCTGATTTAGGATTGGCAAATGCAAACTCAACAGATTTTCTTACTATTCTGTTCAACTTTTGCTGTACTTCTAACGGTAATTGTCTGTTAGCTACGATGCCGCCCAGGGGAATGGCACAACCAGTAAGGGTTTCCCAATAATTACCCAGGTCGATGATTTTGTGAAGTCCCTTTTCGCCGTAGGTGAAACGGTTCTCATGAATGATGAGGCCCACATCAATCCGGTCCTCTAATAAAGCGTTCTCTATGTCAGAGAATACCAACTCCTGTTTATTGGTTAGTTGTGGATAGGCAATTCCTAATAAAAAATTGGCTGTAGTAAACTTACCTGGAATACCGACGCGCAGATCGGCTGAAAGTTCCTGGTTGAGTAATGCCGGGTTTTTGCAAATTAACAATGGGCCAACGCCGAAGCCCAGCGCACTGCCCGCATTAAGTAAAGCATATTGTCCGCTGACGTAAGCCAGGGTATGAAAGCTTAACTTAGTGATGTCTAAAGTGCCACAGAGTGCTTTTTGATTCAAGGTTTCCACGTCATCAAAAGTTACTTCAAAGTCTAAACCCTCCGTATCTATCTTATGGTGAATCATGGCATCGAAGATAAAGGTGTCGTTGGGGCAGGGCGAAAATCCTAATGTAAGTTTCATGGGGTAAAATTAAGTAAAAATTCAATGGCCCATTGGTTGAGGTTTTGAATAGCCAAACCAACCTTCCAGCTTTCTTTATTTCTTTCTTCGACATAGTTAGAAATGGCTCGAACCTGCAAACATGGCAGTGCAGCCTGTTCGCAGGCATAAAATACAGCAGCACCTTCCATACTTTCCGTTGCAGGATGCAGGCGGTTTACAACAGAATCTATAGAAGTGCGGTTTCCATGAACCATGTTAACGGTGATGCCTTTAACCTTGGGAAGGATGTTGAGCAAGGAGTGGTGAGCGTTGTAATTACACGCATAGGTGGTTTTACCAAAACCCAGTTCACTAAGGCTTAAAAAGGAATCTTTGTCTTGAGCGCCCAGTTCCGAAAATTCGTCCTCGATTACCTGTACCAGGGAGCCTAACGAAATACTGCGGTCAAAAGAACCTGCAATACCCAGGTTTAACACGAGCTGGTAATCTGCGGAGAGGGTTTTACCCAGGGCAAAAGCCGTAGCGGTCATGCCGACACCGGTAATAAGGATATCGAACACAGGGCATTGCATAAAAGCTGCCGGCGGACAGTCGTAATGCTCATAGATGCCCTTTACTTCTGCAAAGGTGGCGGCTACAACAAGTATTTTCATTCACCTAAGGTAATAAATCGCTTTCAGTTCGTTTCTATGTATATTTGTAGTCAATTTTAGAGAAATGATTTATATAACACGCAAAGCGTCATTTAATGCTGCACATAAATTAGCCAGGCCAGATTGGTCTGATGATGAAAATGCAGCGGTGTACGGAAAGTGTGCTAATCCAAATTGGCACGGGCATAACTACCAATTATATGTTACTGTTAAGGGAGAGATTAATCCGGAAACGGGGTTTTTAGTTGACCTTAAATGGCTAAAAGATATAACTAACAAGTATGTTGTCGATAAAATCGATCATAAGAACCTAAACCTGGATGTAGACTTCATGCAAGGTAAACTTGCATCTACAGAGAACCTGGCAATAGCCGTTTGGGATGAATTGCTGCCACATATAGAAAATGGGGGTGCTACCTTACACAGTATTAAAATTTATGAAACCGAGAATAACTTTGTTGAGTATTTCGGATAATTACATAGCTTGATGGATAATAAAACACAAACGTTTACCGAAGAGGAAAACGAAGGGTACTTAAAAATTGACCGTTACAACGAAGATAAAATTGCCTCTTTAGCTGATCATTATAAAGATATTTTAAAACAGCTGGGAGAGGATCCGGCGCGCGAAGGCTTATTGAAAACTCCGGAACGTGTAGCAAAAGCGATGCAGTTTCTTACCCACGGTTATGATACCAAACCGGAAGAGATTTTACGCTCAGCCATGTTTAAAGAAGATTATAGCCAGATGGTGGTGGTTAAAGACATTGAAGTGTTCTCGATGTGTGAACACCACATGCTTCCTTTTTTTGGTAAAGCACACATCGCTTACATACCAAACGGACATATAGTTGGTTTAAGCAAGATTCCGAGGGTTGTTGATGCATATGCCCGCCGTTTACAAGTTCAGGAACGTCTAACCAATGAGATTAGAGACTGTATACAAGAAACGTTAAAACCTGCAGGAGTAGCGGTTGTTATAGAATGCAAACACTTGTGCATGGCCATGCGTGGTATTCAGAAACAAAATTCAGTAACAACAACATCTGCTTTTACTGGTGAATTTGCTAAGGACAAAACCAGGGCAGAATTTTTAAGATTAATTACGGCAAATTTACATTAGAACATGATGAAAGCATATTTATTTCCAGGTCAGGGAGCACAATTTTCGGGAATGGGAAAAGAACTTTACGAAAATCAGGAGGCCAAAGCCTTATTTGAACAAGCCAATGAAATTATTGGATTTCGCATTAGCGACATTATGTTTTCCGGGTCGGACGACGAATTAAAACAAACTAACGTTACACAACCGGCTATTTTTCTACATTCTGTAATTCTAGCAAAGTCTTTAAAAGAGGCATTCCAGCCTGACATGGTTGCGGGACATTCCCTTGGCGAATTTTCTGCTTTAGTTGCTGCTTCCGCCTTATCTTTTGAAGATGGCCTTCGCCTGGTAATTGCCCGTGCAAATGCCATGCAGAAAGCATGTGAATTACAACCTTCTACCATGGCAGCAATTTTAGGATTGTCTGATGACGTGGTAGAAATGATCTGCGCACAGATTGATGAAGTTGTTGTGCCTGCGAATTATAATTGTCCAGGTCAGTTGGTGATTTCCGGAAGTATAGCGGGAATTGATATTGCTTGTAAACAATTAACGGAAGCTGGGGCAAAAAGAGCTTTAAAACTTAACGTGGGCGGTGCATTTCACTCTCCGTTAATGGAGCCGGCCAAAGTAGAGTTACAGTCAGCCATTGAAAATACACTTATTTCTGCGCCAAGGTGTCCAATTTACCAAAATGTTGATCCACTACATCCTACGACAGATCCGGCACAGATTAAAGCCAACCTGATTACCCAGTTAACGGGTGCAGTTAGGTGGACACAAACGATTGAGCAAATGCTTGCAAACGGCGCTGAGGAATTTGTTGAAGTTGGTCCTGGCAATGTTTTGCAGGGCTTAGTTAAAAAAGTGAACAGAGCCGCTATTACCCGTGCTGCTGCGGTTGCTGTTTAATAAGTTTTACCTAAAATAATTGCTGTGAGCATAGGCGTTAAAATTAGAATTCTACTGGTTGTTTTGAGCGTATGCTGTATTGTTACAGCCATTACGTTAAAGCACACGGTATCTGAAAACGACTATCTACGGCACCAGGCGGCAACATTACAAGATAATCTTGCTAAAAACGAAGAATTGGTTTTCAGCCTTCTGAATAATCCACAGGAGGTTGAAAAACTAAAAAATATCCATGAAAAGCCAGATTTAGCCTTAGCTTTTATCGATACCTACCCTGTAGAGGAAATCAATGTAATTACATACAAGGGTTATGAGGTGAAATTCTGGAGTTCATACTTGATTAATCCACCACCAGTTAATTTCGTGAAAGACGGGGTGTCTGTGGTTCAGCTGTCAAATGGTTGGTATGAAGCGATTAAAAAAACGGAGGGGGATTTTGCCGTCGTTTTTTATATCAAAATAAAGAGCCAGTTTCTCATTGAAAATAACTTCCTGAATAACGAAATTTCAAAGAAATTACTGCCTTCAAATACCTTAACATTCGCTTCTTTTATTGATAACGATGTGGTGACGATTAAGAGCACTACCGGTAAACCATTATTTGAAGTTAAACTCCGTTCGGAAAACCCCAGCAACCATTATTCTTCTCTGGAGATCTGGTTATGGGTTGTTGGTATTTTAAGCTTTTCATTGTTTGTCAATTCGCTCTGTTCATTAATTGCAAAAAATGGACGTTTAGCGCTAGCTACCCTGTTGCTGTTTTCTTATTTCCTGGTCCTTCGGCTAACCGACCTGCAATATGGCTGGCTTAACCACCAGTTTAACCTTGCCATTTTTAGTCCTGCCGTTTATGGACAGAGTTTTTTTCTCCCTTCACTTGGCGATCTCCTGTTAAATGTTATATGCGCTACATGGGTGTTGTTTTTCATTTATACTTATAAAGAAAAATACAGTTTTCCAGATTGGCTTACGCAAAATAAGACCGCAGGCTTGGTAGTACACACACTTATGCTGGTGGTACTTTCTTTAATGGCCTTCCATATCGACCGGCTTTTTTCTGGACTGGTTTATAATTCAAAGATTAATTTCGACATCACTAATATCATCAATCTGGGTTGGGCAAGCTGGATCAGTATTGGTATTTTATGTTTGGTGTGGTTTAACGTATTTCTGTTGGCCTATATCTTCATGCAGTGGACCAAGAAGCTTAATGTCACCAACAAAGAACGTCTGTTGTTATTCTTGTCAGCATTTCTAGGTTACCTGATCTTTAGGATTATCACAGAATTTACGGTTTTCTTTATAGTCTATGCTTTGTTTTTATTTGTTCTAGGCTGGAATATTTACGTAGAAAAGGCGAAATTTTCCATTCGTACCTATGTAACACTCTTTTTCTGTCTGGCACTTATATCCTCCATTAAATATGTGAAATACCAGGATATTAAAGAACGGAATAAGCGGCTTACAATCGCACAGAAGTTATTATCGACAGACAATCCCCGGGTAATCAGCTCCATTGAAAGTCTTGAAAAAGGTGTTTCATCAGATGAATACGTATTGAATTTTTTTAAGGCGCCTGACGTGGAAAAAGAAGCAGTGCTGGAAAGTATGGTGGATAAGAAATACCTGGACAGCTACCTGGCACAGTACGAATACAACCTGCTACCATACAGTGTAACAGCCTCTAGCTACGAAAATGGCGATGCAAGTCCTTTACAGCATTACAAAGAATTGGTGCAATCGGGTTCTGTGAAAGTTTCTAACTACTTCTACAGGCTAAATGATACGTTCGGCTACCAAAGTTATTTTGGAATCATCCCCATATTTGATAATAAGCAAATGGTAGGCACCCTTGTGCTGGAGCTAAGATCACAACAGTATAATTATAATAACCAATTTCCGGAACTTCTTGTGGATGGTAAAGTGAAAAGTGAAGAAGACTTTAAAGATTATTCCTTTGCTTTTTATAATTACGGCAGTTTAATTAACCAGGCAGGGAAGTTCACTTATCAGTTAAGTGACGGGGATTATAATAGTCGTAATGACGAGGTGTTTTATATTAACGATGATGAGACTGGTTATAACCACATGGTTTATAAACCGACTTACACCAGGACCATCGTGATCAGTAAGGAGAAAACGTCGTATGTAAGCCGGTTGTCTATCTTGTCATTCTTTTTTCTGGTGTTTATCCTTTTTTCCGTTGGCTTACATAGTTTATTATGGCTTTCTAAAAACATTGATGATAAGTGGGGAGGCTGGTTTAACATTAATCGTTCATTGATGATTAATGCTAATAAAATTCTGTATAAAACCCGCATACAGTTTTCTATTGTTTTATCAGTGGTGGCTACTTTACTTATTGTGGGGTGGACCACATTCTTTTATATCAGTTCGGAATACAGGCGGCAACAGGATGATTTTATCAGAGACAAGCTGCGTAAGGTACAGTTGCTTTATGGAAAAAAAGTATATGCCAGCGGAAGTCTTCCTACCGTTACCGATTTATCCATACAGGAATTTAATCAGTTTTCTGATGTAAATTCCACCTATTTGAACTTGTTTGATACCAATGGTAACCTGGTTTATACCTCTATACCTAAGATATACGAGTATGGGATTTTGTCAAAAAACATGGCGCCTGATGCTTACATCTACCTTAATAAATTCCAGCGAGCTGAATATATCAGTCCTAATCAAAAGATAGGGGATTTTACGTATTCTGCTGCTTATGGAGCCGTACGGAATTCACAAAACCAGACCATTGGTTATATCGGACTACCATACTATGGTAATGAAGGTGATTTCCAGAGTAAAATTGGTTTATTTATCAATACGCTGATTAATATCTATGCCTTGGTATTTGTTGCCATCGGAGTGCTGGCCGTATTTCTTGCCAATCAGATAACAAATCCACTAACCTTTATACAGGAAAGCATTCGAAAGACAAAACTCGGACAGAAAAATCAACCTATCGTGTGGTCGAGACACGATGAAATAGGCTCTTTGATTAAAGAGTATAATAAAATGCTTGCCGCACTTGAAGATAGCGCGGTAAGACTGGCAAAATCGGAGCGGGAAAGTGCGTGGCGTGAAATGGCAAAACAAGTGGCGCATGAAATTAAAAACCCACTAACGCCATTAAAACTTGGGGTGCAATTACTCGAAAAGTCATGGAAGGAAAAAGATCCTAATTTTGAACGCAAATTTGAGCGCTTTAATAAATCGTTCGTCGAACAAATAGACAGCCTGGCAACAATAGCTTCAGAGTTTTCGAATTTTGCTAAAATGCCCGATACGAAGCTGCAACGCCTCCAGTTGCTGCCCATTTTGCAACAAGCCAGTGATATTTTCGTGAACACTAATGGTGTCGAGATACACCTTGTTGATCAAACTACCATGGCGATTTTTGTGATGGGAGATAAGGACCAGCTTCTCAGGACTTTTAATAATTTACTAAAAAATGCTATTGAGGCTGCCAGCAACATGGAAGCGTGTGTAATTTATATAAAGCTACGTAACGATCACAAAATGGTGTGGATAGAAGTGTCTGATAATGGTAAGGGAATTGATTTTTACTTGCAGGATAAAATCTTCGCACCTAATTTTACGACAAAATCGTCAGGTACCGGTTTAGGATTGGCCTTTGTAAAACAAGCGGTAGAGAACGCAGGAGGAACAGTAGCTTTCAAGTCTGTGCTGGATAAAGGGACTACCTTTTACCTTAGTTTCCCATTAGCTTAAGGTCGTTTATTTGAGGGTAACCGATGCTTTGCCCATGGTAAAGCCATCAGCATATAAAATCACAGCGTAGGTTCCTTTAATGAATTCCTCTGGATTAACCCAGGATATGGTGTACGATTCCTTTTGATCGTCATATTCCAGTGTGGTCATTTCACTGTATTGCATCTGCTGGTTATTTGCATCAAACATGTTTTTTTCGTCGGCAATTAAATTTCCAGCCGGATCAAATACACGGATGTATATTTTGTAATACTTCTTTTCGGCCAGCTCGTTAGGAGCGATACCAAAAGTGATATCTAATTTTTGCGCAGGACCTGCATTTTTAACCGCCACCTGCTTACCGCTGTTTTTTACCCGGAATGCAACAACTTCCATGTTAATTGCCTTTAAGGCCGCGCCCTCTTTAACCTTTTTACTTAATTCCTGATTCTTTTGGATCAATTTCTCGGCCTTTTTAGTCACCTGGTTCACAGAATTGACAAGGCTATCCCGTTCAGATTTTAAAAGGATATTTTCCTGATTGAGTTTTGTGATCTGTTCATAATGGTTTTTAACAAACTGTCGGAGTTGCTTCACCTCCTTTTGTGCAGCAGTAAGTTCGATTTGGCTTAGTTGGCTCTTTTCGAGGGCATTTTTAAGCTCCTGGATTTTGTTGCGGGCCAGTTGCTGTTCCTGTTTTAGTTCCTCTGATAAGGCGATATTGAGGTTATTTACATTGTCTAGTTCTACTTCTATTTTTTCGACCTCTAATTTTAATCTGTCTTTTTCGGTGTTAACGCTTATAAAGCGCTCGCCTTCATGTTTGTCTCTAAAATAGAGATAAGCATTTGTGCCTAACAAAGCTACGATAACGATGATCAGGAAATAGATCTTGTTTCGGTCGCCTGTATTACCTGTAATTTTTGGGTCTAACATTTCAAAATAAGATTCAGCTTTTTATGTCAAAGTTTCTTCAGTTTAAGAAAGAAAGGTCTAACATAAAGATTAAATTATAATATTTGGGCAAAAAAACCGCAAATTTGTATAAGAGTGACGAAAAATTCGTTTACTTGCTAATGGTGGTAAATGCGCTTATACGCATAATGGCCATGAAATAACACACTTACGAAACACAACTTTCCAAGAATGTTTAAGATCCTTATTGTTGCAATAACACTTGTATTTACGTATTCCTTTTCTTCTTTAGCACAACAAACAGCAAAAAACGCTCCAAAACGTGAGTTCAGAGGCGTGTGGGTAGCAACAGTAGCTAATATTGACTGGCCATCAAGACCAGGGTTAACTGCCGACCAGCAAAAACAAGAACTTATTGGTTTATTAGAGAAGCATAAAGGGAACGGGATGAATGCAATTATACTGCAGGTGCGTCCTGCAGCCGATGCTTTTTATGGCAAATCAAGGGAGCCCTGGAGTCAATGGTTAATGGGAAAACAAGGCTTAGCGCCCGCCGAAGGTTATGATCCACTGGAATTTGCTATCCACGAAGCACATTTTCGAGGGATGGAGCTTCACGCTTGGTTTAATCCATACCGTGCAACAACGAGTGCCAATGCGGTGTTAAGTAAGGACCACATGGTGGTAAAACGACCGGATTTATTTTTTACCTATGCGGGAAAAAAACAGTTTGATCCGGGCATGCCCGAAGTTAGGGAATATATTATACAGGTAGTTCTGGATGTGGTGAAGGGTTATGATATAGATGGGATACACTTCGATGATTATTTTTATCCATATCCGGTATCTGGTCAGACGATAAGAGACGCCAATACTTTTGCTCAACATTCCAATGGCTTTACCAATGTAAATGACTGGAGAAGAAATAATGTGGACCTGTTGATCGAGCAACTTGACGATAGCATTCACCATTATAAAAAACATGTTAAATTTGGGATCAGTCCGTTTGGCATTTGGAGAAACCTTCGTGAAGACAGTCTTGGCTCTGCAACCAACGGACTTTCTAATTACTCGGAACTTTATGCTGATTCAAGGAAATGGGTTAAAGAGGGCTGGGTAGATTATATCAATCCGCAGGTTTATTTCAGTTTTACCCGTAAAGCTGCCCCATTTGGCACTTTGGTAGATTGGTGGAGTGAAAATACCTATGGCAGGCATTTATACATAGGACAGGCCGCTTATTTGATGAATCAGAAAATGGAGGCAGCGTGGCGATTGCCAACCCAGATACCTGACCAGATTAGGTATATGAGAGAAAATAACAGGGTACAGGGCAGTGTTTTTTTTAGTTCTAAATCCTTTTCTACGGTTGCCCGCGAAACGGGTGATTCGTTGCGATTGGATCTATACAAATATCCTTCCCTGCCACCACAGATGCCTTGGTTAGATGATATAGAACCAAACATTCCATTGAACATACGTGCTGAAGCAAAAAGTGACGGGATACACCTTTCATGGGAGCAGCCCCTGGTTGCTGCAGATGGCGAAACGGCATCCGGTTACGTAATTTACCGATTCGAAGAAGGGGAACCCATCACTATTTTAAAGCCAGAAAATATTATTAAGATCAGCTTTCTGACCTATACTAATTTCATTGATACCGATGTGGTTAGTGGTAAACGTTATACCTACCTTGTTACTGCCCTTGATCGTCTGAAAAATGAAAGTGAAGCTGGTAGCCCTGTAGGGCTAGCGGCGCGGTAACTTAAACTTTAATGATGATTTTCTTTTTATACATGATATATAATATGATGTACCAAAACAAAATTTGGGTAACAGCCCAAGCTAGGGAAGCATTTACGGGAGAAAAGTTGGCGCTATAATAAGTTTGATAAATCCAGTTCTGAAGCCCTATTTCTTTGCCACCGGGCATACTAATGGTAAACATATTTAAAGTGCGCGGAAGCAAGCCTGATAAAAAGAATACGGTAATTGCATTAACACCATAAACCACAAAAGGGGTTGTAAATTTATTATACCGTTGTATATCTATTATCCAATAACTCAATGACAGGATAACGGTTGCCATACCTCCTGTATACAACACAAAGGAGCTTGTCCAAAGAGATTTGTTGATCGGGAATTGTAAATCCCACAACAAGCCCAGGCCTATCGCTGTGAAACCAGTGGAAAATAACCATGCAATTTTCGTGGCCGCATCCATGTCTTTACGCTTTAAGAAAACGCCAACTAACACGCCGAATAAGCCAGTTGCTATAGCGGGAATTGTGCTAAACAGGCCTTCAGGATCCCAGGTTTTGGCTGATTTCCATAAATGAGCCTCTGTTAAAATAGAGCGGTCGATCCATGCACCCAAGTTAGTTTCTTTTTCAAGGTTTGGATAGCCCACACCAGGAACAGGTACAAAGGTCATCATGGCCCAGTAAAACACAAGAAGCCCAATAAAGATTCTAAAGATGTTTTTCTCGGTGTTTTTTAAGAAAATGACGGCTGATATAAAGAATACCAGGGCTATGCGTTGCAATACCCCTGGTATTCTTACCGTTTGCAAAGCTTCAACTGGTGACGTAAAGATTTTTGGGTACAAGGAAAGGAATAGTCCTAGTCCAAATAAAATCAGGGAACGCTTGAAAGCTTTGATAAGGATTTGCCGATGTAAAGATGGGTCAGCTTTTTTGCTACCCATGGCATAGGCAATGGAAACGCCCACAATGAAGAGGAAAAACGGAAAAATTAAGTCGGTGGGAGTGCAACCATTCCATTCAGCATGGCGTAATGGCGCGTATATATTACCCCAATCACCAGGGTTGTTAACCAAAATCATTGCGGCTACTGTCGCACCTCTAAAGAAGTCTAACGACAATAGTCGCTGTGGGCTGTTTTCCATATTTATTTTAAAATTTCCATCTTACAAATGCTTCCATCGCTTCGTATTCAGCTAAGCCTAGGTCATCATAGGCTTTCGCTGTCTCACGGTTACGGTCTTCAGCACGTTTCCAGAATTCTCGGGAATCGTCGCCAGGGAAAACTGCGCGGTCTTTCTGACTTTGGTGTTTGAAAATAGCGTATTTCTTTTTTTCAAGTTCCTGCGGACTAAGCGGTACTGCCATTTCGATTTCATGAGTAGGAAACTCATGCCATGCCCCTCTGTACATCCATAACCAGCAATCTTGTGCCCAACTTTCCGTCTTGCGCAGCTCGGTTAATGCAGCAAGAATGATGTTAAAGCAAACGATATGTGTTCCATGTGGATCTTCGAAGTCGCCGGCAGCGAATACCTGTTGTGGTTTTACTTTCTGCAATAAGTCGATGGTCAATTGAATATCCAGGTTAGTTACCGGGTTTTTCTGGCTTTTTCCGGACTCATAAAATGGAAGTGCCATGAAATGGATGTGATCGTCTTCAAGGCCGCAGTAACGTGCACCGGCTATCGCTTCTCCTTTTCTGATTAAACCTTTAACGGATTGAATTTCGGGAGTGTCTATTTGATTAGGTAGTTTATGCTCAATGAAGGTACGCATGTTATCATAGATACTCTGTAACGCATCCTGTCCTAATCCCATTTTTTTGGAGAAATCTATGCTGAACTCAACAAAGCGCAAAGCGTCGTCATCCCAAACTGCTGTATTACCGGAAGTTTGATAAGCCACATGAACATCGTGATGCTGATCTACCAACCTGATAAAGGTTCCACCCATGGAGATGACATCATCATCGGGGTGTGGTGAAAAGATCAGAACACTTTTTTTAGCGGGTTCGGCACGTTCAGGTCGCTGGCTATCATCGGCATTGGGTTTGCCACCTGGCCAACCTGTGATGGTGTGCTGAAGTTTGTTGAAAATATGGATGTTAATATTGTATACAGGACCTTTCTCCAGGGCAAGCTGTGCCATACCATGGTTGTTGAAGTCGTCTTCTGTTAATTTTAGGATTGGTTTTTTTAGTATGTTTGCTAACCAGATTACTGCTTTGCGTGTAAGCATTTCATCCCAAACACAGTCTTTAACCAACCAAGGTGTATCAAAGCGGGTTAATAAAGAGGCCGCGTCTTTATCAAGTATAAATTCAACATGTTCTGACAATTGCAGGTAAGTTGCCGGTACTTCACTAGAAATTTCACCTTCAACAGCCTTTTTAATGATAGAAGCTTTTTTTCTGTTCCAGGCCATGAGAATGATTTCTCTGGCTTTGAAAATGGTGCCAATACCCATTGTAATGGCTTTTGATGGAACAAACGATTTACCACCAAAATCTCTGGCGGCATCTCTTTTCGTCAGATCATCTAAGGTTACTAACCTGGTGCCCGAGTTTGGTGCAGAGCCAGGCTCATTGAAACCAATGTGACCAGTACGGCCAATTCCCAGTATTTGAATGTCTAAACCTCCAACTTCCCCAATTTTTCTCTCGTAATCCAGACAGAATGCCGGGATTTCTTCAAGCGTTAAAGTTCCATCAGGAATATTGACGTTGTTAGGATCAATATCAATGTGGTTAAACAGGTTTTCATTCATGAAGGTTACGTAACTCTGTGCAGCATCAGGCTGCATCGGGTAGTACTCATCCAGATTGAAGGTCACAACATTTTTAAAACTCAGCCCTTCTTCCTTATGTAGGCGAACAAGTTCTGCGTAAACAGCGATGGGTGTGGCTCCTGTTGCTAGGCCAAGTACGGCTATCGCATTTTGTGACTGTTTAAGTTTGATCAGGTCAGCGATGCGATGTGCAACACTAAGCGACGCTTCATTTGGGTTTTCAAAAACAGAAACGGGCAGTTTTTCAAAGCGCGTTTCTTCTAATAGATTTAATCTAGCCATGTATTAGGTTTTGTTAAAATTGGTACGGAGCAGTAAATATAGCATTCAATTTCGGGTTTTTGGGGTGTTAGAGGCATGTTTTAAAGAATTTTTAATGACCTAATCCGGTAATCATTTAGTGCTCTGTGCGATGCGTCGAGCTCTGTGATGAGAAAATTGAAGTTTTCAAGAGATGCTACTTTAAGCCTTTGCGTAGTGTTTAATTTTTCGGAAATACATAAAATAGCGGCCTGTTTACTTGAACTCAGCATTTTTTTCTTAAGCTGGTTTATTTCCCAGTCAGTGTCGGTTAAGCCGTCTGAAGGATGCACTGCACTGGTGCCGATTAAACAGAGATCGGCATTGATTTCTGCAAGTTGGTTGATCACATGGCTGCCATAAGTAACCTGTGAGTTCTTGGAGAAGAGGCCACCTATTAAAATCACTTCCAGCTTTTCATATTTGGCCAGTTCTATGGCTACATAAGGGCTTACGGTAATAAAAGTAGCGCTCAGATCAGCAGGGAGTAATTTAGCCAGCTCAATCAAGGTAGTTCCGCCACCTGTTAAAATCACCATGCCGTCTTTAATGAGGGCAATGGCTTTATTGGCAATACACCTCTTGGCATCTCGTGCGTATACATTAACGTCGTCAAAGGAGCTTTGATATGATGTAGAAAGTGCACCCCCATGTACTTTAATGAGTCTTTTATCTTCACTTAATTCCTGTAGGTCTCGTCTGATGGTGTCTTCAGATACGTTTAAAAGCGTAACCAGATCAGAGGTAAGCACCCGATTATGCAAATTTATTTGACGCATAATCAAATCATGCCGTTCTTTCTTTAACATGTGAGTAAATTTTAGCTAATGTAATAAAGCTTGTGGTAATAAATTCACTTTAAATGATAAATTGCGGGTTTTTGCAGTTGTGTGCAATAATAGTCGGCTTTTTACAATTAAAATAGTTGTTTATTTCTTTTGTTTAACGGAAAACATTGTGATATTTACTCTGTGAAATTTTTTTTGCGTGTTTTTGCGGGGTTTAGAAAATTTGCACAATTTTAAATATTAGATAACCAAGTCAGCCATTTATGAAAAAAAAACTACTCCTATTTATTCTAGGTAGTTTATTTGTTTTTGCTCATGCCTTTGCTCAGCAAAAGACAGTTTCGGGAAAAGTGATTTTCTCTGATGATAAACTCCCGATTCCAGGGGCTTCCGTAAAGATTAAGGGAAGTTCTACCGTTGTACAATCAGGTCCTGATGGTACCTATACCATTAAAGCCTTACCGACAGATGTGTTGGTGTTTAGTTATGTATCTATGGCTACGCAGGAGCGTCCGGTAGGTACTAATAGTACCATTAATGTGGCACTGAAAACAGATAATAATGACTTGAATGAAGTTGTTGTTGTAGGTTACGGTACACAAAAGAAAGCAAACTTAACTGGTGCGGTAACTACCGTAGACACTAAAATGTTGCAAGCGCGTCCAATTACAGACGTAGGTAGAGGTTTACAGGGCGTGGTACCTGGATTAAGCATTACGACCGCTAGTGGCGATTTGGGAAGAGATCCTAAAATTACATTAAGGGGTGTACGTGGGTCTTTAAACGGCGGTGGTGCACAGCCCTTGATCTTATTAGACAACGTAGAAATTGAAAGTATCCAGATGATTAATCCGGACGACATTGAAAGTATCTCGGTATTGAAAGACGCCGCATCAACCTCCATTTATGGAACAAGGGCCGCATGGGGTGTTGTTTTAATTACATCTAAATCTGGTAAAAAGAACCAGCCTAACAGGGTTTCTTATACCAACAACCTTTCTTGGTCTACGCCAACAGAAATGCAAAAAGTTGCGGGTACAGCAGAGGGGGCAGAATTTGCGCTTTCCGCTTTGCAAAGGGCGAATCCTAACGTGACACAGCCAGGTGTTGTGGGCATGTATATCGATGATATCGCTATACAAAAAATGCGTGAATGGGAGCAGTTATATGGTGGCCAGCAACTAAGTGACGAGATGGTAATGGGCCGTGATTTTGAAGTTCGTGATGGTAAATTGTTTTTTTACCGTCCATGGGATGCAGGTGATAAATACCTGAAAGATTGGTCTCCACAGCAAAATCACAACTTAAGTGTAAGTGGCGGAAGTGAAAAAACAACTTACAATTTAGGGTTGGGTTATTTAGATCAAACGGGTGCTTTAAAAGTCAACCCTGATAAATTTAGCCGTTATAACTTTTCTGCAAGTATCAATACGGCGGTTAACGATAAAATTGATTTGAGGGCAAAAGTTTTCTATACCAATACCACGTCCACTACCCCTTTTATTTTTAGTGGTGCACAATATGGCCCATTTTATTATTTATACCGCTGGCCTAAGTTTTATCCATATGGAACATACTAAGGTACTTCGTTTAGAAATGCGGTTACTAAAGTAGAACAGGCTAATATGAATGAAAGTAAAACCGGATTAACAAGGATACAAACAGGTGCTACATTCAAACTGGCAAAAGGTTTGACTTTTGATGCGGATTACACCTTTTCATCAACCAATAATCATTATAATAGTGTGGGTGGTGGTACCGCTGCATGGGACTTCTGGGCAGGATGGCCAGCGGCACCGTCAACAAATTACCAGTCGGCTGCTTACGATAACACTTTCGTAAGTTCACGCTGGAAAACGGTAAATACCGGAAAGGCTTATGCAACCTACGTTAAAGAGATTAATGATCACTCTTTTAAAGCCATTGTTGGTGGTGATTTAGAGTATTTTCAAAATGATTTTCACAGTTCAAAGCGTAATACCTTATTAGACCCAGGAGTGGGTGCCATCCCTGGCGCAATTGGCGACCAGTTTGTGGATGGAAGTAACCTTCACTGGGCTACTTTAGGTGGTTTTGGGCGTATTAACTATACTTTTAAAAATAAATTTTTATTAGAGTTAAATGGAAGGTTTGACGGTTCTTCGCGTTTTCCGAAGAATGAATTGTGGGGCTTTTTCCCATCCATGTCTGCTGGTTATATTTTAACAGAAGAGGCTTTTATGAAAGAACTGGCACCAGCTGTTTCTTTCTTTAAATTAAGAGCTTCCTATGGTTCTATTGGTAACCAGGATGTAGGTGCTGTCGGCTCATTTTATCCATTCATTCCTACCATGGCAACCGCTAATTCTAATTGGTGGATAGGTGGAAAAAACATGGTGACCATTGGTACACCAGGTGCTGTTTCAAGGTCATTAACCTGGGAAACGGTAACTACACTTGATTTTGGTTTTGATGCAAGGTTTTTCAAAAATGCTTTGGGTGTATCATTTGATTGGTACAACAGAAAAACCACCGACATGTTAAGTGCCGGCGTAACTTTACCAAGTTCATTTGGTGCAACATCGCCAAGACGGAATTACGGAGAAATTGAAACCAAAGGATGGGAATTAGCTATTGACTATAACCACGATTTCGAAAATGGTTTAACGTTGAACCTAACAGGTACTTTAGCCGATTTCCAGGACAGGATTACCAAGTTTGCCAATACCACAATGACCACTACGGGTAATTACCAGGGCAAAGTTCTTGGTGAAATCTGGGGTTACGAAACGGATCGCTTTTTTACAGAAGATGATTTTGTGGGCAGAGATGCCAATAACAAATGGGTGTTAAAACCTGGTATTCCATCGCAGTCTAGGTATGAAACGGCTAGTTTCAACTATGGTCCTGGAGATGTTAAATACAAAGACCTAAATGGTGATGGTGTGATTGACAATGGTTCCAATACCGTAGACGATCATGGCGATTTAAAAGTAATTGGTAATAATACACCAAGGTACCAATATGGTTTCAGGTTAGGTGGAACGTTCAAGGGGGTTGATTTTAATGCCTTTTTCCAGGGTGTGGCTAAAAGAGATTTTTGGGCTTCGGGACCGGTATTTGTTCCGGGATGGAATCCTGTAGAAGCTGCATATGAGCACCAGATGGATTACTGGACGCCAACTAATACTGATGCATTTTATCCGCGTCCAACCAACCAGGGGCAGTCTAACAATACCCTTAATTTCTTAACACAATCCAAATATTTATTGGACATGTCGTATTTAAGGGTTAAGAATATCACCTTAGGTTACACCTTGCCGACCAAAGTGAGCAGCAAAGTGAACATCGATAAATTGAGGTTCTATGTAAGTGGTGAAAACCTATTCACCAAAGCCAATATCGGTATTCCAATTGACCCCGAGGTTGATTATACGGTAGAGCAGACTGACCAGGCTTCATTTGGTCGCGTGTATCCTTACCGCACCACCTTGTCATTTGGATTGCAGTTAACACTTTAATTTTACAACAATGAAAAAGATATATATATTAATATTTACAGTTTGCCTGCTGACTACAGTAGGGGGGTGTAAAAAGTTTTTAGATAAAGGGCCAATAGATTCCTTCTCTGACGACAACTACTGGCAAACAGAAGCCGAGGTGAGAACTTTTGCCTGGGGATTTTATTCGGCATATTTTACAGGTTATGGTTCAGGTTTTACCTGGGGGAAATATTTCTCTGGTGAAACATTAAACGATGATTTCGCGCCAAATACACCAACTGCTTTTACCAGAATTGTACCTACCTCTTCTACGGCCTATAGTTTTACCTGGGTGAGAAAGGCGAATATTTTTTTAGCGGGTGTAAACCGTTCGCCTTTAAACGAAGAGTCGAAAAAACACTGGGGTGGTATTGCTAGATTTTTCAGGGCTTTAGAATATAATGACCTGGTAAAATCTTATGGTGATATGCCTTGGTACGAAACCGTATTAGAGGAAACAGACCCTGAGCTTTACAGACCAAGGGATCCTCAGGTTTATGTGTTGGATAAAATGTTAGCGGATTTTAAGTACGCTGCTGAAAATGTAAGGGTTGCCGATGCGTCTACTGGTCCGAAGGGCCAGGTTGTAAATAGAAGCGTGGTATTGGCCATGATGTCGAGGGTGTTTTTGTACCACGGTACCTTGCTGAAATACCAGAATATCGATCCATCAAAAGCAACGGAATACCTGGAGGCTGCAAAATGGGCAGCCAATGAAGTGATGACAACTGGTGGTTTTTCTTTGGGATCAAACTACAGAGGATTATTTAATGCGGTTGACCTGGTAGGAAATCCTGAAATGATCATGTTCAGACAATATGAAGCCGCACAAATTACCCATAGCTTACATGGTTATGTGAATAGAGAGCCCCAGTCTGGCGCTTCTAAAGATGCAATTGATGCCTATCTATATGCCGATGGTTTACCAGCATCTTTGTCACCGCTTAATAAAGGGGATAAAACCATCGCTAATGTAATGAGTAGCCGTGATCCTCGTATTAAGGAAACTTTTGCCAGTGAGCTTCGCCTGAACGGTATTGCTGCAAATTACTCTTCCAGCGGTTATGCTATTGTTAAGTTTTTCAATGAATCACTTAAGGATGTAGCTGGCGGATTATCAAATACCGGTATTACCGACGCACCGATTATCAGGTACGGTGAAGTGTTAATGAACTATGCAGAAGCTTGTGCAGAATTAGGAACATTAACGCAAAGTGATCTGGACAGGTCTATAAACTTGCTGAGAAAGCGTAATGGTATTAATATGCCGAAGTTAGAAGTGATGGGTGTACAGCCTGCTGTAAACGGTGTTGTTTACGATGATCCACTTCGTGACCCTACAGTTCCTTCCTTGATCTGGGAAATTCGCAGGGAGAGAAGAGTTGAGTTGATGATGGAAGGGTTTAGAAATGACGATTTAAAACGTTGGAGAAAATACACCTATATTGATACACAGAAGAAACCGAACATTAATAAAGGAGCGTGGATTAAGAAATCTGATTATCCGAAGGCCGCAGTAACACTTGATGGCGGAACAGAAGGATATATTGTTCCAGCTGCCAAAGCGGAAACACAACGCCTTTTTGAAAGTGACAAGGTGTATTTAAATCCTTTACCTATCGATCAAATCAAATTGTATAAAGATCAGGGAGTTGATTTGAAACAAAACCCGGGTTGGTAAAAACTAATCATAACCAGGCCGCATCATTTATTTGATTGCGGCCTTTTTTATAACAAATATTTATAGTTTTGTGTATGGCAAATTTTACTCTGACACCTGAAACCGCAGCAAAAGTTAAAATCAAGTTTTTACGGAAATACAGGGATTTAACAAACGCAAATTTATCCTTTACACCAGGTCAGGAAGAGGAATTGGTTGAACAACTGATGTTGCTTACCAAACGGGACCGGAAGTATGTTGAATTTACGATTAACAAAGCCTTAGCTGATCCGGAAGGAAACAGATTATAGATTTTAAATGCATAAAAAAAAGCATCCTTTTGGGATGCTTTTTTTTATGCTGTTTTTCTACTTAGTTTAAGCCGTCGTGTAGCTTTACGGTTAAGCCGTCGAGTTCAGGGGCCAACTTCAATTGGCAGGACAATCTGGAGTTAGGCAACACATCAGGCAAGGTGTCTAACATGGCATATTCATCATCTGACATTTCATGTAGCTTTTCTTCGCCCGCAAGTACATCCACGCAACAGGTAGCACATAAGGCCATACCGCCACATGTGGCTAAAATATCGTACTCACAGGCCTTTAAAAACTCCATTAAGCTTAGTCCCATATCCACCGGAGCTTCTAAGGTAGTGATGCTGCCATCAGGGTTTTGAACGTGTATATTGATGTTATTATCTTCCATAATTAAAATTCACTTACTCCGTTTACGGTAGTATATTTCATGGTGTATTTAACACCTGGATTCATGTATTGATATGCGCTGTGGCTCATTAATGCTGCCTCATGGAAGCCACATAGAATCAATTTTAACTTGTTTGTATAAGTATTGATATCACCAATGGCATAAATGCCCGGGATGTTGGTAGAATAGTCGTCAGTATTTACCTCTATCGCACTTTTATGGATATTTAAATTCCATTGTTCGATAGGGCCTAATTTAGGGCTTAATCCGAATAATGGAATTAAATGGTCGGCCGCTACATTGGTTGTTTCCAGTGTTTTGTTATGAATAATTTCTACATTTTCCAGTTTGCCATTACCAGTTACCGAATTAAGGTTGCTGTTTAAAATAAGGTTAATGCGCCCGCTTTCAGCCAATGCCATCACTTTATTTACTGAATCAGGTGCACCCCTGAAGCTTTCGCTGCGGTGAACCAAAGTCAATTCTTCTACAACGTCGGCTAAAAATATAGTCCAGTCTAAGGCAGAATCACCACCACCAGCAATAACCATTTTCTGTCCACGGTATTGTTCAGGATCCAGGATCATATAGTTTACACCTCGACCGTTTTCAAATTGTTCCAATCCGGCAACAACAGGTTTTCGAGGTTCAAAACAACCTAGTCCGGCGGCAATTACAACTACCTTAGCTTCAATGATGGTACCCATGTTTGTTGTCAGCACAAAGTCGGCTTCCCCACGCTTTTCCAGCCCTTCAATGCGTTCGCCCAAAGTAAAGCCTGGATGGAATGGCTTGGCCTGTTCCATCAGGTTATCAATAAGTTCCTGAGCTAAAACTGTTGGATAGCCTGGGATGTCATAAATAGGTTTTTTAGGATATATTTCTGAAAGTTGACCGCCAACTTGTGGTAGGTAATCAATTAAATGACAGCGCATTTTAAGTAGTCCTGCTTCAAATATGGCAAATAAACCTACGGGTCCGGCGCCAATAATGGCTATATCTGTAGAAATCATGTAATTAAATTTATGGCGAAAATACAAACTTTTGTTCTAATATTGGTGGTGTTCATTAATAATCTACATGTTTTGTAGTACTTTATTTGTAAGGCTACAATTGATTTTAATTTATCTTTGTTGCTATCGATGATAAAAAATATATACTTCGCATCTGATTTTCATCTGGGCGCTCCCAGCTACGAGCAAAGTCGTGTGCGCGAGCGCCGGATCGTTAGTTGGCTGAATCAAATAGAACCAAGCTGCAGTGAACTCTTTTTAATGGGTGATATCTTCGACTTCTGGTATGAATACCGCCTGGTGGTGCCAAAGGGCTTTATCCGTTTGCAGGGGAAACTTGCGGAAATGTCTGACAGCGGTATAAAGATTTACTTCTTTAAAGGTAATCATGACATGTGGGTGAACGATTATTTTACCAAGGAAATGGGTATCCAGGTGATTAGTGACGAATATATCATCGAAAGGAATGGCAAGCGCTTTTATTTACATCATGGCGATGGTTTGGGTCCCGGCGATGAGAAATATAAATTGCTACGCAAAGTATTCAGAAATCCGGTTTGTCAATGGCTTTTTTCATTGGTTCCTCCACAAATCGGACTGGGCATCGGTAGCGCCTGGTCGGCAAAGAGCAGGAGAGATGGGCTTGAAGAGCAGGTGTTCATGGGTGAAGAGAACGAATGGCTGGCTATTTATTCGAAAGAGCTATTAGCAAAAGAGCATTTTGATTATTTTATTTATGGTCACCGGCACTTGCCTTTAGATCTCCAGTTAAATGAAAATAGCCGTTATGTTAATCTTGGTGAATGGATGAAATATAATTCATATGCCGTTTTCGATGGCAATGAGCTATCCCTTAATTATTTTGAGGCTAAATAATTAAGCTAAAAAGCCTATTTTTGTGTCCAAATAGATCGCTGGTTTTCAAAATCAGGGTTTCGGCATGTGCCTGTACCGCTGAAAAACGAGTGATTTTAATTTTCTGAAAAAAAGATATGTTAGAAAAATTAGAAGCAATTAAACTGCGGTGGGAAGATGTAGAAGAGCAGTTAAGTAATCCTGACACGGTGCAGGATATGAAGCGTTTTGCAGCGTTAAATAAAGAATATAAAGACTTAGGCAAAATTGTAGATCAATATAAAATCTACAAAAACGTAATGAGTAATATTGAAGCAAACAAGGAAATCTTAAGCACTGAAAAAGACGCAGAAATGCGTGAAATGGCTAAAGAAGAATTAGATATGTTGCTTAAAGAGCAGGAAGAACTGGAAGAAAAAGTTCGACTGATGCTGATTCCAGTAGATCCAGAAGATGCTAAAAATGCCGTTTTTGAGATTAGAGGTGGTACAGGAGGGGATGAAGCCGCGCTATTTGCCGGTGATTTATACCGGATGTATAGCCGTTTTTTTGAGCAAAAGGGCTGGAAGGTAGAAACAATTGACGTAACTGAAGGTTCGGCCGGGGGTTATAAAGAGGTGATATTGAAAGTAAGCGGAGAGGATGTTTACGGTCAGCTGAAGTATGAGTCTGGTGTACATCGTGTTCAGCGTGTACCCGATACAGAAACGCAGGGTAGGGTACATACCTCTGCTGCCTCGGTAGCGGTGCTGCCGGAAGCAGAAGAAATTGATTTGTATATTAATCCCGCAGATATAGATTTGCAAACATCTCGTTCAGGTGGTGCAGGTGGGCAGAATGTGAACAAGGTGGAGACTAAGGTTCAGTTAACGCACAGGCCCTCTGGAATCGTTGTAGTTTGTCAGCAGGAGCGTTCTCAATTAGGTAACCGGGTTATTGCGATGGAAATGCTTAGAAGCAAGCTGTATGACATTGAGCTGCAAAAGAAAAACGGTGATATTGCTGCAAGGCGTAAAACGATGGTTTCTACAGGTGACCGGTCGGCAAAAATCAGAACGTACAATTATCCACAGGGTAGGGTTACAGATCATCGTATCGGTTTAACCTTATACAACCTGAATAATGTGCTTGATGGTGGGGTGCAGGAATTGATTGATGCGCTTCAGTTTGCTGAAAACGCAGAAAAGATGAAAGAAGGTGCTGGGAATTAAGTACTTAAAAAATAACTAAAATAAAGTTTGCAAGTTTGGATTTTCGCCTTATATTTGCATTCCCGAAAGGGACAAAGGATCCTTACCAGGATCAACGGACCGGTAGTTCAGCTGGTTAGAATGCCGCCCTGTCACGGCGGAGGTCGCGGGTTCGAGTCCCGTCCGGTCCGCAAAGCCACTCCAACGAGTGGCTTTTTTGTTTGCCATTAATATTGGTATTGAAATTAAATAAAAAAAAAGGCGGTGTATTGATATATAACGCTATATTTGCACTCCCGCAAGGGGAAACGATCTTAGAAGATCAACGGACCGGTAGTTCAGCTGGTTAGAATGCCGCCCTGTCACGGCGGAGGTCGCGGGTTCGAGTCCCGTCCGGTCCGCTAGTTAAATTAACAAATCATTTAAAAGCCTGTTATCGTATCATGACAGGCTTTTTTGGTTAAAACCACCGACAAGCTTTATGGCCTGGCAAGACTTGCCAAATGGGATCAAGTCAAAAACTTGTGGAGCAAGCCTTATATTTTTAGCTTTGCTGTTTTAGATTTCTTACTTCATGCAGGACGGTTACCATTCTTTAATAAGCTTATTGCTCCCAGATTTCATTCTTGATTTTTTTGAACTTAA
>NZ_JAZQNU010000060.1:0-17871 GCF_045627485.1 Pedobacter sp. | reverse complement strand
TCTTTAATTATTACAGGGAGCGCTAGAAATTGCATTCTACTTACACATTCTTCCCTGTTTCCCTCAATGGCCGTGCCATAGGATAAAGGTAACACAAATGTGTTTACTCCTCAACTACCTGTGCTACACGACCTACCTGCCCATCTTCCAACCTCACTTTAATACCCCGCGAATGGAATGCTGAAGAGGTGAGCAAATTTGCAACCACACCCCTTGTCAGTTTACCACTTCGCTGGTCCTTTTTTAAAATAATATCAACCAGCAAACCTGGATATATGTCTTTTCTATTCTTACCGTCCATTATTGTATTCTTCCTAATTAAATCGTTCTTCAAACACTTTTTCCATTGCAAACATTTCGTCCCTTAACCGCGCAGCCAACAGGAAGTCCATGTCTTTTGCCGCTTTGGCCATTTCCTTGCGGGTTTTATCGATCGATTTCTGCATCTCGGCCTTAGTCATGTATTGTACCACCGGATCAGCGGCTATACTTACTTCATCTACTTCCACATACGGTTTAGCACGTGTTGCATTTTCTGAGAAATCAAGCATGGACGATTGTTCCATGATCGCTTCCTTGCTTTTACCTACAGTTTTTGGCGTAATACCATGCTCCAGGTTATATGCAATTTGTTTTTCTCGTCTACTATTGGTCACTTCAATGGTTTTGGCCATCGAATCTGTTATGTTATCAGCATACATAATCACGCGGCCCCTGTCGTTCCTCGCAGCACGTCCAATGGTTTGCACCAGCGAGCGTTCAGAACGCAGGAATCCTTCCTTATCAGCATCCAGAATGGCTACAAGTGATACTTCAGGCAAATCGAGCCCCTCCCTTAAAAGGTTAATTCCAATTAACACATCAAATACACCCAAACGTAAATCTCTTAATATTTCCACCCGATCTAGTGTTTTCACCTCAGAGTGGATGTAACGGCATTTTATATTCAAACGGTCCATGTATTTGGTTAGCTCTTCCGCCATCCGTTTGGTTAACGTAGTGACCAATACACGGTCGCCCAATTTTATTGTTTTATCGATTTCGTCCAGCAAGTCGTCAACCTGGTTAATTGCCGGGCGGACTTCAATTAACGGATCCAATAAACCCGTTGGACGAATGACCTGTTCCACAACAATACCTTCTGATTTTTGCAACTCATAGTCGGCCGGTGTTGCACTCACATATACCGTTTGCGGCGCCAACCTTTCAAACTCTTCAAAGTTTAATGGGCGGTTATCCAGGGCCGAGGGTAGTCTAAACCCGTATTCCACCAGCGACATTTTACGTGAACGATCGCCGCCATACATCGCTCTGATTTGCGGTACGGTCACATGGCTTTCATCAATGACCATTAAATAATCATCAGGAAAATAATCAAGCAAACAGAATGGGCGCATACCAGGAGCACGACCATCAAAAAACCGTGAGTAGTTCTCAATTCCGGAACAATAACCTAGTTCTTTCATCATCTCGATATCGAAGTTCACCCTTTCTTCCAGGCGTTTGGCCTCGAGCAAGTGGCGGTCGCCCAATAACTGATTTTTACGAATTTCCAGTTCTTCCTGTATACCCCAAATGGACGAAGCAAACCTGTCTTTCGGGGTTACGAATAAGTTAGCCGGGTAAATGGCCATATCTTCTAATTTCTCCAGTGTCTTTCCGGTAACGGGGTCAATCACACTAAGTTCTTCAATGTCATCGCCAAAAAAAGATACCCTGTAGGCATTGTCAAGGTAGGCCGGAAAAATATCAACGGTATCACCTTTAACTCTAAAAGTACCCCTTTTAAAATCATTGATAGTCCTTGCATATAAGATCTCCACTAAACTATGAAGAAAGGAATTTCTTGAAATTTTAGTACCTACTCCAAAACGGAACACAGAGCGGGAGAAATCCTCGGGATTTCCCATACCATAAATACAGGAAATGGAGGAAACAACGATAACATCCCTCCTGCCCGACATTAAAGCAGAGGTGGTACGTAACCGCAGCTTTTCAATCTCCTCATTAATGCTTAAATCTTTTTCTATATAGGTGTTACTGCTGGGCATATAAGCCTCAGGCTGGTAATAGTCATAATAGGAAACAAAGTAATTGACTGCATTCTCTGGAAAGAACTGTTTAAATTCTCCATATAACTGTGCGGCCAGCGTTTTATTATGACTTAAAATGAGCGTAGGCTTTTGTGTCTGTTCAATCACATTGGCCATGGTAAAGGTTTTACCCGAACCTGTAACCCCCAATAAGGTTTGATAATGCTCTTGATTGTTTATCCCTTCTACCAACTGTTTTATGGCATTTGGCTGATCGCCGGTAGGTTTGTAATCCGAGACAAGTTTAAATTTCATCTAGTTCCTTTTATTATTCTTCACAATAAAAAATATCTATAACTCCAAAGATAAGGAAATCCGATTACCTAAATGTGATGTTAATATCCTATTTTTATGAGCATCATGAAGCTACTTGCCTATGTACCCCAACTCACACCCCGAATAAAGTACATTTTCAACTTTATCTTCCATGATGTCCTAAAAACTGAAATAGGGTTCTGCACTAATATACAGGAATTTAAAGACTCGAACCTGCCCAAAATAAGTTATTGCAACCAGGCCATAACCGACGAGATTCATTTTAAAAATGCAGACTTGTTGCTTGGGCATAACATTATCCGTACCGCTTTTAAAACCACAGCATTTGGCGATACCATTGTGCCCTTTGCTGTTAATGGTGGCACCCTGCCTTTTGACCCCTTTGCGGCATCTTTTTACTTCATCAGCCGATATGAGGAATATATTCACTTTAATCCTGATGACGAAGGGCACTACCCTGCAGAGATTAGTCTGCAAAGTCGTTTGAAACTGTTGCAAATTCCGGTGATCGATGGCTGGGCAATGATTCTAAAAAACATTCTGCTTAAAAAGCACCCCAGCCTGTACTTCGGCAAAAAGAGCTTCAATTTCGTACCTATTACCTGTATGTTTCCCGGGTCAAAATATTCCTCAAGCTTCCTCAAATCAGCGAGGCAATTGATAAGGAAAGTACAAGCGGTTTTGAAGCGCAATGTTGCTGAGGCCAATCAGAGTGCTGAGATTTATGAATTTCTTAAAACCGAGCAGGACAAATACCATCTAAAGGGACTCTTTTTTTACCAGTCTCCAGATAACGAAAATGGCGAGGCAGATGGCCAGGCTGATTTACCCAATAGCTATTTGCAATTACTTAAAACAGGAACCAGAAACGATTACCGTATGGGTTATCAAAACACTCCTGGCTTTAGGGCTGGCACTTGTACCCCCTTTTTATGGTACGATTTACAGCTTGAGAAAACCACACACCTCATGGTTCACCCGATAGCGATCAACGACTTATGCCTAACTGCAGATAAAATGATGCGCACAGATTCAGTGCTGAACAAATGGAAAAACATGGTAGACATGGTAAAACTGATGAATGGCCAGTTTTACGTTGTATGGCACCAGGATACATTAACGCAACCCCGAAAAGGCAAATATGCGCAGAAGCTGTATAGAGAAATGTTAAGCAATTTTTTATCTTTACCGAATGATCTTCGACCTGAGTAAAATAAATTCTATTGCCAATGTATTTCTCTCTGAGATCAGAGATGAAAACATCCAGAAAGACGCTATGCGCTTTCGCAAGAACCTGGAAAGACTGGGGGAATTTTTTGCCTATGAAATCAGCAAAACCCTTACTTATAAAGATTGTGAAACACAAACCCCTTTAGGGATTGCAAAATGTAAACAACTTAAAGAGCAACCCGTTCTGGCCACTATTATGCGTGCTGGTTTACCCATGCATAAAGGTTTGCTAAACGTATTTGACGGCGCTGAGAGTGCTTTTATAAGCGCCATTCGCAAGTCTAACAATAGCGGTGGTTTTAACATCCAGATTGAACACATTTCCACTCCTGACCTTACGGAAAAAGTATTGATTATGGCCGATCCTATGCTGGCAACCGGCTTGAGCATGGTATTATGCTGCAAAGAACTGACCCATCGTTTTCCAGTTAAAGAGTTACATATCGTGGCTGCTATTGCCAGTACGGAAGGCATACGTCATGTAAGGGCGAATTTACCTAAGGCTAAAATCTGGGTCGGTGCCATAGACGAGGAAATGACCAGCAAATCTTACATTGTGCCCGGCTTAGGTGATGCCGGCGACTTAGCTTACGGCAGTAAATTATAAACATGATTAAACATATTTTTTTCGACCTGGATCATACCATCTGGGATTTTGACCGAAATGCGCAGGAAACCCTCATGGAGTTGTTTAATCATTATAACCTTCCATCTTTAGGATTAGACTCTCCGCAAAACTTTATTCAAACCTATACCGAAAATAACCACCAACTTTGGGCAGAGTACCACTTAGGGAAAATTACCAAGGAAGAATTACGTTCACAACGTTTTAGCAAGACTTTTGAAGAGTTAGGCGTAGCGCCTGAACTGGTACCCCTGCAATTTGAGGAAGACTATGTCAGGATCAGTCCAACGAAAACCAACCTATTTGAAGGATCAGAAAAAGTATTGGCCTACCTGCAACGGAAATACACACTGCATATCATCTCTAACGGCTTTAAAGAAACTACTTTAACAAAAATGAAGCTTTCAAATTTAAATATGTATTTTGATCAGGTGATCATTTCTGAGGATGTGGGTGTGAACAAACCAGATAAGGCCGTATTTCAATATGCCTTAAATAAGGCTGGTGCGTTAAAAGAGGAAAGTATCATGATTGGCGACAGCCTTGAAGCAGATGTGCGTGGTGCACAGGATTTCGGTATGCGGGCTATTTTCTTTAATCCACTTAACCGTGACAAACCTGCGGATGTAAAACAGCAAATTGTACACCTGGAAGAATTGATGCTACTATTTTAAATGATGGACTTTAAAACATCGCATAATGGGGAATATCAAAGAATTTTATTCGCTTCAGCGGGCAGTTGAAGCTTATCGCAGCAAGCTATACAGCCTGCCCGAAAGCCAGTTTTCCCAGGCGCCTCCTCAGGGTGGCTGGTCGGCGAGTGAAGTATATGATCACATTTTCGATGCGAGTCTATTATCCTTAATAGCGCTGAATGAATGCCTGGAAGGTCGTGGTTCCAATCGTCCAACCCCATTCGTTACTAAACTGATCTTATTCTTTGGCGCTTTTCCTCCAGGAATCAGGTTTAAAACGCCAGAAATGCTCGAAGGCCGGGTCAAGGTGATTACCAAAGCAGAAGCCACAGCCCTGATCAAACAATTTACGGAAGCGCTGGAAGCCACGCGTGTAAAATCAGCCAAGGCTAATCCCAAGGTAAAAAGCAAACACCCGCGTTTGGGATACTTGAATGCCAGCCAGTGGTTGCGCTTCATTGGAATTCACCTGAGGCATCACCTTAAACAATTAAAACGAGTTGATAATCAGTTAGGGTATAAAATGAATTAGTTAGCACAAGAAAGCTACAGCATTAGCTTTCCGACAATGCTTACCTCATGTAAAACAAAGTAAATTAATGAACATCCCGAGTATCAAAGGTTTTGACGAGGCTGCTTTTCAAAAATATTTCAAGAATACCAGCTGGCTCATGTTTGGAAAGATATTCAGCCTGGCCGTTAACCTAATCATCATAAGGTACCTGGGGCCCGTTAATTTTGGAGACCTTAGCTTTGCCGAAGCCTTAACCGCAATTATTGCTGCAGTAGGTACACTAGGACTAGACAGTTTCATCATCAGGGAGATTATTAAACAACCTCAGCGCAAAAACGAAATCCTGGGCACGGCTCTGGGCATGCGTTTGATGGTAAATGCCCTGCTCATTCCATTATGCATCGGCGTTTACCTTACCTTTCACTATCTTTCTGCTAAACCAGGCACACCACTTACCCTTATTGTAACTTTACTTTCTCTGGCTTCACTTTTTAAGTCCTTTAATGTCATAGATTCTTATTTCCAATCGCAGGTTCAATCTAAATATGTGGTTCAGGTGCAAAATGCCTGCCTTGTTATTTCTGCAATTGTCAAAGTGCTACTTGTCTGGCTAAAAATGCCATTAGTCTGGTTTGCCGTGGCGTTATCCTTTGATGCTTTTATCCTGGCCTTTGGTTTGGTTTGGATGTACCAAAAAAGAGGGTTTGACATCAGGCAGTGGACTTTCAGCATACAGCGGGCAAAGTCTTTACTAAAATTATCCTTCCCCCTGATTTTTTCAGCGTTAATGGTATCCATCTACATGAAAATTGACCAGGTGATGCTAAAAAGTGTAGGAAGTGAGGAAGTAGGGATTTATAGCGCCGCGGTAAAGATATCTGAAGCCTGGTATTTTATTCCCCTTGCCATTGTGACTTCCGTATTCCCTGCACTTGTCAATGCCAGACTTAATGATCCAGAGCGTTATAAAAAGCGGCTTTCTAATTTATACGATCTTTTGGTTTATATAAGTCTGCCCGTGGCTTTGTTTTTTAGTTTCTTTAGCACAGATCTTATTCACCTGGTATACGGTAACCAATATGAAGGTGCTGGCCCCATGTTTAGCATACACATCTGGTCAGGGGTGTTCGTGTTCCTTGGAACAGCAAGCTCGCAATACTTATTGGCAGAGGGTTACACCATGCTTTCACTGCAACGTACTGCAGCCGGTGCCATTGTAAACATATTACTCAACTTCTGGCTAATCCCTTTATACGGAGGTATAGGCGCATCTATAGCTACACTTATCGCCTGCATAATATCCACTTTCTATATTTTATTCATTCCGCGAACCAGAGAACAAGGCATTGTGATGTTAAAATCGTTATTTTTGATCTCGGCATTTCAAAAAATCAAAACACTTTGAGCACAATTAAAGCATTAGCTACCCTGATTTCCAAGCCAAATAGGCTACACGCACTCTTGTCTTACGGCCATAAAGGTTATCTGGCTAGTATTGGATGGTTCAAAGCTTTCGACAGCCAGGAAGCTGTTGATGCCAACGGCGAACCCCTTCCCTGGGTAACCTACAGCTTTATCGATTTTATTAAAGACCGCCTAAACCATACACAAAAGGTATTTGAATATGGATCGGGCAGTTCTACCCTGTTTTATGCGAAACGCGTTGCCCAGGTGGTTTCTGTGGAGCATGATGAAAACTGGTACAACAAAATTTTGAGCACCAAACCTCAAAATGCAACAATGATTTATACGAAACTGGAAAAAGGTGGTGAATACAGCAAAAAGGCGGTCCTTCTTGGCGAGCAATTTGATATCATCATCGTGGATGGCCGCGACCGGGTAAACTGCTGCAAAGAGAGCATCAATGCATTAAGTCCGCAGGGCGTATTAGTACTGGATGATTCCGAACGCCCAGAATACAACGAGGCACGCCAAATTTTGAAAAGCCATGGTTTTAAAGAATTATCTTTTAGTGGCATTTCACCAGGACTTTTCTACCTAAAGGCCACATCCGTTTTTTATAAACCAGAGAACTGCTTAGCTATCTAATATATGCAGAATTTTGCACCCATTGCCCTTTTTGTTTATAACCGTCCAAAACATACTGCCCGTACCTTAAAGTTTCTGCAACAGAATACTTTGGCGGCAGAAAGCAGGCTATTTGTGTTTTCTGATGGGGCAAAAAGCCAGGAAGATGAAGCCAGTGTACAAGAAGTAAGGGAATTGCTGCAAAATATTGATGGTTTTAAATCGGTAGAAATTATCAGGCGCACCAAAAATTTTGGCCTGGCAGATTCCATTATTGATGGCGTGAGCAGGCTGGTTAAAACCTATAAACAAGTGATTGTTTTTGAAGACGACCTGATTACCTCTCCACATACACTCACCTATTTTAATGAAGGGTTGACGCGCTACAAGGAAAAGGATAAAGTGATGCATTTAGGGGCCTACATGTACCCTTTGAACAATAAAGATTTACCCGAAACTTTTTTTTACCGGGCTGCTACCAGCTGGGGATGGGCAACATGGGAGAGAGCATGGTTAAATTTCGAGCCTAATATTGATACGTTAATTTCGCAATTTGATGAAAAGAAAATATTCAACTTCTCTATTGATGGGAAGATGAATTTCTGGAAGCAAATGATTGAATTTAAAAAAGGAAAAAATAATAGTTGGGCCATCCGTTGGTATGCATCAATATTTTTAAAAGAGGGATTAACCTTAAATCCCGCACAATCCTTAGTAAACAACATCGGTCATGACGGCTCCGGTATCCATTCGGGGATCAACGACATTTACAATGTAATTATTAATCCTAAGCGGATTACCCAGTTTCCGCAAGAGATAAAGGAAAATAAGGCGGCTTATGTAGCCATCAAAGAATTCCTTACCCATAGAAAAGGAAATTTGTGGGAACGCATAAAGAGGTTTGTCAACGAAAAATTCCTCAAATTCTAAAGCGGTTTACGCGCTTCGACCAAAATGTAGGGCGATAGTGCTCTGGAGTTAAAAGGGATAACTTTTGTGAACACCTTACCGGCAAACCATACCGCCTTTTTAAATACACGTACCGCAGCAGGTTTTTCTTTTTCATTCTCCAACCATAAACTAAAATTACCGAAATACCTGGATTGTATTACTTCCAATCCTGCCTTTCTACAGATCTCGGCTAATAGTGCCGGATCCATGCAGTCAATATTGTGTTTATCGTAATTGGCTTTATCAAAAGTCTTCTGGAACCAGCCATTCAACGCGTTAAAATTTGGCAAGGTTAAAAACAAGGTGCCGCCGGGTTTTACGAAGTTGATGTGGCGGTTAATGATATCAGCGGTATCGTTGAAATGCTCAATAAGTCCACAGGAGAGTACCAGGTCATATGTTTTCTCAGGTGTATAATTAAAAAGATCTGTTTCTATGATATGGATATCGTTTTCCTGCAGGCCATTGGTTTGTAGCAGATTCCTGGTGATGGGTGGATGCACAAAATAATCAAGGAGGGTAACATCAAGCTTTAGATACTTTTTTAAGAAAACTGCGTAATAACCTGGGAAACCACCCAGTTCAATGGCTGTTTTTACCTTTTGCTGTTTAACTATAGCTGCCAGTTGCTGGTGAAAGAGGTAATCGGCCGGAATGTTAACCGCCAGGTCCGTTTTATTCTCCCAATAATTTACCCAAAACGCCCTGTCAGTTAATTGGTTATCCATTTATCCTTTATTTTTATTGTTCTGTAAGCCTTAATGAGGGTTGAAAATAGTGATGCCCTGGAACAGGCTCCTTCAACGCGCCTGACAAGCAAAAATACACAAAGACTTTTTAATAAAGATTGGCAATTATATGTAATTTTGAGAAACAACATTGATTTGGAGAAAAAATTGAAGGTCATCCACTTAAACACATACGAAGGAAACGGCGGCGCCGGAAGGGCATGTTTACGCCTGAATGACGCTTTAAATGCTAACGGTACAGATTCTGAAGTGATGGTGTTTTACCAGTTTAAAGAAAGCTCGAAAACCATCCCCTTCAGCAAAACACCTTTCCAAAAAGCACTGGCCATCTTTAACATCCTTGCAGAACGTTACCTTGTTAAACTCTTCGTTAAAGCGATGAAAACGCCCTTTTCCCTTCAATGGTTCGGACGTTCGGTGATTAAACACCCCAAAGTTAAACAAGCCGACATTATACATTTGCACTGGATTAACCATGGTTTTTTATCGCCCAGGGTGTTGGCACAACTTGAAGATCTGGACAAACCAATGGTATGGACTTTTCACGACAGTAACGCCTTTACCGGTGGATGCCATGTGCGTTATTCTTGTGAAAACTATCATAAAGAATGTGGTTTCTGTCCCCTATTAAGATCCAGTGGAAAAAATGACCTGTCCAGGCAAACCTGGAAGCGTAAAAGGGAATCCTATGCTAACCTTAACTTTCACATTGTGGCGCCTAGCCATTGGATGTATAACTCGGTTAAATTTAGCAGTTTAATGGGAGCCCGCCAGGCGATGGTGATTCCCAATACCATCGAAACGGATGTATTTAAACCTTATGTGAAAGCGGAGGCCAAAAAGATTCTTAAAATTGCTCCTGAAAAATTTGTGTTGATGAGTGGTTTTATGCCCTCAAAAAACGACAAACATAAGGGTACGGCCTACCTGCTGGAGGCTTTAGTAAAGTTTAGCAAAAGACCGGGCGTCAAGAAAGAAAATATCGAACTGATAATTTTTGGGAACAAGGACCAGAAAGTGATGCCTGATTTCCCCTTTAAAACAACTTTTCTGGGTACCATTAGTAATGACGATCACCTGGCGAAGTGTTATTCTGCGGCTGACGCTTTTTTAAGCGCTTCTCTGGAAGATAACCTACCGAACACGGTTATGGAAAGCTTAGCTTGCGCAACACCTGTAATCGCTTTTAAAACCGGGGGCATTCCTGACATGGTAAAACATCAGGAAAATGGTTTCCTGGCCACTTATGAATCTGCGGTGGATTTAGCCAATGGCATGGAATGGTTATACCACATGAAAAACCGCGAGGAAATTCAGAAAGAAGCTCGGAGAACCATACTAACTGAATTTGCACCCTCTGTAATTGCCGACAAACACCTCAGCCTCTACCAGTCGCTGATCAACTTACACCCTCATTAATTGCCCCCGAATGCAGCCTTTATTAAGTGTCATTACAATTGTATACAATAATGTACGCGATATTGAACGTACCATGTGCTCCGTGTTAAACCAGACTTACCCCCGCATCGAATACATTTTGATTGATGGCGCCAGTACGGATGGAACATTGGAAGTAATTAACCGCTACAAAGAGGAATTGGCTGTTGTAGTTTCTGAAAAAGACAAAGGCATTTACGATGCAATGAATAAGGGCCTTGCACTTGCCACCGGCGACTATGTACTATTCATGAACTCTGGTGATGAAATTTATGCCCCCGACACTGTGGAACAGGTATTTAACAGCTCCCCTGATGCAGATATTTATTATGGGGAAACTGAAATGTACAACCAGAATTGGGAAAGTTTAGGACAGCGCCGGCACCAGGCACCGGAAATCTTCAACTGGAAAAGTTTTAAATATGGCATGAACGTGAGCCACCAGGCCATCTATATTAAGCGGTCGCTTTGCGAACCATATGACCTGCAGTACCACTACAGTGCCGATGTCGACTGGATTATCCGGGCAGCGAAAAAGTCTAAGAAAATTGTAAACACGCACCTTTACGTCGCCAAATACCTCGTGGGTGGCGTATCTAAACAGAAACACCTGGCCAGTTTAAAAGAGCGTTTTCGCATTTTTACCAAGTATTATGGCGTCATTCCTAACCTGATCAATCATGGGGTAATTGCATTGAATTTGGGTAAATACTTCGTTAAACATCGCCGTACCAATGATTAAAGCATTCTAAAAACAATCTTTTTCCTGATTTGTCTTTATATAGAACTAATTGAACGTTTTATTTAAAAATATAAAATCATGGGACAACTAACGCATAGAAAAATAGCGGTATTAGCTGCAGACGGTTTTGAAGAATCAGAATTAACAGTACCAGTACAACGCTTGAAAGAGGAAAATGCAACTGTGCATATTATATCTGAAGAAAGCGGAAAAATACAGGCCATGAAAGGCGATAAAGACTGGACCATTGAAGTTGATGTAGACAAAACAATTGCTGAAGCAGATGCCAGCGATTATCATGGATTGCTGTTACCAGGCGGGGTATTGAATCCTGATACGCTGCGTAAAAATGAGGATGCCCTAAAGTTTGTAAAAGCTTTTTTTGAAGCGGGGAAACCTGTGGCAGCCATTTGCCATGCCCCTCAGATCCTGATTTCGGCAGAAGTAGTAGAAGGTCGCCAGTTAACATCGATCCCACATATCAGCATTGACCTTAAAAATGCAGGTGCGAATTGGGTAGATGAAGAAGTGGTGGTTGATCAGGGTTTGGTAACCAGCCGCAGCCCGAAAGACCTGCCTGCTTTTTGCGACAAAATAGTGGAAGAATTTGCAGAGGGTGTACATTCAGGACAACACGCTTAACTCAGCCTTTGTTGGATTTCAATTAAGGTCCTTTACCGGACTACACCCTTCACTTGCACAAAAAAATCACTATGTCTGTGAAAAAGCTTAAAGGCTTTTACCCCTTCTGGTAAAAGTTTTCAGACTTAGAACAGACATAGCGATTTTAAAAGCAAGCCTATTTTATGGATTTGTAGACCAAATGGCGGATTCTTTAACGAAAACCCTGCGGTTTAACTTTAATTGTGAAACGATCAGCTCGGCAAAATCCTCTGCCTGCATCACGCGTTCCGGATTACCATCAGTTAATTTTAAATCTTTAGCCATATCTGTGGCGATGGTACTAGGTATTAGCGTATTCACTCTGATGTTATGTTTACGCACTTCCTGCATTAAGGATTCAGACATACCGATTAATGCAAATTTCGATGCACTGTAAGCACTCGTTACTGCATTACCATTTTTACCTGCTGTAGAAGAGATGTTAATGATATCGCCTGTTTTTCTTTCAATCATATCAGGCAATACTGCACGGGTAACATAATAAGGACCGAATAGGTTTACTTTTACAATCTGCTCCCAACGTGCCGGATCAAGTTCCATAAAAGATCCAAAACTGCTAATTCCTGCATTGTTTATCAGGATATCAATAGGGCCCAACGCTTCTTTTACAGTCGCCACAGCTGCATTTACAGCTTCTATATCAGCTACATCAGCCACGGCGGTTACCGTCTTTACACCATATTCTTTTAATTCGTCTGCAACTTGGTTTAAGTCTGCCTGAGTTCTGGCTACCAAACCAACATTTACGCCTTCCTGTGCTAAAGCCCTGGCCAAAGCGCGGCCTATTCCTTTACCCGCACCAGTGATGAGGGCATTTTTTCCTTGTAATGATTCCATCGTATCAAATTTATAAAAGATACCGCGGTAAGGACGCCCCTGTGAATAAGGTGACATAAATTTAACGGTTTTGCAAGATATTGCTTGCAAAAAAAAAGCTGCCCTTTTGGAGCAGCTTTTTATATACTTATCAAATTCCGATCAGCTTATGACTGGAATTTTTTTGCATTTATTTTACGCTCATTTTCATTAAGGTAAATTTTACGGATACGCATGCTTAGAGGCGTAATCTCGATATACTCATCAGCCTGGATATATTCCATAGCTTCTTCTAAGGAGAATTTAATAGCTGGAGCAATACGAGTGTTATCATCTGTACCAGATGCACGCATATTGGTCAAAGCTTTACCTTTTGTGATGTTTACCACTAAATCGTTATCACGGATGTGCTCACCCACGATCTGACCTTCATAAATATCAACACCCGGATCAACGAAGAAACGACCACGATCTTGTAATTTATCGATAGAGTAAGCTGTTGTAGCACCTTTATCCATAGAAATTAACACACCGTTAGATCTTCCAGGGATTACACCTTTCCAAGGCTCATAAGCTTTGAAACGGTGAGCCATGATCGCTTCACCAGCAGTAGCTGTTAATACGTTATTTCTTAAACCGATGATACCACGTGAAGGAATCTCAAATTCTAAGTGTTGTAAATCGCCTTTTGGCTCCATAACCAATAACTCACCTTTACGTTGTGTTACCAGTTCAATTACTTTACCAGATACTTCAGCAGGTACATCTACGATTAAGGTTTCAATTGGCTCACATTTTTTACCGTCAATCTCTTTAACAATAACCTGTGGCTGTCCTACCTGAATCTCATATCCCTCGCGACGCATGGTCTCGATTAATACAGATAAATGCAGAATACCCCTTCCGTAAACTAAATAAGCATCAGGAGATTCAGTCTCTACCACTTTAAGGGCAAGATTTTTCTCCATCTCTTTGTATAAACGTTCTTTAATACGTTGAGAAGTTACAAATTTACCTTCTTTACCGTAAAATGGAGAGTTGTTAATGGTGAACAACATGTTCATGGTTGGCTCATCGATAGAGATAACCGGAAGTTGTTCTGGTGCTTCAAAGTCAGAAATAGTATCACCGATATCAAAACCATCAATACCTACAACTGCGCAGATATCACCTGATTTTACTTCAGTGGTACGAATTTTACCTAAACCTTCGAAAGTATATAGTTCTTTAACGCGGGATTTAACCACTTTACCATCACGTTTAATTAAGGTTACCGGTTGATTTTCTTTGATTGAACCTCTATGTACACGACCTATTGCAATACGACCTACGAAAGATGAATAATCTAAAGAGGTGATTTGCATTTGTAAAGTACCTTCGTTTTCTGGTGCAGCAGGAATGTTTTCAATGATGCAATCCAATAACGGGAAAATATCAGTTGTTGGAACTTTATAGTCAGTGCTCATCCAACCTTGTTTAGAAGAACCGTAAATTACAGGAAAGTCTAATTGATCCTCAGTAGCTTCCAGGTTGAAGAACAATTCAAAGATTTGCTCATAAACTTCTTCTGGACGACAGTTTTCTTTATCTACTTTATTAACAACAACAATTGGCTTTAAACCAAGAGCTAATGCTTTTTGCGTTACGAAACGCGTTTGCGGCATTGCACCTTCAAAAGCATCGCAAAGCAATACCACACCATCAGCCATTTTTAACACACGTTCAACTTCACCACCAAAATCGGCGTGACCAGGTGTATCGATAATATTAATTTTATAATCCTTGTACTTTACGGAAACATTTTTGGAAACAATAGTAATTCCCCGCTCACGTTCTAAATCGTTATTGTCAAGTATCAGATCACCTGTTTGTTCGTTATCGCGAAAGATAGAACAGGTATGTAAAATTTTATCAACCAATGTGGTTTTACCGTGGTCAACGTGTGCTATAATAGCTATATTTCTAATTTTTTGCATATAATGCCTTGTGAATTTTGCGCAAAGGTATCGATTTATTTTAATATATAAGCCTAGATGTTACGTATTTGCATCTTAAATGTGCTAAACTTTGTTAACCATTACTTGTTATTACATTAACTAAACCACTTGAGACTAACCGCATGTAAAAAGCATTAACTTTAAGTTTTTGATAGCGTTATGGTTAAATAATAAACAATTTTATAGAAACTTTATGAAAGCAGTTTTACTTGGTGCAAGCGGATTGATTGGAAGCAGTTTATTAAAGCAACTTCTGGAAAACCCTCACTTTACCGAAGTTCTTATTCTGGTTCGTAAACCTTTAGATCTGCAACACCCCAAGTTAACCGTGCTAGTGGTAGATTTTGACAAACTAAGAGAGTATGCAGAAAAACTGAAGGTCGATGTGGTGTTTTGCTGCCTGGGTACCACCAAGAAAAAGACGCCAAACCAGGAAGATTACCGCAAAATTGACTATCAATACCCACTTGACATGGCATGGATTGCTTACACTAACGGTGCTTCGCAATACCACCTGGTATCGGCCATGGGTGCCAACCCGCATTCAAGTATCTTCTATTCAAGGTTGAAAGGGGAAGTAGAAAGGGATTTAAAAACCGTTCCTTTTAAAACTATTCACATCTATCGCCCTTCTTTATTGGATGGTAAACGTAAAGAACAGCGTTTTGGCGAAGAACTGATGATCTATGTTATGCGAGTGATAAACCCTTTATTGATTGGCGGTTTAAGAAAATACCGGAGTGTGAAAATTGAAAAGGTTGCAGCCGCCATGTTAAGGCAATCGCTGACTGATAAAAAAGGCATCTTTATTCACCAGTCTGACGAGCTCCAATAGACTACCTAAACAGGGTAATAAGGCGTGGCAAATGCCCAGGTCAAAAAGTGGGGTAATGCTTTTGCCCAGCTGGAAGGGTGGTGTTTCCCTCCAACCATTTCATAGTAAAACACCTGATCTGGACGCTTATAACCTTTATTTAAAAGTTCCTTGATCACATCAATCGTATCATCAATGGAATCGATAATGTAATTATGATTACGATCGGAGGTTTCATCTTCAGTGCCCGTCATTAACCAGAATTTAACCGCCGGACTTCCTGCAGTTTCACGGATCATTTCATGTAAAATCCTATCCTGGTCGCTATAACCGTCTTCAAACGCCTTTTTTCTCCACCAAAAGGCTCCTGAGAACACACCTGCTAAATCAAACAATTCTGGGTGGCGCCAGGTAATATCGAAAGCAGAAAGTCCACCGAGCGAACATCCTGCAAAGCCACATTTACCTCCATTTAAGGTTTTATAAGTGCTGTACAGGTATGGCAGGAGTTCGCTAACCACAAACTTTGTATATGCATCTGCCTTAGCACCACGGCCCATAAAATCAGGAACACCCGCTACCCCATATTCTTGCAGGCGGTTGTGACCTGCTTTAATGGCAACGATCATTAGCGGCTCAATTTTTCCAGCTGTGCGTAAAGCAGCAGCAGTAGCACCCAGTGTTAAAGCCTCTGCTTCCTGTCCATCGTTAAATAACAACAAGTGAAGGGGTTTTTGTACCGCCGACTGTTCAGGACGGAAGATTTCTAACGCTACATTGCGGTTTAAAAAAGCAGAAGTGATTTGATGTGGAGTTTTGATCATTTAGACAATTAACATAAAGCCTGCAATTTACCAATCTTTATAAAAACTTACCGGATAAGTTTAAATGATTAGGAAAGCTGAAAAACAGCGGCAATAATTATCAAACAAAACTTGCTTATAATTTAGTTGATGCTTAACTTTTAAAACCAAATAACGATTATGAAAGAAGAGTATCTGAGGTGGTTTAGCCCAAATTTAAGCCGTGATTTCGAAATGCTCACTTTTGGCCATAGCGGCTACCCTATTATTCTTTTTCCCACCAGCCAGGGACGTTATTATGAAAACAAAGACTTCCAGCTGATCAATTCGGTTCAGCATTTTATAGAAGACGGACTTGTTAAAATCTTTTGTCCGGATAGCATTGATTCTTTAAGCTGGTATAACCACACCGTGCCACCTGCCCTCCGCGTGAAAAATCACCAATCGTATGAGCGCATGCTTTTAGATGAGGTGGTGCCAAAAGCCCTTTCTGAAACAGACAAAAATAAGGTGGTAGTAGCCGGATGCAGTTTTGGCGGATATCATGCCGCGAATTTCGCTTTTAAGCACCCGGAATTGGTGAGTCATTTATTTAGCATGAGTGGCGTTTTTGACATCCGAAATCAATTGGATGGCTTTTACAACGATGATGTTTACTTCAATAATCCTGTTGATTATTTACCTCATGCAAATAATACTGAACTTTGGAACCTAAAAATTGTTCTGGGTTCGGCAGAACGAGACGTCTGTCGCTATGACAACGAAAATTTATCGTCCATTTTATACCATAAAGGCATGAGTCATTGGCTTGATATCAGGCATGATACTGACCACGACTGGGTAGTTTGGCGTGAACAGTTTCCATGTTATTTAGGCAAACTTTACTACTGAAAAATTTTATATAGATACGAAATGAAAAAGATCGGAATACTATTCGGAGAGGAACGATCCTTTCCAGAAGCTTTTGTTAAACATGTAAATGAGTTGGCCCCTGAGGGCATCACCGCAGAATTTGTGACCCTGGATAAAATCGTGCAAGCCGAACTCTTAGGCTATGCAGTGATTGTGGACCGAATATCGCAGGGTGTTCCTTTTTACAGGTCCGCACTTAAAAATGCCGCCATTACAGGAACGGCAGTAATAAATAATCCTTTTTGGCAGAGTGCCGATGAGAAGTTTTTTAATAATGCGCTTGCGGTCAAACTAGGAATTCCTGTTCCCAAAACAGCACTGATTCCGTCCTACGACCGGCCGTCAGATACTTCAGCAGATTCTTTCAGTAACCTGGCCTTTCCGTTGGACTGGGAATCCATTTTTGATTATACCGGCTTCCCTTCTTATATGAAACCTTTCGATGGCGGTGGCTGGAAAGAAGTTTATAAACTGCATGATATAGAAGATTTTTATGATAAACACC
>NZ_JAZQNU010000059.1:0-4499 GCF_045627485.1 Pedobacter sp. | reverse complement strand
TATGATCTGGTTAATCCTGCGCCACCACCGAGGCTGAGCTTGTAGAAATTAGACTGTGCGACGACATTTAACGAAAAAGCGATGATGATGCTGGTTAGGATTATTTTCAATTTCTTTACCTTTATTTTTTTTAAATTTATGCTAAAATATCATAATAACACAAAAACTTTAGAAGAACGCTTTAAGAAGTACGTGCAAATAGATACACAATCTGATCCAGATTCTCCAGCCACCCCTTCTACCGAGAAGCAAAAGAACCTTGGCAGAACTTTGGTGGAGGAGTTATTGGCGATTGGCATTGCTGATGCGCACTTGGATCAGCATGGATATGTGTATGCAACTATTCCTGCTACGACCACTAAAAATGTCCCTGTGATCTGTTTCTGTTCGCACATGGATACTTCTCCTGATTGCAGTGGTTTAAATGTTAAACCGATTATTCATTATAATTACCAGGGCCAGGACCTTGTTTTGCCCGATGATGAAACGATCATCTTGAAACAAAGTGAGCACAGGGATTTAAAAAACCAAATTGGCAATGACATCATCACCGCCAGTGGCACCACTTTGCTAGGTGCAGACAATAAAGCCGGACTGGCAGAAATTATGGAAGCTGCGGCTTTTCTAGTTGCCCATCCGGAAGTAAAACATGGCGTGTTTAAGATTTTATTTACACCTGATGAAGAAATTGGCCGTGGGGTAGATAAGGTAGATCTTGAAAAACTAGGTGCTGATTTTGCCTATACAATTGATGGAGAAACATTAGGGTCTATTGAAGATGAAACTTTTTCTGCTGATGGTGCTGTTTTAACCATTAACGGGGTAAGTACACATCCTGGCTTTGCCAAAGGAAAAATGGAAAGTGCCATTAAAATCCTCAGCGCCATACTCGATGCCTTGCCAAAAGATAAATTAACCCCAGAAGCTACGCAGCAAAAAGAGGGATTTATTCATCCTGTAAGTATTCATGGTAATGTTGAGCAGGCACAGGCGCATTTTATACTGCGTGATTTTGACGATGCTTTGTTGATTCAGCATGGTCAAACATTAAGGGCTGTAGTGGAAGAGGTGTTGAAAGCTTATCCTAATTCTACTTATGAATTGAAAATTAGCGAGCAATACCGCAACATGAAGAAGGTGCTTCAACAACATCCTCAGGTAATTGAATATGGTGTACTTGCCATTGAAAGAGCTGGTATTGTACCAAAAAGACAAAGTATCAGAGGGGGAACAGATGGTTCAAGGTTATCTTTAATGGGCTTGCCTTGTCCTAATATCTTTGCTGGTGAACATGCTTTTCATGGTAAACAGGAGTGGGTATCTGTACAGGACATGGAAAAAGCAGTACAGACCATTATCAATATTGCCATGATCTGGGAAGAACAGGCGTAATTATTCTATTGCATCTGCGGAGCGAATGTTCCGCAGATGCAATTCTGCTAAAGCATTTTTAGCTGAGCAAGGTATTGGTCATGTTCATCAACCATGATAATTTCACAATGCCAGCCATTGCTTTCGGCTATGTTCTTTAGGGTAGTCTGGTCAATATATACCCATTTGAACCATTTTCCACGCTGTTGCTTGTATTCATAACTAAAGGCAACTTCGCCATAATAGGCATTGAGTGGGAATTGAATTTCCTGATAGAGATAAGAAATATCTGAACTGTCGAAAATCAACTGACCTCCGGGTTTTAAATAGGTTTTTGCTTTTTGAAGAAAGTTCGTAAAACCGATAATCGTACCGGTAACACCAATGCCATTCATCATGAAGAGCAGGGTGTCATAATCTGAGGCTTCTAATTCGAAGATATTTTGTTCTACGGCACATTTAACACCTCTTTGTTTCATGATGGAAACCGCTGTAGGGGAGATATCTAAGGCAGTAACGTTGAAATTTCTTTCTTGTAAAATCAGGGCATGACTGCCGGCGCCTGCACCAATATCTAATACTTTACCGCTGCAAAGTTCCAGTGCCTTTAGTTCCAGATCTGGCATCTCTCGTTCGCTTCTGAAAAATAAATCTACGGGCATCACCTCATCCTCACCATAAGAATTGTGTACCCATAAAGTTTCTGCTGTTCCTTTTACGAAATAATCATGTAAGGCGGTGCCCAAAATATCCATGGCGCAAAGGTAAGGATGAAATTAAGAAGTTTGCTTGTATTCAAGCCTTGTTTTCGGTAAACTATCAGGATAGTTGTCCCGTACAAAGGCAAGCATATGCTCCCTTACCATACAGCGGAGGTCAAATGCCTCTGAGGAATTCCTGGCGCTCATTAAAAACCTCACTTCAACGGTAGCTTCTTTATTGTCTGTTACCTGTACCACATTGACCCTTTTATCCCACAAAGGATTGTTAGTTAATATTTTGGTAAGTTCTTCTCGTAAAGGCGAAATGGGCAGGTTATAGTCAAAGTATAAAAATACGGTGCCCAAAAGTTCTGCCGAAACACGTGTCCAGTTTTGAAATGGTTTCTCAATAAAATAAGTAATGGGCAGTATAAGCCGGCGCTGGTCCCAAATGTTGACCACTACATACGTTAAAGTGATTTCTTCTACCCTTCCCCATTCTCCTTCCACAATCACTACATCATCAATTCTAATAGGCTGTGTAAAAGCAATCTGAAAACCAGCAAGAAGATTGCCTAGTGATTTTTGTGCGGCAAAACCGATGATGATTCCCCCAATTCCGACCCCGGTTAAGAGCCCGGCTCCTATTTTGCGCATACTTTCAAAGCTGAGTAAAATTATGGCTGCGGTAATGATGATAATTAAGCCTACGGCAAATTTCCTGATAAACTGCAGTTGGGTCCTCAGCTTTCTTTCTCTTAGATTGTCGGCTTTGGAGAGGTCGTAGTTATGGTAAAAGCCATCCTCTAATACTTTAATAAACTGAATGAGGAGGATACAGAAGTTAATGGTCAGTAAAATCTCCAGCACTCTATTGAGTTGTTGATGCCCGGTTGGGCTTAGCTTCATAAAGGCTATAGCTACATTGAGTAAGAGAAGAGGGAGGAAGACACCTACAGGCTTACTCAGGCGCCTCACAATTGAGCCGATAACGAAGGTGGCCCAATACCTGGAGAAAAATAGAAACGACCTTTTTAAAATAAATTTAATGACCACACCTGTAATAATGGCAATAAACCCAATAACCAGGTTGTGGAACAACTGGCTCCATGGGAAATCTGCAAACTGATCCAGGTATAACATCTAATAGCGTGAGTTCCGGCAATAGTGAGTGCGGAAAGGGCATAAGCTGAGTTAAGCGGTCATTACCGTTTAACTCAGCTATTCCCAGAATAGCACAAATAAAGCATGGTAATTATGCGGTTACTTTGCCAATAGAATCTTTCACCGAATCTTTTACTGTACTGGCAACATCTGCTAATTTGTCTTTTGAGGAATCGATAATATCGGCAAGCCAATCAGAAACACTCTCTTTAAGGTCGTCTCCTTTATCAGTAGATAATATTAAGGCCACAGCTGCACCTAAGGCAGCTCCTGCCAATAGTCCTGCAATAATTTTAGTCTCTTTTGTCATATTTTTAAGGTTTGTATTGTCAATATATGTAATAAACACGCATTACTGCGTTTTAGTTTTATCTTTGTACAAGTGGTAGTAGAACATTCGTTTATAAGCGATAATTATTCTTTTTAGCTAATCGTTTGATTATTAAAAGATTTCTATCTATCTTTGCAGTCCCTAAATTTTAGGGGCAATAAATGATTTATTAACAAATTAAATACAAGCAAGTGAATACGTTAAGTTACAAAACTGTCTCAGCCAATGCTAAAACTGTTAACAAACAGTGGGTTGTTGTTGATGCTCAAGGCGAGATTTTGGGGCGCTTGTCATCGAAGATCGCAATGATCATCCGTGGAAAAAACAAGCCTGATTACACCCCACACGTAGACTGCGGCGATAACGTTATCGTTATTAATGCAGACAAGGTTAAATTGACCGGGAATAAATTCAGTGAGAAACAATATGTTTCTTACACGGGTTACCCAGGTGGTCAACGTTTCATCTCTCCAAAAGAGTTAATGGCGAAACACCCTACACGTGTTATCGAAAAAGCTGTTCGTGGTATGTTACCTAAAACAAAACTTGGTGCTAAATTATACACCAATCTTTTTGTTTATGCAGGTGCTGAGCATCCTCACCAGGCACAATCTCCAACAACCATTACACTTTAATTAAAGGAAGAAAGAAATGTCAGTTACTAACACTTCAGGAAGAAGAAAAACTGCTGTTGCACGTATCTATTTAAAGGATGGCAACGGAGCGATTACCGTAAACGGTAAAGATCACAAAGTATATTTCCCAACATTACCTTTACAATATATTGTTAACCAAAGTTTAGAAGTAGCTGAACTTGTTGGTCAATATGATATCAATGTAAATGTTGCTGGCGGCGGGATTAAAGGCCAGGCAGAGGCTGTACGTTTAGCGATTGCTAAAGCTATTGTTGAATTAGATAAGTCAGATCGTAG